>CAZQCF010000004.1:0-176890 GCA_964592235.1 uncultured Planctomycetaceae bacterium
TTGTGACCTCGTCCTTATCAGGGACGCGCTCTAACCAACTGAGCTACGAGCCCGAACTTTGTCGCCCATCTCTCCACCGGGCACTTGACTCCGCCCACTTCCGTCACGGACCGGCGACAAAAAAGCCACCGACGATTGCGGTGGCTCGGAGAAACCGTTGCCTACCTCACTCTTCGTCGATGCCGTCAAACTCGCGTGTCGGCGTTTGCGTTCAGTTCGCTGTCTCCGCCTTTCTCTTGCAGGCCAATTCGCTTCGAATCAACCGTTCTGCGCTTGCGATTCGCAGCACAGTAATGTAGCGGGACGGCGCACCCTGTCAACCGCCAATTTCATGCGATTTTAACGGCTTTTCATGCAGCCACAACCTTATTCCCAATCGCCACTTACAGCATTCCGGCCCCCTGGCTTTTCCGACACCGCCTTCCGTTTTTTTTCGACCGTTTTCACGCCCCAACTCCAGTCATTCCCGGCTCAACCTGCCGCGCCCATCAAGCCGCCCGCCCAGCCGGCCCATCGCGATGCATTGTCTAATTTCCCCCGCGAATTCGTTCGACCAACACCCCGACGCCAATTCCACGAATTGTGATATACTACTTGGCTCGGCCTAGCCGCCGCGGCGGCCGGCCGAACCCGACGGAAGTACCGTAATTCAAAACGCTAGTTCGCATCGCCGAGAAGATTCTGGAGGATTCGCAGCCGTGAGAAAGTCAAAGGATATCAAGCGTAAGCGGAAGCTGGCCGCCATCGAGTATCGCAAGGGCAACAAGACGGAAGCCTACAAGATGTACGCCGAGGCCAAGAAAGAGATCGACGAGCTCCGCGGCCGCAACAAGCCCGCCCCGGCAGCCGCCGGCGAAGCCGAAGCCAAGGCCGAGTGAGCAGCTTGCCGATCGAAGCAGGATTGAAGATCGCGAACGTGAAGCCTACGGATTGCACCCCGTAGGCTTCCTCGCTTCCTGGTAGCGCCTATGGCACGAGGGCGTCCACAAACCCCGCCGCATCCAGGCCGTCGATGAACGTGTCGCTGTTCATGTCACCATTCGAGATCGGGCAGCAACTGTTCGCCGCGGCGTAGCCGACTGGATCGAGCAGGGCGTCCACAAACGGGTCCACATCCCCCAGCGTCACCGATCCATCGCAGTTCATATCACCCGGCGGAGTCGGCACAGCCGGGCCGAGCGTGCCATTGGCTCGGACATTCTGCACGAAAATATCCTGCCCGCCGCCGCTGGCGCCGTCTGACCACACCAGCTTGCTCATGCCGCAATCGTCCATCGCCACGTCGAGTCGGTTCTTCCCGCTCGGGCGCGTCGATGCAAGCAACGGCGAGCCCGACCACTCGTGCGCGCCGCTCGAATCGAGCCGCGCCGACTTCACGACGGCCGTGCCGCCGCCGGTGTCTTCAAACCAGTGCGTGATGCAGCCGCCGCCGAAGGCGACGGTCCGATCAAATCCTTCCTGCGACGCGTCCATCGCCGCGAGCACGGCGCCGTCGTCGGTCCACTGCCTCGCGCCGGCCTCGTCGAACCGCTGCGCGCGCACGCCCCACATGTTCTGCGTGGGGCTGGACGATTCCACCGAGCTAAGAAATATCTCGTTCGCGGCCGCGTCATAGGCAACGCTCGCCGAGATGCGAATGCGCCCGGCCGTCACGCCGGTCGAGGCGACTCCGTTGTGCGGGAACAGTTCATTCCCCGCGGCATCGACGTGTTGCACGTAAGCGTTGCGCGATCCGCCGTTTTCATACCAGCCGAAGACCGCGCCGCCCGCGCCATCCGGAAGAAACGGCGGGAACGTCGCGTTCTGCAGCGAGGAAGTGCCGTCGAAAATGATGCGCGGGCTGCCGCCGTTCCAAAGCGGCGTACCGGCGGCGTCGTACTTCTGGGCATACAAGTGTTTGTTGCTGGTGATGCAATTCGTGCCGCCGCAGCGTACCCACAGGGCGATGACGCTGCCGTTGTCGCCGGGTTGCAGATCGGCGAGCAACAGTCTGCGCGACGCCTCGGTGATGGACACGCCACCCGGTCCCCATTGCAGTGCGCCGTTGGCATCCAGTTTGTGGAGTATCAATCCGGCGCCTTCGCTCCAGCCGACGATCGTATAGCCGTCGGTGGTGACCGCGACGCGCGGGCTGTGGCTGTCGGCGGTACTGAACACGACGCCGCTTGGCCCCCACAGTTTGTTGCCGGAGGGGTCGATCTTTTGTACCGCAAGCGATGTGAAGTTCACCAGACCATAGACGAGCACTGCGTTGTCATCGCCATCGACCGCGAGGCCGTAATCCTCGGTCGAGCTGACCGAGCGGTCGGCGATCTCGATTCCGTTGGCGGTCCATTGCGGGACGCCGGCCGCATCGAGCCGCTGGAGGTACACGTCGTACCCGCCGGTGCGGTTGTCGAACCAGCTGACGTAGCTCGCGCCGCCCGCGGCGTTGCGAATCTTCGGCTGCACCTGATCACCCGATGCGGTACAGACAGGTGTATTCACCGACGGGTCAGCGGTCCACTGGGCGCGTGCAGCCGCGCCCGGAATGATCGCTGCGCAGAAAAGTGCCGTTGAGACCGAACGAACGATTGATGGCGTCATGAGTTCCCTCCGAGCGTCGCGCGCTCGCCAGCGCTGACGCGAATGCTTCACGGAGGCATCGTACCACATCGAATCCGGCGGCTCCTAGCGCCCGAGGCCGTTTTTTTAGCGAGTTTGCATGAGGGCTTGCCGCCGCGCCCGCGCGGAAAACCACACCATGAGCGTCAGGCCGATCAGGAGATGCACCAGGCCCACCCACGCCGGCCAGTTCGACACATCGCCGGTCAGTGGATCGGGTTGCGATTTTTCCACCCGCATGAAGAGCAGCCCCTGCACGAGAAGCATCGCCGCGACGCCGATCGTCCAGCGCGGCATCCCGCGATGCAGCAGCAACAGCCACGCCGCCGCGGCGATGATCAACTCGCGCGAGAACGGAAACACGGCGATGCCAAACGCGAGCGAGGCCGGCGCTTCGCTGATGGCGCTACGCACGTTCACTTTCGTGCCCTGCGACGTGGCGACGACCACTTTTGATTTGCCCGGCCCCATCCATTCGCCTTCGGGCGTCACGACCCAGATGTGCTTCAAGTCCGCCACCATGCGCGACTGATAACCCAGCCGGCGCATCAGCGACGCGGCGATAACCGCGCGGCCGTCGCAGTCTTCTCGCAGGATGCCGTTGTTCTCCCGCGCCTTGGAAAAAATCTCCGCGACGGTGGGCATGTAATCGGCGCTGCCCCAGAGATTCCAGTCCCATTCGTACTTCACTTTGTCGTAGACAAATCGCTCCACTTCGCGCTGCATCGCGACGGCGGGGCTGACGGGCTTGCCGGCGTCTCGCTGGGCTTTCACTTTGTCCTTGATGCTGCGCCGCAATTCGGCCAGGTCATCGTCCCAGGCCGCCAGTTCGGGAGCGTCCGGCTCGATCATCCGGTCGAAATTCGACATGTGTCGCAAATGCCGGGCGTACTGGATCGGATCGGGAAACAGGACGAAGTGCGTCACGATGGCGAAGAGGATCAACTTCAACGGGACGCGCCAGTACCAGCGCAGACCGCGGCGCGGGAGGGTCGCGGAATCCGGCGAGGGCGCGTTGGTCTCGCTCATCGGGTCACGCCTCTTTTAGAACTGCGTCACGCCTGCGGCGCGGTTTGCGCGTCTTTGTGATCGCGCCAGAAATGAATCAGCAGCACGCCGACGCCGACCACGAGTAGCGCATCGGCAATGTTGAAGATCCACGGCCACAGCGCGAAGTTGCCGATCTTCGCCTCGATCTGAATGAAATCGCGCACGACCGGCTGCAGGCCGCTCTTTCCGTCGGCCGGCGGTTTGGGATACGTCCGCGGATTGGCGCCAGTGGGAAAGTCGCCGAGCGTAATTGCGATGGGCGTCTCGGAAATCAGCGTGCCGACGATTCGGCCGCGATCGGGGAAATACGCGACGTAGGCGGACTGGGTCGTGCGGTCATAGAGATTTCCCAGCGCGCCGGCGAGGACGCAGCCGAGCGCGAAATGCATCGACCAGCGCTTCGCGCCGGAATTGGCGAAGAGGTAGAGCACGAATAGTAGCGCCAGCACCGACGCGCCAACAAAGATCGGCGCCAGGCCCGCCCCGATGCCGAACAGCGCGCCGGGGTTGAGCGACAGCCGCAGGCTGCACAGATTCTTGATCAATTCAACGCTGTCATCGGCGTCGTAGCGCTCGAAGGCCCACGCCTTGGTCCACAGGTCGGCGACAAGACCGACGATCGTCGCGATCCAAAGGCGAACGTGACTGGGAAGATGGCCCATGGCCCACGGCTCGGCCGGATCGGCTGCAGAAGCCGGCGCGGCGGGGGTGGTCAGGATCGTGGATGCGTCGGTCGACATTCGCGGGAGGATATCGCAGCGGCGCGCGGTTTGCCACCAAATCGATACGCACTAGCTTTCATGTTGTGTGGCACAGGCTAATAGCCTGTGTCAGACCGGCTATTGGCCGGTCCCACACTTTCGTACTCTTGCACATCATACGATCCGCTCTGCGGTACTACTTAAACAGCACGTGATTGACTACGGGGCGGCGCGCTGGACCGGCGCGCTCACGCCTTCGCGGGGGCGACCGCGTTCATCCCATGACCGGGCGCATTCAGCGGCCGCGCTGTTCCTGCTGGCGGTGATACTCGATGCAATAGCGCGCCCAGGGTCGGGCGTCGAGCCGGGCCTTGCTGATGGGTTTGTGCGTGCCGAGGCAGACGCCGTAAGTGCCGGCGTCGATCCGCACGAGGGCTTCGTCGATCTCCTTGAGCGTCTCGCGCTCGTTGGCGATGAGGCCCAGCGTGAACTCCTGCTCGTAGTTGTCGGTGCCGATGTCAGCCATGTGGATCGGCATCTGCGAAAGGTCGCCGGCCGATTCGGAGCGGCTCTTGCCGAGCGCTTCGTTTTCCATGTGGGTGACGGCGCCGAGAAGCTGATCGCGCTTGGCGAGAAGCATGCGGCGATAGCGATCCAGCTCCGTCGGCGAAAGCGACGAGCGCGGCACCGGGGTCTCGGCGGCCATGGGTTGAATCACTTTCGAAACGGGCGTGCGCCGCGAGGCAGGGCCGGACGCGTTCGCGCGGCGAGCTGGGACGCCGTTGGATCCGTTCCCGCCGGTGTGCTGACCGTTTGAGCCGTGCTGTCCGTGACCGTCCGTGGCCGAATTCCCGTTCAGCTTGTGCGTACCGTTACGCCGCTTTCCCACATCCATGCAAGACACGCTCCTGAACTAATGCGAGGCAAAAAAATCGGCCGCGCTTCGCCGAAGGCCGATATGCTCCGGCGGCGGCCGCTTCCCTCCGAAGCGGAGTGCAATCGACTGATTCACTATATGACAAATCGCCGGGTTGTGTCAAGCGGGCGGGATGCCTTATCGTTTCCGGACGCGCGGACCGGCGTCGGGTTCGTCGCACGACGGGGCGCGCGGCCGCGCAGTAAAACGACTTCTGTATTTTCACAATTCGCCGCCGCACGGATTGACACCGCATCGCCATGACCTCCGCCCCCGTCACCTATCAACCGCTCGTCGCCTGCTCCGCCACCCACGCACGCGCCGGGCGCCTGCTCACGCCCCACGGCGCGGTTGATACACCAGTCTTTATGCCGGTCGGCACCCGCGGCTCGGTCAAGGGCCTCACCCCGGACATGCTTCGGGCCGCCGGCGCGGGCATCCTCCTTGCCAACACGTATCACCTGACCCTGCGACCCGGCGAGGAAACCGTCGCCGCACTGGGCGGCCTGCACCGCTTCATGGGCTGGGATGGGCCGATTCTCACCGACTCCGGCGGCTTTCAGGTCTTCTCGCTCGCCGTCCTCACCCGCGCCGACGACGAGGGCGTCACGTTCAAGTCACACATCGACGGCGCTGCGATGCGCCTCGACCCGGCTCGCGCCGTCGCCATTCAGGAGCAACTCGGCGCCGACATCATCATGGCCTTCGACCAGTGCCCCGCCCTGCCCGCGACGGCTGAATCGCTCGAAACGACCGTACGCCGCTCGATCGCCTGGGCCGGGCAGTGCAAGCAGGCCCAGCGGCGCAGCGACCAGGCGCTCTTTGCCATCGTGCAGGGCGGACTCGATCTCGATCTGCGTCTGAATTGCCTCGATGCCCTGGTGAACATCGGCTTCCCCGGCTACGCCGTCGGCGGCCTCTCGGTCGGCGAGCATCCCGACGACATGGCGGCCCTGCTGCGGCAGTTCGCGCACCGCTTGCCTGCTGATCGGCCGCGCTACCTGATGGGAGTGGGTCGCCCGCTGGACATCATCCGCGCCGTCGCCGCCGGCATCGACATGTTTGATTGCGTGATGCCGACGCGCAACGGGCGAAACTCGTTTGCGTTTGTCGACGCGGGCGTGCTGCGGCTGCGAAACGCGAAGTATCGTCTGGACAGGCAACCCCTCGACGCGTCGTGCGACTGCTACACGTGCCGCCATTTTTCACGCGGCTATTTGCGACACCTGTTCCTCGCGGATGAGATGCTCGGGCCGATTCTGGTGTCCCTGCACAACATCGCGTATTATCTGCGATTCATGGCGCGGATCCGATCGGCCATCGCCGACGGTTCGTTCCCGCGCCTGCTCGAAGCATGTGAGGCGGCCGCCGCATCGCCGCCGACCGAGGATTCGGAATGATGGAACTGATGTTTCTGCTCGCTCAAGCGGCCCCCGCTACCGGCACGCCTGCTCCGGCGCCGGGCCTGTCGCAAATGCTTTTCCCTTTGTTGCTCATGGGCGCGGTGTTTTATTTTCTCCTGATCCGCCCGCAAAGCGCCGAGAAAAAGCGGCGCGAGTCCATGCTCTCGGCCTTGAAAAAGAACGACCGCGTCGTCACCGCCGGTGGAATCCTCGGCACCGTGCTCAATGCCAAGGATGACGAAGTCACCCTCAAGGTCGATGAGTCCAGCAATACGAAAATCACTTTCACGCGATCGGCCATTCAGCGCGTGCTCGGCACCGAGGCCGCGCCAGCCGGCGCAACAGTCGAGCCGGCGAAGAAGTAACTCGGCGCCCGCTCGACGCAATCTACCCGTCAGGGATGACTCCCATGCTCCATGAGCTTTCGATTCCTCGCGCGACGCACAGCGCATCCGCGACTGCGGCCGGCACACCGAAGGCCGCGCCAACGCGCGATCAGATCGACGGGCGGCACAAATGGAATCTCGCGGACATCTTCGCGGACGATGCCGCGTTTGAGGCAGCATTCAAGAAGGTCGAGTCCGATCTCGCATCCTTCGCCGCGCGGCGCGGCACGCTGGCGCGCAGCGCGAACGACCTGCGCGACGCACTCGCCGCCCACGACGAACTCGGCACGCAACTCGAACGCGTTGTCCTTTACGCGGGGCTGTCGTACCACCTCGACATGTCGGTGAGCACCGCGCAAGGTCGATGGGATCGGGCGCACACCCTCTCCACTCGCGCCGCCGAGGCCACGAGCTGGATGACGCCGGAGCTGATCGCCGTCGGCCATGAAAAGATCAGCGGGTGGATGGCGGCCGACGCGAACCTCGCCGTGTATCGTCACATGTTCGACGATCTGTTTCGTCAACAGGCGCACGTGCTTTCAGAGCGCGAGGAGGAGTTGCTGGCGATGGCCGGCGAGATCGCCTCGGCGCCTGAATCCATCTTCAGCCGGTTCACGAACACGAATCTCGACTTTCCGGTCATCCGCGACGAGCAGGACGCGGACGTGCGCCTGACTCCTGCGCGATACGGCTCGATGCTGTACTCACCGGATCGGCGCGTGCGGCGCGATGCGTTCATCGGTCTGCATGAAACCTATCGCGCGAAGATCAACACGCTTAGCGCGACGCTTTCGGCGCAGGTCAAGCAGCACATTTTCTACACCCGCGCCCGGCGGTTCGGCTCCTGCATCGAAGCGGCCTTGCACCGGCCGAACATCCCCGTGGCGGTGTATGACAACCTCATCACGGCAATCGGGCAACATCTCGACAAGTTGCATCGCTACGTCGCGCTGCGAAAGAAACTGCTCAAGCTCGACGCCGTGCACGGATACGACCTGTACGTTCCCATGTTCGATGCCCCGCGTGAGGAGATTCCCTACGACGACGCGATGGAAACGGTCACGCAGTCCCTCGCGGTGCTCGGTGATGATTACACCGCCGTGCTGCGCGAGGCGGCGGCCAATCGCTGGATCGATGTTTATGAAACAAAGGACAAACGCAGCGGGGCGTACTCCTGGGGCAGCTATCGCACGCATCCGTACCTGCTGCTCAATTACCAGGGCACGCGCAACGACCGCTCGACGCTGGCGCACGAACTGGGCCACGCGATGCACTCGTGGTACACGGTGAAGACGCAGCCGATCGTATACGGCGACTACGCGACGTTCTGCGCCGAAGTGGCATCCACCGTCAACGAAGTGATCCTGGACGAGTACTTGTACGAACACGCGCGGACCGACGCCGAGCGGTTGGCCGTGGTGCAGGATCAGATCGAGAGCATCCGCACGACGGTGCTACGGCAGACGATGTTCGCCGAGTACGAGCGGATGATTCACGCCCGCGCCGAGGGCGGCGGGCCGCTGACGGGGGACTGGCTGTGCAGCGCGTATCGCGATCTCGTGGCGAAATACTACGGCCCCGCGCTGATGATTGACGATTGTCTGGAGGTCGAAGGTCTGCGCATCCCGCATTTCTATCGCAACTTCTATGTCTACACCTACGCGACCAGCCATTGCGCGGCGGTCGACATCGGCCGGCGGATCGTCGCGGGCGACGCGGCAGCCGTGCGCGGCCATAAGGCGTTTCTCTCGGCCGGCAGCAGCGAGTATCCGCTGGACGTGCTGGCGCTGGCCGGCGTGGACATGACCACCCCTGCGCCGATCGAGCGGACAATGGAATGGTTCGGACAGTTGCTCGGAAAATTTGAATCGCTGGCGATGTCAGCAACCCGGACTTGAACGGTACGCCGGACCTGAAGCGCGGGCCTTATCCCTGGCTGGCCACGCGATCGACTTCCTCCACCGTCGTGACGCCTTCGATCACTTTGCGATAGCCGCTGTCGGCGAGCGTGTGGAACATCCACTCGCCGGCGGCCTTGCGCAGCTCGCCGATCGTCGGGTTGGTGAGAATCACATCTCGCACTTGCGGGCTGAACAGGAGCGTCTCAAAAAGCGCCATTCGTCCGCGATAGCCGACGTTCATGCACTTCTTGCAGCCGACCGCTTCGTAGAAATCTCCAAATTGGCGGCTTTCGAGATTCAGCCGGCGGATCGTCTTCGTATCCGGTCTGAACGGCCGCTTGCACGACGGACAAAGCACGCGCACCAGCCGCTGGCTGATGCACATGGTGACCGAGTTCGCCACGAGAAACGGCTCGACGCCCAGATCGAGCAGACGGAAGATCGTCCCGATCGTGTCGCGCGCGTGAATGGTCGTGAGCACGAGGTGGCCGGTCGTGGCGGCCTGCATGGCCATCTTGGCGGTTTCCTGGTCGCGAATCTCACCGACGAGAATCACATCGGGGTCCTGCCGCAGGACGCTGGAGAGCACCGAGGCGAAGGTGAGGTTGTGAACCGGGTCGATGGAGATCTGCGTCGTGTTCGGCAGTTCGTACTCGACGGGGTCTTCAATGGTCACGATGTTGCGCGTGTAGGCGTCAATCGTCTGCAGCGCGGTGTAGAGCGTGGTGGTTTTTCCGCTGCCCGTCGGGCCGGCGATGATGATCAGCCCCGCGTCCTGCGAACAGATGCGCGACAATTCGGCGACAACATCCAGTTCCATGCCCAGGTTTTCAAACTGCCCCGGGACCGTGCCCTTGTCGAGGAATCGCAGCGCCAGCTTCTGCCCGTGCAACGTCGGCGTCAGGTTCACGCGGAAGTCGACGCGGCGCGTCGGCAGCTCGGCGGCGAAACTCCCCTCCTGCACGACGTTGCGTTTCGAGATATCCGCCTCACACAGAATCTTGATGACGTTCAGCACGGCCACACCCATCTTGGCCGTGATGTCGCCGACGGCGTGCAGCAGGCCGTCAATACGGAAACGAATCGAGTACACCTCGGGCTTCGGCTCGATGTGAATGTCGGTCGCACGCACACGAAACGCGGCGAAGAGCAGTTGCCGCAGCGCCTCCAGGGCTTCGCCCGCCTTCTCCGACGGCGCGACCGTCTCGCTCTTGCGATTCAGCAGGCGAATATCGCGTGCGACCTGCGGCGCGCCCTCGGGCGGCGGCACGTTCACGCACGATTGCATCAGCGTCGCCAGTTGCTTCGCCAGCGGGCCGCTGACCATCGAGCGCACCGCCAGCGTCGTCGCCACCACGTCCCGATCGACCGATGTCTGCGGCAGATCTTCCGGCACTTCCTCTACAAGTTGCGCCTTGGGGAGCACTTTTCTCGCCGCCGCGCCGGCGATCTCATCGGGCAGGATGCGAAGAAACGTCGCACCGATGCGCAGCGAATCGCCCAGCGAAATGTTGGCTTCCAGCACGCGGTTCTCGCCGATCCATGTGCCGTTGTGACTCTTGAGGTCGACCAGCTTGAAGGCGCCGCCGGCGTGCTCGATGACACAATGCTTGCGCGACGCCGCAGGGTCCTCCAGCACCACATCGTTGCCGGGCTGGCGGCCGATGCTCAATCGCGCCCCGGTGAACGGGACAATCCGGGTCTTGCCTTGCGATGTGATTTCAAGCCGCGGCATGAAAGCTTGCCCTGGAAGCCAACGAATCGCGCCGACCACCTAGTGTAACCGGGCGCGACGAAAATGGGGTAGTTCACGCGCTCTCACCCGCCAAACGGCGAGCCAATTCGATTGTTTTGACGTTTTGGCGTATTGGTGTTTTGGCGTTTCTACAGGATCGCCGCTGCCTTGGAGCGAATCCCCTTCAGCCGCATCTTCAACTCTTCGGGGTTCGGAGCGACTTCCAGTGCCAGCTTCATGTCCAGGTACTCTTCCTGAATGAGCTGGTAAATCGCCTCGGTGAAGTCCTGCATGCCTTCGTGGATGCTGTTCTTGAGCACCGTGGTGATTTCAAAGTCGCGGCTTTCGGCGATCAGCTTTCGCACCGACGGGTTGTTGATCATGATCTCGCAGCACGGCACGCGCGATCGCTCCGGGTGAATGCTGGGCAACAGCTTCTGACAGACAATCGCCTTCAGATTGAACACCAGCGCCTGGCGGACCTGCGCCCGGCCGTCCTCGGGGAACAAGTCAAGAATGCGCGAGATGGTCTGCGCGGCCGTCGATGCGTGAATCGTGCCGAAGCACAGGTGGCCCGTCTCGGCCGCGTGAATGGCGGCCTCAAACGTATCGCGATCGCGCATTTCGCCGACCAGCACCACGTCGGGGTCCTCGCGCATGAGGTATTTGAGCGCGTCGTGGAAGTTCTTCACGTCGATGCCGATCTCGCGCTGGTTAATGAACGCTTTGTCGTCCTCAAAGATGTACTCGATCGGGTCTTCGACTGTCACGATGTGACAGGCGCGCGTGCGATTGATGTAGTTGATCATCGAGGCAATCGTCGTGCTCTTGCCCGAGCCGGTGATGCCAGCGAGCAGGATCAGCCCCTGATGATGCCTGGATATTTCCTTCAGCACCGGGGGCAGGTGCAGCTGCTCGAAGTCCTGGATGTCTTTCACGACGCGCCGCGCCGCCATCGACGTCATGCCGCGCTGGCGGAACACGTTCACACGAAACCGATCCTGCCCCGGAACCTGGTGCGCGAAGTCCAGCGCGCCGTTCTCAATGAAGAATTGCTTTTGCCGGTCGGTGATCACCTCGAAGACCATTGCCTCGATCTCCTCGGTCGACAGCGCAGGCTCCTGGCTCTTGCGAATCTCGCCCTTGAGTCGAAAGCGCGGAGGCTGATTCGCCTTCAGGTGTACGTCGCTGGCGCCCATCTTCGTGCAGGCGCGGAACAACCGGTTGATCGCCGGGTTCGGGTTGCGATGATGCTCTTTCGCCCCCGAGCTGACCTCCACGTCGTGAACGTCGATCGGGTTCGAGCCGCTTTCCTGTTCTTCAGGATTGGAATGCGCTTCCATGAAACCGCTCCTGTCGCTTGTCGAGTCGGACCGCCGCGGGCAAGGCCCGCAGCAGCCATGCAGGCATGGTGAGTCGGTCACTCGTCGGCCCCCTCGCTTGACGCTGGCGCGCCGCCGGGAATGACACTGGTTGATTCTAAACCCGAGTTGGCCTGAATCAAGGGGGACTCCCGCCGGATGCCCGATTTCAGCGTCCGCATTCGCCGCTGGCCGCCCGGGCTACAATCCCGCCATGACCACCACCCCGACTCTCAATGCGGGCCTGCCGCTCGATCAGCGACCTTTGCCGCGCAAGCGCGTCGTCCTCCCGTTGCTGCTTCTGTTTTATCCGGTGGGCATGGCCCTGATGTGGCGGCGTACCGCGTGGCGCACCGGCGCCAAGACCGCGTTGAGCATCCTGTTCGCGCCGGTGTTTGTGCTGCTCGTGCTGCTTTGCCTCAAGCCGTGGTGGGATTTCACCGGCGATCTAGGATGGACCAGCTTCTCGCTCGACTTCACGAAAGGCCCGGGGCAATACAACCAGCTTGAAGCGCACCGCGCCCAGCAAAAAGACACGATCAAACCCGGCGAACGCGCCGCAACGCTGGTCGTCCCGGACTGGACCAGCTTTCGCGGGCCGAATCGTGACGGAATTGTGGCATCCACCATCTCGCTTGACTGGAGCAGGAAGCCGCCTCGTCAGTTGTACCGCCAGCCCGTCGGCGAAGGCTATTCGAGCTTTGTCCTCGGCGGCGGCCGTGCATACACCATGGAGCAGCGCCGCGGCGATGAAGCCCTTGTCTGCTACGACGCCTCGACCGGGCGCGAACTCTGGACGATGCAATACCCCGCGCGCTTCACCGAAACACTCGGCGGCGACGGGCCCCGCGCGACCCCCACGCTCGACGGCGATCGCGTCTATTCCCTCGGCGCGGAGGGGCATTTGTTCTGCGTGAAGGCGGCCAACGGCGATGTCATCTGGAACCGTCACGTCCTGAAGGACTTCGGCGGGGAAAACCTGACCTGGGCCATGAGCGGATCGCCGCTCATCGTCGACGACTTGGTTCTCGTGACCAGCTCCGGCGTTCGCGCGCCGGCCATTCAGGCGTATGACAAGCTGACCGGCAAACCGCGATGGAACGCCGAGGTCGGGCGACAGGGATACACGTCGCTGCTGACGGCCACGCTGCTCGGCACGCGCCAAGTGCTGAATCTCGCCGCGGACAAGCTGATCGCCATTGACCCGGCGAACGGGAAGACCCTCTGGACGTTTCCCTGGCCGACGAGCATGGGCATCAACTGCTCGCAGCCGATTCCGATCGGCGAAGATCGCGTCTTTGTCTCGGCGGGCTACGGACACGGCTGCGCGCTGGTGAAACTGTCGCGCGAGGGCGCCACTCTTACCGCGAAAGAGCTTTGGTCCAGCGTCAAGATGAAGAACAAGTTCAGCGCATCGGTCATCTTCGATGGGCACGTCTACGGGCTGGACGAAGGTACGCTCGCTTGCCTGAACCTTGACACCGGGGAGCGCAAGTGGAAGGGGAAGTCGTACGGGCACGGAAATCTGCTGCTGGTCGCGGGCAGCCCGGCCGATACACCGGCCGCGACATCGAAGCCGGCCGGCGCGGATGCGGCCAGCGCCTCGGCCGCGCATCTGATCGTGCTTTCCGAAGAAGGCGAGTTAGCGCTGGTCCGCGCGACGCCGGAGAAGTTTGAAGAACTTGGCGCGGTTCAGGCGCTCAAAGGCCGCACGTGGAACAACTTCGCCCTGACCGGCACGCTGCTGCTGGCCCGCAATCACAAAGAGATGGTCGCGTACGACCTCGCGCCGTAAGGTGCGTGACGTTTGAATCGCATCGAACACCGTAGGGTGCGTCCTCGACGCACCAGATCAACTCGACGCGATCGGCATTGCCCACCCATGGCACCGCACACCAAAGAACTCGGTGCGCTGTGCCCAACCTACTTCACCAGCAATCGCTCGCGCGGCGGCAAGCGATCCAGCACCGCGAGAATACGCTCGGCCGCGTGCCCGTCGCCATACGGATTGACGACTTGTCGCGTCTGCGCGCGGAACGCATCGGTCGACGCATACTGCACGGCTGCCGCGACGGCCGCACGCTCACACGGCACATCGATGACGTTGGCAGCGCGGTGTCGGCCTGCCTGGCGGTCTCCGATGTTCACCGCCGGCAGATGCAGGCTCGGCGCTTCCAGCAGCGCGGCGCTGCTGTTGCCGACCAGCACGGCCGCATGGGCCAGCGCGCTCCAGAAGACCGCCTGCGGCAGCGATGCCACGAGCCGCGCGCTCGGTCGATTCGCGACAAACGACTCCATCGCGCTGCGCACGGCGCCGTGGCCCACGTCGGCATTGGGGCCGATCAGCAGCATCGGGCCGTCCCACTGTGCCACGCCCGCCAGCGCCTCGGCGATCTGCCGGGCCGCGGGCGGCGCATTCAACGTTTGCGGGTGAAACAGGAACACCAGGAGCGGTCGAAGATCGCGCGGCGGCAGCACACCCTCCAGGCGATCACGCTCGATGGGGCGGAACGTCGCCAGCGCATCAACCGCGAGCGCTCCGGTCGGCAGGATGCGCCACGGCGCCTCGCCCATCGCGACGATTCGCGCGGCATGATCGGGCAAGGCCGGAAAATGCAGATGCGCCAGCTTGGTGATCGCATGGCGACAGGCGTCGTCATACGCCCCGCGCGTCACATCGCCCCCGTGCAGGTGCGCGAGTACCGTCCCGCACAACGTCGCCGCCAGCGCTGCCGCCAGCATCTCCGCGCGATCGCCCAACACGAACACGAGGTCGGGTCGCAATCGATCGACCGCCTCGGCGAACGCCCCGATGGCCGCGCCCGTGTTGCAGGCCACCGCGACCGGATCGTCGCCGGGAATGAAGTGGTCGACGGGGACCAGCCGCGCCCGCTTCGGAACACGAATTTCGTCTTGCGTCCGGCCGTGTTCGGGAGACTGGTGCGTGCCGCCGGCAAGAAGCACCGGCTCCCACGCCTCGCGCGCCGCAATCGCATCAAGCAGCGGCGCGTAAATCCCCGCGTCCGCCCGCGTCGTCGAGATGAATGCAATGCGTTTCAGCCAGGGCGCCGCCGCGCCGGTCTCCCGCGCCGTCGAAACAGAGGCCCCGCCGGCGACGGATTCATGATGCGTCGATGATTCGCTCAACATGCCGCAGCCCTCCTGGCTCCTGCCGCCCGCCCCGGCATCCGACCGCGATTCGGCCAAACCCTCGCGCCGCTCCGCTCGTATGAGGCCTTTCAGCTTACCACCCGCCCAGGAACACGACGAGTTACTTTTTTCGCCCGCCTTGTCAGGAAACCCCGCGATTTCGCGCGGCCGCCCCGCTGTACCGATTCTCTGCCGTGGCAGCGCCGGGCCGCAAACAACGGCACGAGCCCCGTCTTGACGCCACCTTCGCCGAAGACCTACAGTTTACCTCGTCGCGCGCGGCTCCCTTCTCGGCGCGACTGCGGGAGAACCCCCATGTCACTTTCCAGCAAACTCACGGCCGAAGCCCTTGGCGCCTTCATGCTTAGTTTCATCGGTGCCGGGGCCATCTGCATGGCCACGAAGCTCGGGCCCGACGGACCCGGCCTGCTCGGCATCGCCATCGCCCACGGCCTCGCCCTGTCCATCGCCGTCAGCGCCACGATGAACATCTCCGGGGGGCACGTCAATCCCGCCGTCACGTTCGCGATGCTCTTCACAAGGCGTATCGATTTCCCGACTGCCGTGGGATACATCTTCGCGCAGCTTGCGGGTGCGACCGTCGCCGGTTTCTTCGTCTACGCCATCTTTCGCGGCATGACCATCCCCGGGCCGAGCGAAGCGCAAATCGATCTCGTCAAGGCCGCCGGGCTTGGCACGCCCACCTTCGACCCGCAAACCTTCTCACTCGGCATGGCCACACTGACCGAAGCCCTGCTCACGTTCCTGCTGGTCTTCGCGGTATTCTGCACGGCGGTCGACCCGCGAGCGCCGAAGATCGGAGGGTTCGGGATCGGCCTGACGATCTGCGCGGATATTCTTCTGGGCGGTCCGCTCACCGGCGCGGCCATGAACCCCTCGCGGACGTTCGGCCCTGGCCTCGTCGCATTCATGACCGGCAACCTGCCGCAGTTCTGGTCGCAGCACATCGTCTATTGGGCCGGTCCGATTGTGGGCGCGGTCATCGCCGCCGTCGTGTACGACGGTCTTCTGGCCCCGAAGAAGGCGTAACCGCGTTTCTGGTCCGGCTCATCGCACGAGCTTGCCGGGCGGGCTGCCGAGCGATGCAATCGCCTCCCAGTTCGCACAGCAGCCCGCCGCCGGTGCGGGGCAGTCCTCCGGCCCCTCGGCGACAAACCAGTGCCGCGTGCGATTGCAGACGGCGCAGACGCTCAACATCACCGGCACTTCCACCAGCACGCCGACGACCGTCGCCAGGGCCGCGCCCGACTCGGGACCGTACAGCGCGATGGCCGTCGCGACCGCCAGCTCGAAAAAGTTGCTCGCGCCGATTAGCGCGCCCGGCGCGGCGACGCGATGCGGCACGCGAAAGAGCTTCATCAATCCGTAAACCAGCGACGAATTAAAATACACTTGAATCAGAATCGGCACGGCGATCAGCGCGACGTGCAGCGAACGGCTTGTGATGTTGTCGGCTTGAAACGCGAAGATCAGCACGAGCGTCGCCAGCAGCGCCAGCACCGCCACCGGGTGAAACCGCGGCAGAAACGCGCGCTCGAACCACTCGGCCCCGTGCGAGCGGATCAGCACCGTTCGCGTGATCGCGCCCGCCGCCAGCGGAATCACGATGAAACACACGACGGCGTACAGCAGCACCATGAACGGGACGGTGAGCGACGACGCCCCGCTGACCAGCAGCGTCACGATCGGCGCGAACAGCACGAGCATCAGCAGATCGTTTACCGACACCTGCACCAGCGTGTACGCCGCGTCGCCCCGCGTCAGGTAACTCCAGACGAAGACCATCGCCGTGCAAGGCGCCGCAGCCAGAATTATCACGCCCGCGATGTACTGATCCGCCAGCTCGGCGCCGATCCATGGCGCGAACAGGTGCTTGAAGAACACGTACCCGACCAGCGCCATGCTGAACGGCTTGACCAGCCAGTTGACGAAGCACGTGATGAGCAGGCCGCGCGGGCGCCGGCCGACGTTGACGACCGAGGCGAAGTCAACTTTCAACATCATCGGGTAGATCATCAGCCAGATCAGCACGGCGATCGGGGCGTTGATTTGACTGCCGCCGCCGAACTCCAGCCGGCGCAGACCGTCCACCGCCCCCGGCGCGAGCTTGCCGATCGCGACGCCGACCACCATGCAGAGGCCGACCCAAACCGTGAGGTAGCGCTCGAAAACATTGAGCCGCCGCGGCGAAGCATCTGATTCCGTCATGGCGTCACTCCTGCACAGGCTTTCGCGCGAAGAACACCGCGCTCCACACCTTTCCCGCTGCCGCCTCGGCCAGCCTCGCCGTCTCTTCGGCGGCGACGCCCTCGGTCACGGCCAGCGCCGCCAGTTGCGACGTTTCATAGACCACGCGCTGCCGGACTTCCACGTCAACCAGCCCCGCGGCACGCAGGCCGGCGACGTAGGCCTCCTCGCTGATGGCCCCGGCGATGCAACTCGCGTGAAGATCCGCGTTACGGCGAATCTCATCCGGCAGGCCGGTCGCCACGACATCGGACACACGCAGGCGCCCGCCGGGCCGAAGGACGCGGGCGATCTCGGCGAAGACCCGCTCCTTTTCAGGTGACAGATTAATGACGCAATTGGAGATCACCCAGTCGACCGAGCCGTCCGCCACCGGCAATTGCTCGATGATGCCCTGGCGCACCTCCACGTTCGTCACACCGGCCGCGGCGATGTTGGCCCGCGCCCGCTCGATCATCGCGCCGGTCATATCCACGCCGATCACGCGCCCGCTCGGCCCCACTTTCTGCGCCGCGATCAGCAGATCAATGCCCGCCCCGCTGCCAAGATCGAGTACGACTTCGCCGGGACCGACCTCTGCGAAGGCCAGCGGATTGCCGCAGCCGAACGAGTTGGCCACCGCGTCGGCCGGCAACCCCGCCAACACGTCGGCCTGGTACCCGGCGGTTTTCGCGAGCACGCCCTTCGACGATCCGCCGCAGCATGTCGACGTACCGCAACAGCCGCCGCCCGGCTGCGTGACGGCTTTCTCATACTGGCGGGACACCATCTCACGGACTGCCTGACTGCTGCTCATGGAACATTCTCCCTGGGTTGACATGCCGCGGGCGGGCAGCACTGCTCGATGGCTGCCGCCAGCCCGCGCAACGTGTTCACGACGATTTCACCGTTCACCGAGTAATAGACCTGCTTGCCGCGCCGCTGCGCAACCAGCACGCCCGCCTCGCGCAGCAACGCCAGGTGACGCGACACCACCGACACATCGACCGGGCAGCAGGCGGCCAGTTCGCCGACCGTGCACGGCCGGCGACACTGCGCCAGACGACAGAGAATGGCCACGCGATTGGCGTCGCCAAAGGCCTTGAAGAACCGCGGCTCGATCAGCGTGTCGATCGACGGGCAGCAGGTTCGAGACCGGGCGGCGGGCTTGCGCTTTCGTTTGCTCATTTGCGTCATCATGCAAATATAGCCCGTGCCGTCGGCCGCGTCAAGGAATTTCTCATGCCGAACCATCTCCCCCGGGCTGCCGAACGCACGCACCGTCGCCTTGCCTCTTATCTCCCAACGGGTTACAAATAATCGCGCGTTTCACGGTTGCCCCTTCGACCTGAACGGATCGGCTGAACGGCATGGACCTGAATGACCTGACAAACCGGCTCGCAGCCATCGAGGCTGACGCCCGCGCCGCGATCGCGGCCGCGAATTCCATCGACGCTCTGCGCGCCGCGGAATCGAAGATCAGCAAAGGCGCGCTCGCCGAGGCGCTCAAATCCATCAAACAAGTTGCCCCCGAGCAGCGCGGCCCGGCCGGCCAGGCCATCAACGCCACCAAGAACAACGTCGCCGAGCTGTTCGCCGCCGCGATGGCCCGGCTGCGTGAAGCCGACGTCGCCGGCGAGCGCAAGACCGCCGCCGACTTCGACCCGACCCTGCCGCCGCCGCTCACCCCGCGCGGCAGCCTGCACCCCGTCACGGCCGTGCAGCGCGAGGTCGAGCGCATCTTCACCGGGCTGGGCTTCGCCGTCGTCGGCGGACCGGAAATGGAGACGGATTTCTATAACTTCGAGGCCCTGAACATCCCCGCCATGCACCCGGCGCGCGATGCACAGGATACCTTCTGGCTGACCAACGGCTGGCTCCTGCGCACGCATACCAGCCCCTGCCAGGTTCGTGCCATGAAGCGATTCGGCCCGCCGATCCGCGTCATCGCACCGGGCCGCTGCTTTCGCTACGAGGCCATCGACGCCTCGCACGAGAACACGTTTCACCAGCTTGAGGGGCTGCTGATTGATAAAGACATTTCCGTGGCACACCTCATCGCCTTCATGAAGCTGCTGCTGCGAGAAGTCTTTCAGCGCGATGTGAAGGTGCGGCTGCGACCCGGCTTCTTCCCCTTCGTCGAACCGGGCTTCGAACTCGACATGTCCTGCGCCATCTGCAACGGCACGGCTGTGCGACCCGACGGCGAACCCTGCGCCACCTGCAAGCGCAGCGGCTGGGTGGAGATTCTCCCCTGCGGCATGGTCCATCCCAACGTGCTGCGCCACGGCGGCATCGACCCGCACGAGTACACCGGCTTCGCCTTCGGCCTGGGCCTCACGCGCCTGGCGATGATGAAGTACGGCATTGCAGACATTCGTATCTTAAACAGCGGTGACCTGCGCGGGATCGTCCACGCCGAACGGCTCAAAGGACCGTCGCTGGTTGGGCAGGCGTGAGGCTTGAGACGTGGGGCTTGAGATCCCGTAGGGTCCGCTGTGCGGACCAATGCCCCCAACCACACACATGGTCCGAATAGCGGGCCCTACGCGACCTGGGGCTTGGGACCTGGGGATTGAGATTATGTAGGGTGGGTCAGTCGTATCGACCCGCCGTCGCAGCCCAATCGATCCGCTTCAAACCCTCCAACACGGCGATCTATCCAGCCCCGACGGGGCGCAGGACGGTAGCCACGGGTGGAGCGAAGCGAAACCCGTGGACACATCGATCTTCTGAACCTCTCCGCCCCGGAGGGGCGGCGGAAGTCTTCTATGAGTGACGTGAGCGTTTCAGTCTTTCGTAAAATTATCAGCAACGTTCCTCCGCTCCTCGCGGGGCGGAATCAAGAGGACCGACCCTGTTTCCACGGGTTCCGTTCCGGCACGCCGGAACTCCACCCGTGGCTACATTCCCCGGCCCCGTCGGGGCCAAGAATTGCCGAGATTCTTGCGATCAACGACCAACTTCGGTGGGTCGATGAGGCCGACCCACCCTACACATTCCGCCCCACGATCCTTCCGCCCCGCGCTCATTCCTCCTCGCGCAGCTTCGCGATCACGTTGAAATCCTCCAGCGTCGTCGTGTCGCCATCCACGCGGCCTTTGGTCGCCAGCTCGCGGAGCAGCCGCCGCATGATCTTTCCGCTGCGCGTCTTGGGCAGGGCATCGGTGAAGCGGATGTCCTTCGGCCGCGCGATCGCGCCGACCTGGGCCGTGACGTGCTTTTTCAATTCATCTTTCATCGCGTCGCTCGGCGCGTTGCCGCCCTTGAGCGTCACGAACGCCGCGATGGCCTCGCCCGTCAGATCGTCGGGGAACCCCACCACCGCCGCCTCGGCCACCTTCGGATGACTCACCAGCGCCGATTCAATCTCGGCCGTGCCAAGTCGATGACCCGAGACCTTGATCACGTCATCGACGCGACCCATGATCCAGAAGTACCCGTCGGCGTCGCAGCGGGCGCCGTCGCCCGTGAAATACATGCCGGGAATCTCCGACCAGTACTGCTTGCGGAAGCGATCTTCGTCGCCGTACACACCGCGCAGCATCCCCGGCCACGGCTTGCGGATCACGAGGAACCCGCCGGCGTTGGCCCCCTGCACCGTTCCGCCCTTGTCCATAATCGCCGGATCGATCCCCGGCAGCGGGCGCGTGGCCGAGCCGGGCTTGGTCGGCGTCGCCCCGGGCACGGGCGCGATCAGGATCCCGCCCGTCTCGGTCTGCCACCAGGTGTCAACAATCGGGCACTTGCCTCGGCCGATGTTCTCGTGGTACCACGTCCACGCCGCCGGGTTGATCGGCTCGCCAACGGTGCCGAGCAGCTTCACACTCGACAAGTCGTGCTTCGCCGGATGCTGCGTGCCCTGTCGCATGAAGGCGCGGATGGCTGTCGGTGCGGTGTAGAATTTTGTCACCTTGTGCCGCGCGATGATGGCCCAGAAGCGATCCCAGTCGGGAAAGTTCGGCGCCCCCTCGTACATCACACACGTCACGCCGTTCTGAAGCGGGCCGTAGATGATGTAACTGTGCCCCGTGATCCAGCCGACGTCGGCCGTACACCAGTAGATGTCGTCGGGCTTGAGGTCGAAGACGAGCCGCGCGGTATAGGCCGTGTACACCATGTAACCGGCCGTGGTGTGCAGGATGCCCTTGGGCTTGCCGGTGCTGCCGCTGGTGTACAGCAGGAAGAGCATGTGCTCGCTGTCGAGCGGCTCGGCCGGGCAATCGTCGCTCGCGCCGGCGATCACGTCGTGCCACCACGCATCGCGCCCGGCCTGCATGGCGACGCCCTCGCTGCAATGGTTAAGTACGACGACCTTCTTAATCAGCGGAGTGAGCTTGCAAGCCTCGTCCACCGCGCTCTTGAGCGGTACGACGCTGCCGCGCCGCCAGCCGCCGCCCGCCGTGATGACCACGTGCGACTGCGCATCCTCGACGCGATCGACAATCGCCTGCGCCGAGAAGCCGCCGAAGATCACCGAATGCGGCGCGCCGATCCGCGCGCAGGCCAGCACGGCCACGACCAGCTCCGGCACCATCGGCATGTAGATCGTGACGCGGTCGCCCTTCTTCACGCCGAGCCTCTTGAGGCCGTTGGCGAATCGGCAGACGTCGCGCAGCAACTGGGCGTACGTGATGCGCCGTACGTCGCGCGGGGCACATGTCGCATCGCACGGTTCGCCCTCCCACAGCAGGGCGACGTGATCCCCGCGCCCGCGGGCCACCTGTAAATCTAGACAATTGTAGGATGCATTCGTCGTACCGCCGATGAACCACTTCGCGAAGGGCGGCTCCCACTCCAGCACGCGATCCCACTTCCTGAAGAAGTGCGACCCCGACGCTACTTCGGCCCAGAACGACTCGGGGTCCTCGATCGACCGGCGATACAGCGCCTCGTACTCGGCCGGCGATTTCACGTGGGCCGCGCTCGCGAAGGCCGCCGGCGGCGGATAGACCTGCGAATCGGACTGGATTGACTCAATCGTCGGATCGGACATCTTTCACCTCGTTATGGGCTGCCCCGCTCGAAACCGCCATTATGCACAATTTCTTCGATGCGTTGAACTGTTACCGGATCACAAATCGGGGCCGCGTTTGCCCGCGTCCACCGCCACGGCTAGACTAGACCGCATGAAGGCACCGGAAGCCGCCGCCGAACCTCGTCCCATCCGCCGCGCCGCGCTGCCCGCGCTGGTCGTCGGCGTTGCGGCACTGGTCGGAATTCAGGCGGCCGTCAGCATGGCCGAGCCGACGATGCGCCGGACCGCGCGGATCTGCGACGCCGCAGCCGCTATCAGCGCGGCAACCTCCGTTTCGGGTTTCGATGCGTCGCCGCTGATGCTCTGCTCGGCCGTCGTGCTGGCGGCATGTCTTCTGGCGTCGGCCCGCACGCCCAGCTCGGTCTTCGCACCGACGCAGCCCACCGCACGACTCACTACTTCGCCGACGCATGCGTCGCGCGATCGCAAAATTCAAATCGCCTATCATCTCGGCGGCCTCTACGGCCCCTAGCACGCGGGGTGCGATCCAACGCACCATGCGCCCAATTGGTGGGCAGTGCCCTCCCTACGGGTCGCCTTTCCTTCGTCCCGCCGCCTGGTCGCCGCGGCAACTGCCTTCGTTCTGGCGTTTCGACTTTCTTGACGTTTTGACGTTTCTCTGTAAGCGAGATTCCCCATGCCTGTCACCGCTGTCGTCGGTAACCTGTTCAAAAAGGTCTTCGGCTCGCGCAACGAGCGCCTGCTCAAGGCCTATCACAAGAACGTCGTACTCATCAACGCGCTCGAGCCGGAGCTCCGCGGCGACTACGACGCACGCTTCGCCGCCGCGAAGGCCGCCCTCCCCGCCGACCTGCCATCGGACCAGCTCCCGGCCGAATTGCAGAAGATTCGCGTCGAGTTGAGCGCCGACCTGCGCGACCGCACGGCCGCTTTGAAACAGAAGCTCGCCGACGGAATGGACGCCACCCAGGCGCTGCCCGAGGCCTTCGCCCTCATCCGCGAGGCCTCGCGCCGGGCGCAGAATCACCGCCACTTCGACTGTCAGCTCGTCGGCGGCATGGTCTTGTACGAGGGCAAAATCTCCGAGATGAAAACCGGCGAAGGCAAAACCATCGTCTGCCACCTCGCCGCCTTCATGCGATGCCTCGAAGGCAAGAAGGTCCACATCATCACCGTGAACGATTACCTCGTGCAGCGCGACGCCGAATTCGCCAGGCCCGTTTTCGAGCTGGTCGGCTTCACCGTCGGCTACATTCAGTCGCAGGTCGATCCCGGCGGGCGCGAGGGCATCCGCGCCGCCGCCTACGCCTGCAACATCACCTACGGCACGAACAACGAGTTCGGGTTCGACTACCTGCGCGACAACATGAAGATCTCCGTCGAGGAGCAGGTCCAGGGCCGGCTCGATTTCGCCATCATCGACGAAGTCGACTCGATTCTCATCGACGAGGCGCGCACCCCGCTCATCATCAGCGGCCCCGCCTCCGACGATGTCTCGCGCTATCGCACGGCCGACGGCGTCGCAAGGACCCTCATTCAGCGGCAGTCGCAGGCCAATGCCGAGACGCTCGCGCGCCTCAAGCAATGGGGCGACGATCCGCCCAAGGGCTACGCCGAGCACCCGAAGTACGCCGACGCCAACCGCAAGTTCAAGGCCGATCCCAACTGGATCAGCGAGGACGAAGCCGAAGCCATCGGACACAAGCAGTTTTATGTCGTCCAGCGCGAGCGCAAGCAGGTATCGGTCACCCATGACGGCATCACCGTCGCGCAGGACCAGTTGGGCGTCGGTTCGCTCTATGCCGGCGCCAACATGGAATGGCCGCATCTGATCGAAAACGCCGTCCGGGCGCACGTCACCTACGAAAAGGACGTCGACTACGTCGTCAAAGACGGCGAAGTCATCATCGTCGATTCTTTCACGGGTCGCCTGATGCATGGGCGGCAATGGTCAGACGGCCTCCACCAGGCGGTCGAAGCGAAGGAATCCGTTCGCGTGAAGGAGGAGACGCAGACGCTGGCCACCATCACCCTGCAGAACTTCTTCAAGCTCTACAAGCGCATCGCCGGCATGACCGGCACGGCCATGACCGAGGCCGACGAGTTCATGAAGATTTACAAGCTCGAGGTCGTGGCCATCCCGACGAATCGCCCCGTCAACCGGCAGGATTTCCACGATCGCATCTATAAGACCGTTGACGATAAGTACGACGCCATCGTCGAGGAGATTCACGACATCCACACGCGCGGCCGACCGCGCGATCCCTTCATCCTCAACGACGTATTGAAGAACATCCTGCCCATCGCCCAGAAACAGGGCGGCGAGGTCGAGGTTATTCAATCGGCACTGGGCGCATTCAACGCGGCCGGCGCGCCCAGCGCCGAGCTGGCGCAGCAGATGGCCGAGGCGTACGACGCGGCGATGGGCGACCTGGCGCGCGGGCGGCCGGTGCTGGTCGGCACGATCTCGATCGAAAACTCCGAGAAGCTGTCCAACGCCCTGACGCGCAAGTACGGCATCGAGCATGAAGTGCTCAATGCGAAACAGCACGCGCGCGAGGCGGAGATCGTCAAGAAGGCCGGCGAGCGCCATCCGCCCACGCGCGGCAAGGAGAAATCGCTCCAGGGCAACGTCACCATCGCGACGAACATGGCCGGCCGCGGCACCGACATCAAGCTGCAACAGGGCGTCGTGTTTGAAAAGTGCGTGGGCGATCTCGGCCCGCCGCAGGGTTCGAACGGGCACGGCAAGCGCTACGGCTGGAACGAGCCCGGCGTCATTGGCACCAAGTGCTGCATCAGTTGCCCCGACTACGACCCGAAGACGAACTGCGCCCACTGCTGGAAGCCAAAGGTCGATCCGCGCTTTCCCGAGCTGGGTCGCAAGGTCTGCCCGATCAACGTGCCATGCGGTTTGCACATCATCGGCACCGAGCGGCACGAGTCGCGCCGCATCGACAATCAGCTTCGCGGGCGATCCGGCCGACAGGGCGATCCTGGTTCGAGCCGCTTTTTCCTCTCGCTGGGAGACGACCTGCTCAAGATGTTCATGGGCGAGTGGACGCTGAAGATGCTCGAGCGCATGGGCTTCGAAGACGGAATGGCCATCGAAGCCAAGAGCATCAACAAGGGCATCGAGCGGGCGCAGAAGAAGGTGGAGGAGAAGAACTTCTCGGCCCGCAAGCACCTGCTGGAATACGACGAGGTCATGGACCATCAGCGGCAGGTCTTCTACACCCAGCGGCAGGAAATTCTCGAATCCAGCCGCGTCGGCAAGTCGTCGAGCCTCCAATCGCTGATCTCCCGCATGATCGACAAGACGATTGAGACCGCGGCCTCCACGTATCTCGCGAAGGACTACGGCGCGAAATGCATCGTCGAATGGGTGCGCGGGGAACTGGAAGTCTCGCTCGATCCCAAGCACGTGGATCTGTACGACCGCGACCGCACCGAGCGAATCATCCGCGAAGAGGCAAAAGCCGAAGCGCGCAGCCAGATTCAGATCTCCGTCGGCGAATACATGGACCCGGACCTGGACCGCAAGGAATGGGACATCCGCGGGCTGCATCAATGGGCCACGACGCGCTTCGACTGCAAGATTTCGCAAAACCACCTGCGCGACATGTCGCCCGAGGACGTGGTGGAGAAACTCATCGAGGCGGCGGAGGCGAAAATCGAAGCCGCCGACTTGAGCGCGCTCGAGCGGTTCTTCGATCCCCAGCTGGCCGTGCAGACGCTCATGCAATGGGCGCGCATGAAGTTCGGCGTCGAATTGGACCCGGCTTCGATGGGAAGCGCCGGCGAGGCCGACGCGCTGAAGCGCGTTCGCGAACAGGTTCGCGCCGCCTACCGCGAGCGCGAAGTGCGTTATCCCGTCGAATGGGTGCTCGAGCGAACGATCCTTCGCGACGATGGCAACACCGCCTACGCCGTCGATCATCTCGTCAAATGGGTCAATCATAAATTCGGGCAGAACTGGACGCTCGAAAGCGTGTCCGGCCGCAGCGTGCAGGAGATCGCCGACCAGTTGTTCCAGTTGAATCGTGACAGCCTCGCCGGCCCGCGACTGGAACAGGAAATCGACGCGGCGATCGCGGCGCATCGCGGCAACGGGCAACTCGTGCAATGGGCGGCGCAGCGATTCGGCCCGGCCTTTGATGAAACGGTTCTGCGCGAATCAGCCGACCCGCGCGAGGCGTTGCTCACGATCGGGCGCGATCTGCTTCGCCGCGAGCTGACGATGCTCGAGCGGTACGTCCTGCTGCAAATCTACGATCAGGCCTGGAAGGAACACATGCACGCGATGGATCTCCTCAAGGAAGCCATCGGCCTGCGCGGGTTCGCCGAGCAGGACCCCAAGATCGCCTACAAGCGCGAGGGGTTCCAGATGTTTCAGGAAATGCTCCGCGGCATCGAGGACAAGGTCACGAACATCATCTTCAAGGTGCGCCTGACCGAGGAGACCTCCGCACGCGACCACTCCCGCAACGCCACCACGCGCCACGCCGAGGCCACCAATCTCGGCTTCGCGGGCCAGGCCGACGCCGACCGAGATGCCGCGATGAAGGCACAGGGCCAGGAGCAGAAGGTCGAGCAGATTCGCCGCGATCAGCCCAAGGTCGGCCGCAACGACCCCTGCCCCTGCGGCAGCGGCAAGAAATACAAGGCCTGTCACGGAAAAGGAGCGAAGTAAGGGGGAATTGTGAATAGCGAATGGCGAAAAACATCAATTGCCGAAGGAGTAAGCCGTAGGGTGCGTCCTCGACGCACCAGCAGGTGATACACGATTGCAATGCAGAACGTGGAATCAAGAAGGTAGAATCAAGAATGCAGAATGGAGCGTCGCGTCTACTTCTACCGCGTGCGAAGAAGCCGTGGCAATTCGCTATTCGCTATTCGTCCTTCAAATACTCTCCCCACAGGCCGGGCAGCGGGGTGACGATCGATTCGGAAGCTCGTGGCCGCAGGAAGGGCATCTCGCCCTTGCGGCATCGCCTCGACCGCGCGGCGCCCGGCGAAACGTCCACCATGCGGCCATCGCGACGGCGATCGCCAGGATCAGCAGCCAGGAAATGCGCATAAAAAAAGCGCTGGGCGGCGCGTAAGAATACAACCGTATAACGATTCCCCTCTCCGGAAAGCGCCGTTGCGCCGCCAGCGCCGTGAACCCACGATGATACCACCATTCCGGTCGATGCAACCCCTTTCGGATCGCATCGCGATCCCGATTCGTATCAACCATTGGATCGAGTGTGCGACCATGCACGATTCACCTGGAAAAAGCGGACCGCCGCAAAGAACGAATTTGCCCCCGCTGAACTACGGCTCACCCATCGAGTTTCCTGTCCCGCTCGCGGTCGCTGCGCGGGGCTCCAGTTCGAACGTCACCTCGTACGGCGGCGTGGACTCCGGAATGGAAAAGCCCGGCGGCAGCACGAATTGCACGCGACGCTGTATTTTCGTCCCAACTTTTTCGATGTCCGCTGCGAACACATCCGCGAATGCACGAATTTCCCGCGGGTCCAACTGCTCTACGAGGTCCTTCGGACCGGTCACGTCGATATCCGGTCGAAGATTCAGATTGGGGTCGGGCACGATGCGATACTCGTCCTGCACTTTTTGCGGGACCGACCAGGTGATCTGAATCGGCCCCTTTCGAACGGTTTGCGTCAAACTCTGAATCTGCCCCGAGATGGTCACTTCTTCCGCGGGCCGAATCTCCACCCGCAGCCCGGGGTCCAGATCGCGCAGCGCTTCGATCACCAGCGGCACGCGCACGCGGAACGTTCCGTCGGCCTGCTTCGCCGCGAGAATGCGCTGTTGTGCATCGGCCCGCGCAACCGGATCCCGTCGCAACTGCTCGGCGGCGAACCGAGGCAACCGCACGGCCACCTTGTCGGGTGACGGTTCGGCGCTGACCTTCAACTCACCGTAACTCGGTGACACGCGAACATCGGGTACCGTCTCGTATTCGTCGATGAACACGGCGGCGTTGATCGGCTCAATGTTGCTGACCTTCAACCCCGATTCCGCCACCGCCTTGACGCGATTCAGTATCTCCCGCGAGCCGAGCGTCTGCTTCTGCATCGACGACTCCATCGAGCCATCCATCACCGCCTCGAAGTACTGGCGCGATTCCACCAGCTCCGCCATCTCCTTCAGATGGCGCCGCCGGCCCCGAAACGTCACGTGAAAGGTCAACTCGAACGGTGGCTCGGCGAACGCCGCGTACCGGTCCGGCGAGTCGCTCACCACGCGCACCGGCAGCGACACCACCTGCTCATCCATCACGTTCTGATCCGCCACCAGCCAGATCAAGAGCGTGATCCCCGCCACGGCCAGTCCCGACCGAATGCGTTCGTATGTCGCGGGCTTAATCATGGTCTGGTTCCATCACGCCTCGGCCTCGTCCTCGCGCGGCGGCTCCGGCGGTCGGCCAAGTCGCTCGCGCAATTGCGCTCGAAGCTGTTCCGGCGTCAACGGCCGCACCATCTCGCCGCGCTCCACAAGGCTGATCGTTTTCGTCTCTTCACTCACGACGACCACGATTGCGTCCGTCTCGTTGGTCAGGCCGATGGCCGCCCGGTGCCGCGAGCCGAGCGACGGCGCCACGTCGTCCGAGTCGGTCAGCGGAAACTGAACGGCCGCCGCGAGGATGCGCCCCTGCCCGATGACGACGCCCATGTCGTGCAGCGGCGAGCCGGGCCAGAAAATCGTCACGAGCAATTCGCGCGTCAACTCCGAATCCAGCTTGCAGCCCGCGTCGATCATCGCTCCGAGTTCGTTGGACCGCTGAAACGCGATGATCGCGCCGATGCCGCGCTTCGCCAGCGTCTCTACCGCTTCGGTCACCTCGTCAATTGTTCGATCCAGGCTCCCCGACGCCTCGGCGAAAAAGCTCGCCGCGCCAAGTCGAATCAGCGCCCGTCGCAGCTCCGGCTGAAACGCCACCAGCGCGCTGGCGAACAGCCCTCCCACAAAGAACGGATAGATTGTCTTGATGCGCTCCAGGTCAAAAATGTTCGCCACGAGGTTCAGCACCAGCGTGCCGCCCACCAGCAGCAGCAGAAACCCACGCAGCAGGCGCGCTCCGCGCGTCCCCTTCAGGAACCGCGCGATCCAGAACACCACCAGCCCGATCACGAACAACTCGACCAGGTCCGACCAGACGAGGCGCGGAAGGCGATCCGAAATGAACCGGAAAAACTCCAACAGAAGCCTCCTCGGCGATGCTCAATCAACCCGGACCCGCCGATGCGCTGGACGCCGACGCAACGGCGGCCGCATTATACCCATCGACGCTTTCGTCGCGCTTGCTGCGGCCTGTTCAAACCGCTGGAGGTATTCGCCTCGTGTCGAACCCGCGCGTTCTGGTGACCCGCCCCATTCCCGATTCCGGGCTTGC
This sequence comes from uncultured Planctomycetaceae bacterium, assembly GCA_964592235.1. Taxonomy (GTDB): domain Bacteria; phylum Planctomycetota; class Phycisphaerae; order UBA1845; family UTPLA1; genus PLA3. The sequence goes on from CAZQCF010000004.1 coordinate 29,859, forward strand.
GCTGCTTCGCGCCGCGAAGTTCGACTATCACCTGCCCGATTCGCCGCCGGATCGCCAAAGTCTCCTTCGACAGATCGCTGACCACGACGCCGTCATCGGGCAATTGGCTGATCGCTTCGACGCCGACGTGATCGCCGCCGGGCTTCCGCGATGCCGCATCATCGCCACCTGTTCGGTCGGCACCGACCACATCGACGTCGCCGCAGCGCGGGCCGCCGGCATCCACGTCACGAACACGCCCGGCGTCCTCACCGAATCCACCGCCGATCTCACCTGGGCCCTTCTCCTCGCGACCGCCCGGCGCATTCCCGAGGCCGAGCGACTCGTCCGCTCCGGCGCCTGGCAGGGTTGGGAGATGATGCAGATGCTCGGCGCCGACGTTCACGGCCGAACACTCGGCATCGTCGGTGCGGGGCGGATCGGGACGGCCGTCGCGCGGCGGGCGACGGGTTTCTCCATGACGGTGCTTTACACGGCGCGCGAAGACAAGCCCGCCATGGCGGCACTGGGCGCGCAGCGCGTGCCGCTGCAAGCGCTGCTGGCCGAAAGCGACTTCGTATCGCTCCATTGCCCGTTAACGGATGAGACGCGCCACCTGCTGGACCGCATCGCGCTGGAGCGCCTGCGCCCCGGGGCCATTCTTATCAATACGGCGCGCGGACCGATCGTCGATGAGGCGGCGCTGATCGACCTGCTGCGCGATCGCCGAATCGCCGCGGCAGGATTTGACGTGTACGAACACGAGCCGCGCATCCCGACAGAGCTGATGGCGCTGGACAACGTCGTGCTGCTGCCGCACATCGGCTCGGCCACGGTGACCACGCGCAACCGCATGGCGGAGATGGCGGCGGAGGATGTGATCGCGGTCCTGGGCGGCAAGCCGCCGCTGCGGCCAGTTCGTGGAGGCTAATCCACAACGCTCACGGCGTGCGCTCCGCTTGTGTCGCGCGGCTGCTGCCCCGTATCATGGCAGGCGATTCAACCATCCGGCCCACCCTCCGGGGGCAGTTGGGCACCCCACGCGGCGGCCTATCGGCGAGACGATCAAGAATCATGTTGCGGTTCAGTGTTTATCACGACGGCGCGCCGGCGAAATCGCTCGACCTGACCGGTGCGCACCTGCTCGGCAACGAGCGCGTTCCGCTGCGTGGTGAGATTCGTTTTGAGAAGGGCGAGGTCATCTGCGAAACACGCGCCCGCGGGGCCGCGGCGCTTGCCCTGCTGTGGACGGTGCGCGGTCCGGCCGCCAGCGGCACGCTCATGCTTGAAACGACTCGGCTCATGGAACGAGCCGAGCCGTACAACCTGCACGTCGAATTGGCGCGCGGTCAGTTGATGCGCATCATTCAAAAGCGCGAGGACTGGGGCCTGTTCGACTATCCCGAAGGGGCCGCGGTATATAAGCAGATCGACTTGGCGCGCGATCACCTTGTCGCCGCCATGACCGCCGACGATGCCCTCACCGCCACAAAACATGCCGACGCGTCGATTGCCGCCGGCCTGAAAGCCGCCGAGGCGACCGCCGCCCTGCACGCCGACGTGTTCATCAAGCGGCGCGAACCGACCGGGCCGATGGGCCGCAAACCGTTCGGATGCCGCATTCTTCCCGCCCATTGCACCGAGGTGGCGCTGGCCCGCGCGGCCGACGCCTTCGACTTCGTCACGCTGCCTTGCGACTGGGCGGCCACGCAGCCGCAGGCCGGCAAGTTCGACCTCGCCGAGCTGGAGCGGTGCGTCGCCCTGCTGAAGGCGAAGAAGCTGCCGGTGATGGCCGGCCCGCTCCTGTCGTTTGACGACCCCGCCCTGCCGGATTACGTCCGCCGAAAAAACACGACATTTGACTCGTTTCGAGACGCCGCTGCGAAGCACCTAAAGCACGTCGTCTCCTCGCTGGCGCCGCACGTCACCGCCTGGGAAGTCGTGCGCGGCCTGCACGCACACAACGTCCTGCGCTTCAATTTCGAACAACTCGTCGATCTGTCGCGCCTCGCCACGACGATCGTCCGACAGGGCGCGCCGCGATCCGCCGTCATCCTCGGAATCGCCATGCCCTGGGGCGAGTACTACGCTGCCGATCCCCAGACGATCCCTCCCATTCTGTATGCTGAAATGGCCGTGCAGAGCGGCATCCAGTTTGACGCCTTCGGGCTGGAAATCTGGTTCGGATCAGGCGCCGACCCGGCCAATGGCCGCCGCTACGTGCGTGACATGATGCAAGTCTCATCCATGCTCGACCGGTTCGGCGCGATGGGCAAGCCGGTGCACATCACCGCCGCCGGCGTGCCGTCGGGCGGCGAGGTCGGCGCAGGCTGCTGGCGCGGAACCTGGTCGGCCATCAGTCAGGCCGCCTGGGCCAAGGAATTTTATCGTATCGCCTTAAGCAAACCGTTCGTCGAGACGATCTGCTGGCGGCACCTGATCGACCGGTCGGATTCGTCGAGCGGGGTTGTCTGCGCGGACCTGTCGCCCAAGCCTGCGTTCGATGCGATTCAAACGCTTCGCGGGGAACTGCTTTCACAATAGGATTCAATCGGGCCGAACGTCAGGAATTGCTTGCCGCGGCCGGCGGCGCGCCTTCGGTCGCCTTGCGGCGCACAACCTCCAGCATATCTCGCTCGAGTTGGACGTCGCGCGGCAAATCGGTCCAGACCTGGTCCTGTGCCGCGGTCACGCCGGCCTCGCGATCGATCGGTGTGTCGGTGGGGTAGTCATCAAATCGTTCCATGTCGCGGAAGACGCGGTGATCGGCCGTGTCGAGCCGTTGCACATCGACCACGCAATGCACGACGCTGCCCTCGCCCCAAGGTTGAACATAGAGCGTCGCCGTGCGGCGCAGACGATTGGGGAACTTCAGCGCCGTATCGCGAATGCGGCCGGTGCCGCCGCGCTGTTCGTACTCGGTCGTGACGCTGCGAATCTGGCCGTCGACCGGGGAGGCTTCGGCCACGCGGAACCACTGCTTCATCGAATGAAGACACGCGTCATAAGCCACGGTCGGCGCGATGTGCGGCAGTCGAATCGCCGTGCCCTCACCGCGCGATCGGCGCGACGAGAAACCGCTCGACGAATCGCCTGGGCAGCTCGCCCCCAGCAGCGCGATCAACGCCACCGATGAAACGGTCCACCTGACCCAGCGCGCCGCAATCATGGGGGTTCCTGACACGATCCAGAGACTCCTGGCCAGCGCCCCGGCGATACCGGGCGGTGCGGCCGTACCAGCTCGTCGGCCAGATTAGCCGCCGCGCCCGGCGCGGTCAATCTGCCCCTGTTTCGGCTACACTTCGCCGCCGAATGGCGAAGGGTCTCCCGCGATACTCGGACATCATCTCCGGCCGCGCGCAAAGCGTGCTCGCCGAATTCGCCCGCGCCGCGCTCGCCGGACTATCCGTCCCCTATCGGCTCGCGGTCAGACTGCGGAATCTCTGGTATTCGTGCGTCCCCGGTACGCGGCGCCGCGCGGCGCTGCCCGTCATCTCCATCGGCAACCTCACCGCCGGCGGCACCGGGAAGACACCCGTCTCCGCACTGGTCTCGAGCCTGCTCCTTCAGCGTGGCCGCCGCGTCGCCGTCATCCTGCGCGGCTACAAGGGAAGGGCGATCCAGTTCGACAACGACCAGCGCGGCCGCGCCGCCGACCAGTGGCGCATGGAAAGCGACGAGGCCGAGGTCCTTCGACGCCGCTGTCCCACGGCGCGCGTGATCATCAATCCCGATCGCGTCGCCGCCGCCCGCCAGGCCGTCGCCGAACGGTGCGACGCGGCCGTCCTCGACGACGGCTTCCAGCATCGCCGCATTCGCCGGGATTTAGACATTGTACTCATTGATGCCACCAACCCCTTCGGTCACGAACGTCTTCTGCCTCGCGGACTGCTGCGCGAACCAGTCCGCGCCCTCCGCCGCGCCGACCTGATCATCCTCACGCGCAGCGACCAGGCCGACGAAACCAGCAAAGCCCTGCTCCTGCGCACGTTGCGCAAGGCGTCGGGCGGCAAGCCGGTCTTGCAGGCCGTTCACCGCATCAACGGTTTCCTCGACATCAAGAGCCGCCCGGTCCGCGTCGAGGACCCGCGCGCCATGCAGGCCGTTCTCTTCGCGGGCATCGCCAATTTTCAAAGCTTCCGTCAGTCCGTGGAAAATCTCGGTGTGCACGTGCTCGCCGCCTACGAGTACCCCGATCATCATCCCTACTCAACAGACGAAATGAATGGGCTGGTTGAAGTCGCCGCCAACCTCGAAGCCAACGCGCTCATTACCACCGAGAAGGACGCCGTCAAACTAGTCGGCCGCTGGCCGGAAGGCGGCTGCCCGGTGCTCGTGGTGGATCTCTCGATTGAACTGCTCGACGACGGCCCAGCGGTCCTGTCCGCGGCGCTGGATGGCGCGCTGGACAAGGCTTGATGTGGCTGAAATTGCTCGCGCGAATCACGTATCGCAGCAAAAAAGCCCCAGGCATGTGCCTGGGGCTTTGATTCGCACGCAACGCGAAATTCCAACTTCTGCTAATTCCGCGGGGGGATCGGCGGATCGACGTCTTCCACCATTTCGCCCGCTTCCATCAGCAGCTCACGCGCCTTGAGGATCGACCCTTCCAGTTGCTGGACGCGCCCGTCGTCCCGCGTCTTGCCCTCGCTCATCAATTTCTTGCGCTCGGCGATGAACTCTTCCATCCGAAGGCGAATCTGCGCGTAGATCATGTTCGCCGCCTGCTCGCGCTTCTCCTCATCGGTCGATGCGACCACCGGCTCCTGCGTGCTCGTCGTCTGCGCCGGCGACGGCGTGATCGGCTCCAGCCGCGTCGGATGAACCTGCGGCTTCTTCGTCTCGGCCGGAGCAGGTTCCGTGTGCGTCGCCGTCGCGACCTTGGCCGGCTCGGAATCCGCCGGCTTCGACGGCGTCGCGGTCTGACTCTGGCTCGCCGGCTCGCTGGAAGAGTTCGAACAACCCCAGACGACCAACGCCGCGGCCGACACGATCACACCGCGCGAGACTATTTTCCACATGCTTGTCATCGAATCAAACTCCTGAATCAGGGGGTGGCGAGTTTTCTGGTTACGGTTTGCCTGTTGGCTGCGTCGTTGCTGCGGCCGGCGATGCGGCCGGTTGCGTGGGCGCCTTTTTCCAATCCGACTCCTGCGGCCGGATCACTTCGATCATCGTCGCGACGAGCTGCGCGCCATCGCCCGAGCCGTCCTTGTAGCCCGTGACGATGATGCGATCGCTCTCGCGAATATCTTCCAGCTTCTGATTGCGGCCGTTGATGATCACTTCCGTGTTCTCGCGCACGGAGCCGCGAAGCTCGCGCTCCACGCCGCGATCGTCCTTGAAAATCATCGACACGTCATTGTTCTTCAGATCGATGTGCTTGGCGATCCCTTCGATCTTTCGGACCTTGGGGGCTTTCTTGTCCTTGTCAGAACATCCGAGAGACCCAGCCAATACCACCGCCAACAGGCACACGAAACACCGGATTCCTGCCCTGCGATTCATCGCTTTCATGACTCCCTGCACGACCATTTCGCCCAAACTTGGGCCTGGGGCCAGCTCACCTGCTCCCAGCCCGCGCACTCTAAGGCACGCCGCCCAAGGGGGAAAGGCCGGCGGCCTCAATCCGTTCATTGTTACGTTCCCGTGATCCGTAGCTGAAACGCGAGACAACCAACACCCTCGCCGACCTTGATTGAATCACAAAGTTCTGTAGGTTAGGATATTATGAATCGAACTCCTTCCCAGAAAGGCAGTCTTCCCATGCTTCAGAATCGCCGCCTGCCGCTTGCCGGTCTGACAATTCTGTTCGCGCTTTCGACCCTCCCCGCACCAGCCGCGGAAACTTCTGCCGACAAGCGGCGGTCGGAGAACGCGGCGCTTTTTACAGAAGCCGATTATCTTCGCCACGTCGGCACCCTGGCGGACGACTCCTTTGAGGGCCGCGGAACCGGGCAGGAAGGCATCGACAAAGCCGCCGAGTACATCGCCGCCCGCTTCGAGGAATGGGGCGTCCAGCCCGGCGGCGACAACCATACCTATTTCCAGAACTTCACCCTCAAACTCAAGAGCCAGGTTGCCGACGGTACGCGTCTCGCCATCGGCATGAACGATCGCCCGACGCGACGCGCCGCCAAGTTGAACGAGGATTACGTCCCCTTCCCGTTTTCCTCCAACGGCAGCTTCAGCGGCGAGGTCGTTTTCGCCGGATACGGTGTGGTTAAGGACGACGCGGGCTACAACGATTACGCCGGCGTCGACGTCGCCGACAAAGTCGTGCTCGTGCTTCGACGCGGGCCGAAGTTCGGCGAGTTCTCGGTGCAGGACTCGGCCTTTCGCGCGAAGGCCTCGCGCGCGGCCGGTCGCGATGCGGCGGCGCTGCTCGTGGTCAATCCCGCCGACGACGAAGAAGGCGACAAGCTGTTTGATTTTAACTCACAGGGCACCGCGCGATTCGGCGGTCGCGGATACGGCATCCCCATGATTCACATCAGCCGCAAGCTGGCCGATCGCATGTTGCGCGCCGGCGGCTTGGGCGGGCTGGAAGCGGCCCAGAAGAAGATCGAGGCGAGCGAGAAGCCGGCCTCGGCCGTGCTCAAAGGCGTGACGATTCGCGGTCGCGTCGAGATCGAGCCGATCGAGTCTCCGGTTCGCAACGTCATCGGCGTCGTGCCCGGAACCGGCCCCCAGAAGGACGAGTACATCATCATGGGGGCGCACTACGACCACCTCGGCATTCGCAACAAGGGCACGTCGGAGTTCAACGCCGAAAAGGACATCAGCAACGGCGCCGACGACAACGCGTCGGGCACGACGCTCGTCATGATGCTGGCCCGCGCATTCGCCGAAGGCAAACCGCCGAATCGCACAATGGTCTTCATGCTCTATACCGGCGAAGAGATGGGCCTGCTCGGCTCGGCGCACTACGCGAACAACCCCACGCTCGACCTGACCAAGGTCAACGCCATGCTTAATTTCGATATGGTGGGGCGTCTGAAGGACAACAAGCTTGAAGTCGGGGGCATGCGCACCGGCGGATTCGAAGACATGATCTACCGACTCGCCGAACCATACGGCTTTACGATTCGCGACGGCGGCGGCGGGCGCGGTCCGTCGGATCACACCAGCTTCTACAACAAGGGCATTCCGGTGCTGTTCTTTTTCACCGGGCTGCACAAGCAATATCACCAGCCCGAGGACGACACACCGCTGCTGAACATTGAGGGTGCCGTGCGGATCGCCCGCTTCGGGGCCGACGTTGTGGATGAGATCGATTCTCGTTCGGAACGCGTGGTCTTCACCGAAGACACGAGCCGCGCCCGCATCTCGCGGCAGGATTCGCCCGACGACGAACCGCAGGTTGCAGCCGCCGCCCCCACGGGTGAGCCGGATCGATTGCGCCTCGGCATCGTCCCCGATATGGACGACGATCAGCCCGGCGTTGTCATCGCGCAGGTTGCCGATGGCTCCCCGGCGGCTGGCGCGGGTCTCAAGGCAGGCGATCGGCTTGTTGCGATCGGCGAGAAGCGCATCACCGGCGTGATGGACATCGCCGGGGCATTGAGCGCCTTCAAATGGGGCGACACAGCGAAAGTGCGCATCGTCCGCGGCAGCGAGCGCAAGACGATCGACGTGAAGTTCCCCGCGCGAACGGCCGTGGCAGCCCGACCGGCCCCGGACCGCGCTCAACCTGACCGGCAGGCCGACGAGCGCGTCGCACAGGATCAGCCGCGTCGCGAGCGCCGCCGAGACGATGGGCGCGGCGAGCGCGGGCCGGGCGATGCCGGCATGACCACGCCCCCCGGCTCCATCGAACGATCCCTCAACGAACTCGTTGGCCGCATGGCGGACTTAAGCGGCGGCGAGTGCACGGTGAGCATCAAGGGCGAGAACGTGGACATCTCGCTCACGGTTGCCGCGGGCAATGAAAGTGACCGACGACTTGTCTCACAGATCGGTCGCTCGCTGGACGGTGCGGTGCGGGGTGATGTGCGCGTCGGCGTGTCGTTCAATCTGTCGCGCGGGCGCGGTCAGGAGCCATCTAATCCCCTGCGCGGTCCGTCCCGTAATCGACCTGGCGGGCGGCGCGGCATGCAGTCCACGGCAGACGCCGGCGATGAAGGCGTGACCGCACGTCTGCGGCGCGACAATCGCCCCGAGCGCCCACAGCCACCGACCCCGCCTGCGCCCCCGCGCGCCGCCGGCGGCGATCCCACGCAGAAGGCCGCCAAGAAAGACCCGCACGCCCACGCCGACGACGAAGTCGCCGCCGCGCCGATGCCGAAGGTGCGCCTCGGCATCCTGCCGACCTACGGCGAGTCCGAAGGCCGCGGTTATGAGATCACCGGCGTGGCCGACGACGGCCCTGCCGCCAAGGCGGGCATGAAGAACGATGACCGCATCCTGAAGATCGGCGGCAAGAACGTGACAGATGTCTATTCATACATGGAGGCCCTCGCCGGATACAAGCCCGGCGATGAAGTCATTGTCGTCGTGCTCCGCGGCGACAAGGAAATCACCCTGAAGATCAAGAGCGCCCCGCAGAAGACGCTCGACGCCGACTAAGTGGAACCGAACAAACCATCATTTGTGTGGCACAGGCTACTAGCCTGTGTCGGACGGGCTATGAGCCAGTCCCACACTTGTTGATTCTTGTGCATCCTTCGAACCTTTCTGCGGTTCTGCTTTGATCCATTCGCGCGAACGTGTGCCCGCCGCGCGCTAACCCCTTGCGCCTTCATATCTTTCAAATCGCGCCCCGCCTTGTGACCCGCGCCGCCGCACCGTAGAATCGCATGTCTTGTCGACCGGATAGCCCGCCGCGGATGGCCCGGCGCCGGCACTCGCCGGTCGGACGCGAATCGGTATCTTCGTCTCACCCTACGGAGGCCGTATGCCCGGTTACACCATCAAGGACATTCGCAACATCGCCCTCGTCGGCCACAGCGGCGCGGGAAAGACTTCTCTCGCCGAAGCCATCCTGCACGCCACCGGCGTCACCACCCGGCTCGGCAGCACCGCCGACAAGACCAGCATCCTCGACCTCGACGACGAAGAAAAGGAACGCGGCATTTCCATTGAGTCGCACCTCCTTCACGTCAACGTCGATGGCCGAACGATCAACATCATCGACACGCCCGGCGCGCCGGACTTCATCGGCCCGGCCATCGCCGCCCTCGCCGCGGTCGAGACCGCGGTGATTGTCATTCACGCCGGCGCCGGCATTCAGGTGAACACGCGCCGCATGAAGGACCTCGCCGGCGCCAGCGGCCTGGCCCGCGCTGTCGTCATCAATCGCATCGACGCTGAAAACGCCGACCTCGCCGGGTTGATCAGCGCCCTGAAAGAAACGTTCGGCCCGCAGGTCACGCCGGTCAACCTTCCGATCAACGGCGGCAAGGGCGTCATCGATTGCATCGACAATGCAAAGGGCGAGTCCGACGTGGGCGATGTCGCCGAGGCGCACACCAACATCGTCGAGCGCATCGCCGAAGTTGAAGACTCGCTGATGAACAAGTACTTTGAGGAAGGCTCGCTCTCGCACGACGAGATCGAGCACAACTTCCCCCGCGCCATCGCCGAGGGCAAGGTCTGCCCTGTGCTCTTCACCAATGCCCGCACCGGCGTCGGCGTCAAGGAGCTGCTCCAGTTCATCGCCCACGACTGCCCGGCGCCCCTCGAAGGCATGAAGCGGACCCTTGTGAACGGCGATGCCGAGAAGCCCATCGACCCGGCCGGCCCGTTTGTCGGACAGGTTTTCAAGATCGCCGTCGACCCCAAGAGCCACATCAAGTACGCCTTCATTCGTGCGTTCGCGGGCACGCTCAAGAGCGACGCCAACCTTGTGCTGCCCGGCGAGAAGAAGGGCGTCCGCCCCGGCCACATGCTGAAGTTCCAGGGCGCGACCCCCAAGGAAATCGACGAAGGCATCGCCGGCGATATCTTCGCCGTCGGCAAGCTCGACCTGCACATCGGCAACACCGTCTTCGTCGATCAGGGCGAAGGCAGGATCGCCATGCCGCGCACGCCGACGCCCATGTTCTCCCTCGCCGTCGAGCCGAAGGCCCGCGGCGACGAAGCCAAGATCGGTGAGGCCGTGCGCCGCTTCACCGACACCGACCCGTGCTTCCGCTCCCATTACGACGCCCAGACGCACGAGCTGGTCATCAGCGGCATTGGCGACCTGCACCTGCGCGTCGTCCTTTCGCGCATGCACCGGCTCTATAAGTTGGACGTGAACACCAAGCCGCCCAAGATCCCCTATCGCGAGACGATCACCGCCCAGGCTGACGGCCACCACCGCCACAAGAAGCAGACCGGCGGCGCGGGCCAGTTCGGCGAAGTCTTCCTGAAGGTCTATCCCCTCGCGCGCGGAAGCGAGCCGCCGATGGAATGGGCCTGGGATATCTTCGGCGGCGCGATCCCCGGTCAGTTCGAGCCGGCAATCAAGAAGGGCGTCGTCGAACTGATGGGCCAGGGCGCACTCGCCGGCTTCCCGATTCAGGACGTGAAGGTCAGCATCACCGACGGCAAGCATCACCCGGTCGACTCGAAGGAAGTCGCCTTCAAGACCGCCGGCAAGCTTGCCTTCAAGGATGCCATTCTCAAAGCCAAGCCGGTCCTGCTGGAGCCCATCGTCAACATCGAAGTCACCGTGCCGGCCGACAACGTCGGCGATATCACCGGCGACCTGGCGCAGCGGCGCGGCCGACCGAGCGGTCAGGACATGCTCCCCGGCAACTTCGCCGTCATCAAGGCGCAGGTGCCGCTGGCCAAGGTGTCGGATTACCACTCTCGTCTAAGTTCAATTACCGGCGGCAAGGGCAGCTTCTCGATGGAGCTATCGCATTACGAGCCGGTGCCCAGCAACGAGGCCCAGGCCATTATCGCGGCATACAAGCCCCACAAGGACGAAGACGAATAAGCCCCGGGCCGGTCGTCATTCCGGGCCGGGCGGGAGCCTGTCACCGCATGAGTGCGAACGACGTGCAGGACATACCGATTTCCGGCGCGGCGTCCGCCGCAGCGCCCTCAAGTCGATCCACCCTCCCGCCAAAGGAGCCGGAGACGCCGGGGCAACCTGCCGAGCGGCCGATTCACGCCTTCACCCGGGCGCGCATCGCCTTGGTCCGAGCCATTCTCATGGCGTGGGTGCGGGCCTTCTCGCTCAAGGGGCTGTACGGTCTGGGCCGCTTTTTCGGCACGTGCGAGTATCTCTGTGATTACAACCGCCGGCGGCGCGTGCGAAAGAAGCTTTATCAGTTCTTCAAGGACGAGCTGTCGCCGGCCCGCGTGCGGCTGATCACGTGGCGATATTTCATGCGCATCCGCTGCGACAAGATGTTCTACACCATCATGGATCGCATCCCGCGAGACAAGCTTCTAAAACGCATCAAGCTCAAGAACATCGAAGCCATCGATGACGCGCTCAAATCGGGCAAAGGCGTCTATGTCGCGCTCTGTCACTTCGGCTCCCACCACGTCGCCGGCCTTATGATGGCTTTGCTGGGCTACGACATCGCCGGCGTGCGCGACGACAAGGAGAGCGCCGTGCGGCGATACATCGCGCAAAAATACCGCGAGACCTTCCCCGAAGTCGCGCGCATGAAGATATTCTACTCGTCGAGCTTTCCCCGCCAGATCATGCGCCACATGCAGCAGAACGGCATCGTCGCCAGCCTCCTCGACGTCGACCGCCGGCGCGGCGAAACCACCCGCATGCACCCGGTCAACATCTTCGGCGAGGAGCGCGAGTTCCTCGTCGGCCCCGTGCAGATGGCCATTCGCTGCGGCGCGACGACCTTTCAGGGGTTCGTCGTCTCGCGGCGCAATTTCTATTACCAGCTTATTGTCGGCGAGAAACTGATCGACCCCGATCGACCCGAAGCCGAGGACGTGATCGTCCAGCGCGTCATGCAGCACTACGCCGACAACGTCGAAGCCTTCGCCCGGCGACACCCCGATCATCTGATGAGAATCTAACCGCGCGGCGGTTTGCGAAGCGGCAGGTTGCGGCCCAGGCGCTGACGCGCGTTGCGCTCACTTTGCTCGATAGCTCGGAGAAATCCCCCGGCCTGCTTGCGCGCCTGCTCGGCTGCCAGCAAATCGGCACGACTGATTTCCCCCACGACCGCCGAGAAGTCGGCATCGAGGAGCGCCTCTTGCGCGGCTGCCAGGTTGGCCCGCATGATCGCTTCCAGCGCGGCATCGACCGGCGGCGTGTCGAATCCGTCGCGCGGCGTCTCGATCGGAGCAGCGGGTCGCTCGACCGGAGGCGTCGACGAACCGGGCGGCCGGCGAATCGGTCGGATGCGCGCGGACAGCAGCGAGTTAATCGGTGGCTTCTCGTGACCCAAGACGACTGCCCGATCCGTGCGGATCGCACGGTCACACCAACGCGCCCGGTCGCGTGCCAGTTTCCACGGGCAATCCTGCAATCGACGCGTGCCGCGCCGAACACGTCACGGGCGATGCCGCGCCCAACCACGGCGCGGGCGAGATGACCGGCAGACCCGGCCACTTCGCCGACAGCCGCTCGGCTTCATCCTCCGCCACGCCCGGCGAAAGCGAACCGATCACGACGCCATCGACCCCGCTCCCATCGAATGCATCGGTCGAAACAACCTCCACGTTTCGCCAGATGCCGAAATCTCCGCCGCCATCATAGAGGCGCGCGACGCAATGTCCAGTCTTTTTCAGCAAATCCAGCAGTTGCTCGCAGCCTTTGCCGCGCCCCCACACCGCCACGCGGCGCAGGGCGCACTTATCGGCCCACGACCGAATCACCGCGCAAGCTCGATCCAGGCCCATCAATTGCTCGAACTGAAATTCAGACATCGGTCGCGATGCGACGCCGCGCGACAGAAGCGTCCGCGCTTCGGCGCAGCCCGCTTCGTAGCCCGCCGTCGCGCCCTCCTTCCGCGCCACGCGCTCGTAGCGCTCGAAGGTCGAATCAATCAGGTCCTGTCGAAGCGCCGCCGGTGCGTACCGTGCCCACATACGCACGTTGTTTCGCACCAGCAACCGCAGCATCCGGTTGTTGTCGCGATTGCGCGTGACGCGCCCGTGCCACACCAGCAAATCCCCGCGCGGCTCCACGCGCCAGCCGTTCGACCACAATTTGCACGCCAAGTCGTACTCCTCGGCGTAGTAGTCGTAATCCGTCGGATACCCGCCAACCGCAAGGAACGCATCGCGCCGCACGGCACCGCCGCAATTGAAGAATATCCCCGGCACGCCGCCCGCGTCGTGACGATGCGGCGGATCGGTCAGCCGCACGCGACATGCCACGCCCGCCAGCGATGCATTGTGCCCGAACAAATCCCCCAGCGCGTCGATCACACCCGGCTCCGGGTAGCTGTCGTCGTCCAGCATCAGCAGCACCCGCCCATCGGCCGCCGCCGCGCCGACGTTTCGCGCCGCGCACCCGATGTTGCGCGACAAATGAATCCAGCGAACTTCCGGATGGTCGGCCGCCAGTTCGGCGGTCCCATCGGTCGAGCCGTTGTTGACGACGATCACCTCGAACGCGCGATCGGGCAGCTCGCGCAGGTGGGTCAGCGTATCGCGCAGCACCGCCGCGCGGTCACGTGTCGGAATTATGACACTGCACTCACACGCCGGCCGCATGAGGCGCCTTTCGCACTGGAGGTACGCGGACCCTTCGCCCGCTCGCAGCCAGATCCGGCGCCAGTCGGTCCGCATCCGCGCCACCTGCCAGCTCCGCGCGATCGGCCAGCCACCGCGCCAAATCGTCCGTCGTCACCGGCACAATCCCCAGCCTCCCGATCTGCACCGCCGCCACCGCGCTGTACAGATACGATGCCTGCATCAGCGTCGCGCCGGCGGACATCGCCAGCGTCGCAACGGCCGTCGCGCTCTCGCCGCAACCAAGACGATCCAGTGGCCAGTCCGACAACGCCGGGAGATACTCGCTCAACAGTCGGTCGGGCCAGTTAGGCGAAGAACGATCGTGCGATCGGCGATCAAAGGTCACAACGCCCCGCTTGGCGACGCTCACGAGCATTCGAGCGGACCCGGACGCCTGCATGGCCTCGTACGCCACCGCCGACAAACTGCCGCTGGCGTTTCCGACGGCCTCTCGCAACCGACGTTCCGAGACGCAGATCAGATCCGGCGACGCGGCATCGTGAATTGTCCCCTGCCCGCCCGCCGACACGGTGCACCAGCGGCCCGCCTTACGCAGGGATGTCCCCATTGACTCGCGAATCGCCGGCGTGATGAATCCAAACCCACAATCGTGCAGAATCGCCGCGTCGGCCCGCGCGGCCAACTCGCGCACCAGCGACATCACGGCTCGTTCGCTGATCGAATCGAGCGGCCGCGCCGCGGCCCGCTCCACGCGAAACAGCTTCTGATCGTCCGCAACAAAACGCGTGCGAATCACCGTATCGTCACGATAGCTGAACGCCTCGACGCGCACCCCGGCCGACTCGAGCGAATGGCGCACCCGGCGAGAAGCTGCGTCCCGACCCAGTGCCGTCACCAGGGTCGCCTGCGCCCCCAGCGCCGCCGCGGCGATTGCCACCGCCCCGGCCTCGCCGACAAACTCGCGCTCACCTAATTCCACCAGCGACATCATCGGGGCTTCGCCCGTCGCCGCCGATACGTCGCACGCCACGTACCGCTCAAGCGTCGTCTCGCCGATGATCAACAGCGATCGGCCGCGCATCCGGCGCATCAAATCCGACAAGGCCTGCCGGTCAATTCCGTGCCGCCGACACACCACCCCCAGCCGATCCGCGGCGAACTCCCCGGCGCGCGCCAGTGACTCCGCCAGGCGCGTCGAGCTGAAAACCACCTGACCGCTGGAGAACACCACGCGTCCGCCGTGCGATTCAACCGTCTCACGCTCGGCGAGAAAGCGCGGATCCTGGCTGGCCGCATATTCCTGCCCTTTGACGTAAATGTCAGGACGCACGCGCCCCAGTATATCTACGGCGGTCTCATTCTGATCGATCACGACGTAGTCGACGAAGGCCAGTGCCGCCAGATTCTCGGCGCGAAGCTCCTCGGGAATGTACGGCCGCTGGTCGCCCTTGCTGATCTGTGCATCGCCGGTGATGGAGACGACCAGCACATCGCCCAGCGAGCGCGCATATTGCAGATAGCGAATGTGACCGGGGTGAACGATGTCAAAGCAGCCGTGGCACTGCACCACGACCGTCGGGCGAGTGGAGTCTGTGCCTGGGGCTCCTTGCGCGGCCGCTTCGCGCAGACGACGCAGAGTATCGACCAACGCGGAGGGCGAGAGGATCTTGCCCTGGTACGCGCACTCGGCGCTGGTTTCGCGCGGCATCATGCGTCGCCCCCGCTCACTGCGGCTTGAAAATCGCCTTCGCCGACGCGACCACGCCTCGCGCCACCAGACTCGCGAGCAGCAGCAACGTCAGCCAGCCCACGGTCAGCGCCAGGATCGGCCACGCGCGCACGATCGATTCCGGCATCGTCGGGTACACCGTGCCGGCGAGGAAGGCAATGACGCCGGCGCTGACGATCGCGCCAAGATGTCCTCGCACGTTTCCCGGCAGCGGCGCCATCCGCACCGTCAGACAGACCAGAAGATACGCAAACAACAGAATCTTCCACGGATCGACCGCAGCCGAGCGCACCGCGTTCAACGTCGCCTCGCTCAACGTTAGCAAGTCGCGCAACTGCGCCCAAACGGCCGTCAGCGTTCCCGGCACCTGCTGGGAAATCTTTTCCGCCGGCACTCCCATCAGCACCGGCCCGCCCAGCCGTACCCCCAGCGCGTAGATCAACGCGCCCAGAGCCGCCATCGGCAGCAAAGCCACGACCACCGGACCGATAATCGGCAACTTCGGCTTCGGCCCGGGGTCGAAGGATGCTTCTCCTTTGTCGCCATCCTTCACCAGGGCAGTGTCATTCACGGTCGCACCGGTAATGATCAGCGCTACAATTCGCGCCAGCATCGCCATCAGCGTTCCGGGGAGCAGCAGCGTATTCACGGTCTTGGGACGCATCATGCCCAGCCAAAGCGTGTTCACGCCCCACGCCAGCAGGACGGCCACGGCAAGCCAGAAGCAGGCAGTCGCATAGATCATGGCAGGTGTCGCGCAGAATCCGCCCGCGACGCGGCGACGGCGCGAGGCGCACTAAACATCGGCATTCCCGCGCCGGGGAATTGAAGCGCAGCGACCGGCCCCAACAAAACGTCCGCGCAAATCTCGCTTGTCGCTGCCTCCGCAATTTGACATAATCCGACTCTGGGGCGAAGGCCTTTCTTGCCGGCGGGAATCAAGGCATACATGGCACAAACTATTTGCTGCCCCTGCGGAGCTCCCATCGACTGCGATCACGTCGAACTCGTGATCACCGCCACCTGTCCGCGCTGCGACCGCGAACTGCCCCTCGAGCTTGCCGACTCCTTCGGCGCGCGGCGGGCCATGCTTACCATCATGGAAGGCCCCCACTGGGTCGGCGAGCAGTTCATCATGCCCGTCGATGCGGACCTGACGATCGGCCGAGCCTCGGGAAACTGGCTTAGCCTCGATGCCGACGACATCGCCGACGTCCATTGCCGCCTCAAACTGGCCGCGACGGGCGCTGTCGTCATTGAGGATCTCAACAGCCCCGGCGGGACCTGGATCGGGCCGCAGCGCATTGTTCGCGGCCGCCTTGCGCCGACCGGTTCGTTGCGCGTCGGCCCATTCCGGTTTCGGTTCGATATTCAGACGCCCGAAGGGCGTATCGTCACCCCGGCCGGGCGGGACGAAAGTGACAGCGAACTGGCACTTCCGACGATGGCCAGCGTCAAACGGAAGAACTCCCCGGCGCAATGGGCCGCGCGAAACCGATTCATCCTCGCGCGCTGGACGGTTCTGGCGCTCGCTTCGATCGGCGGTGCGGACTTCATGCTTCACCTGCGCGCAAGGCCCCCGCAGCCCTGGAGCTGGAACAAGGCCGTCATCGCCGGCGCGCTGGTGTGGCTCATCACCAGTTTCGCCGGGCGGCACGTGACCTTGATCCATAAACACCTGCGATACGTCTCCCTCGGACTCACCCTCGCCCTCGCCTTCGCATGCCTGAACGTCGGCGCCGGCGCGTTCGCCGCAGCGTCCTTGTGCGCAGCGGCCGGCCTGGTCGTGCTCATCTTGCGCGAGCCGCAGCCCTGGCTGGCGTTGGTCGCCGCTTTAGTCGGTTTGGGAGGCATCCTGATCCTGACGCGTGATCTTGCGCAGCTCATCCAGATCATTGCGACGGGGGGCTAACCCTTTTACATCCAGAAATTGGCGGCGCGCGGATCGGTCGCTGTTTCAATCACCCCGACGCTTCCCGTATAATTGCAGCCATGGAACCGCTCCGGCCGGGAACATCGGATCGGTCCATGGGGAGTCATGTCCATGACTCAAGCTGCGTCGAAATCATGCGAACTCTGCAAGTCGGCGATCACGCCCGAGCAGATCATTCAGCGCCAGGCAGGCCTCGTAAAGGGCATCCTGCTCTGTCCCGCGTGCGTCGAGCAGAAGCGCCGTGAAGCCCTCGAAGCGCAGAAAAACGCCGCCGCTCATCCGGGGCTGGGCACCGGCGCAGGCCCCACCGCACAAACGAAGAAGGACGCCCCCCCAGAGGAGCCGATCTCCCTCGTCGAAGCCGGCGTCGGCGGCAGCTCCGGCCTCATTCGAAGCTTCGCGGCGAGCAGCACGCTCGGCGGCGTCCACACCGACTCCAACCTCAAGCGACCCATGTCGACAATGGCCGAGCCGCCGACCCGCTGCCGCACCTTTAACGGCAAGCTGACCCCCGCGGCCCTGGCGCACATGGATGGACAGATCAACGAATGGCTCGACGCCAACCCGGATATCTTCATCAAGCACGTCGTGTCGGCCGTCGGCCCCTTCGAAGCCAAGCACGTCGAGCAGCATCTCATCCTCACCATCTTCTATTGATCCCCAGCGCTGCACGCCGCCATAATGCCCGCATGGCTCAAGGAAGATCAACCACCCTCACCGTCGCTTCGCGCCGTCACCAGCGCATCCTCCAGGAACTCGTGAATCTTCCAACTGCCCCATTTGTTGAACGACACGTCATCGCCTACATCCGCGCGTTTGTCGCGGCGCGATCGGCCCTGCGTATGACCACCGACCGATTCGGCAATCTGCTCGTAACCTACACGGCCACGGGCGGAACGCGCGGCGGGCGGCGGAAGAACTCCGCCGGGCGGCCGATCCTCTTCGCCGCGCACATGGATCACCCCGGCTTCGCCGCCACGCGCATGATCGACGCGCGCCACGTCGAGGCCGAGTTTCGCGGATGGGTCTCAACGCCCTACTTCTGTGGCGAAAGGATTCAATTTTTTGACGGTGGCCGCTGGATTCCCGCGACCATCGAGCGCGTGCTGGAAGATAAACCCGCATCGCCCGGTGCGCGCCGCGCCACGCGCAGCGCCAACACGTTTCGCAACGAACGGCCGCCTCGCGGCGTCATTGCGCGCGTCGCACGGCCGATCGCTCCCGGCAGCCCCGGCATGTGGGCGCTGCCCGATGCGCGCATCCGCGGGCATCAGCTCCACGCGCGCGTCTGCGACGACCTCGCCGGGCTGGCCGCCGTGCTCTGCACGCTCGACGAGATCTGCCGCCTGCGCATCCCGACGCTCACGTACGCGTTCTTCACGCGCGCCGAGGAGGTCGGTTTCGCCGGCGCGCTCGCCGCGGTGGAAGCAAAGACCGTCCCACGAAAGGCCGTCGTCGTCGCCGTCGAGTGCAGCAAGGCCATCGCCGGCGTTCAGTTCGGCGACGGCCCGGTGCTCCGAGTCGGCGATAAGGCATCCGTCTTCACACCCGCCGCAACGGCCTACTGCCAGGTCGTCGCCGAGGCGCTGGCCGAGCGCGATCGCGACTTTCGCTTTCAGCGCAAGTTAATGGACGGCGGCACGTGCGAATCCACCGCCTATTGCCACCATGGTTACGACGCAACCGGCATTTGCCTGCCGCTGGGGAACTACCACAACATGGACGCGGCGCGCGGCCGCATCGCTCCGGAATACGTCGATCTGCGGGACTACCTCTATCTCGTGAAGTGGTTCGTGGCGCTGGCACAAAGCCCGGCAACGCTGCCCTACGACGGCCGGCATCCGGGGTTGAGCAAGCGGCTGGACGATTTGCTGCGAATGAATCGACCGAAGTTACTGAAGACGGCGGCGAACGGTCGCGTGTGAGCTTGGCGGGAGTTACTTCTTGCCACCGTTGCCCGTCGGAGCGGTGTCCTTGCGGGCGAGCGGCACACGGAAGTTGATGCTGCAATAGTGGCACTTGACGACCTGGCCCCGGAATTGCGCCGGAACGCGCAGAACCTTCTTGCATTTCAGGTTTGGGCAGATCGTGATGACGGTCGATTGATGGTCCATCGGGTGGTTCATCGTCGCAAACCCTCCTCGGAAGCGGGCTTGTCGCGGCTGATGCCGCCGACGCGTTGACGGTTGCGGCTTATCAGACATCGGTCAAAACATGTCGCGGATTAAGCGTACAAAATATTCGCGCACCGGCTGGATTGCGCCGCGAAAAAATCCGCGCTGCCCGGCCAATAAAAAAGGCCGGCGGATCCGCTCCACCGGCCTCGGATACTTCACTTGTTTATCGGCCGCGATTCAACACGAATCGCCCATGAGGCGCTTCCCTACGCCGACTCCTTTCGACGCGCATCCGCTATCGGAGCGGCCTTGGCCTCGCCGCGGACGATCGCATCGGTGATGACGTAATGCCCTTGCATCGTCGGCTCCGGCAGGTGATACATGATGTCGAGCATGACATCCTCCACGACGCCGCGCAGCGCCCGCGCGCCGGTGTCGCGCTTCAACGCCCGTCGCGCGATCTCGTGCAGCGCCCCGTCGGTGAACTCCAGCGTGCTGCCCGCGATCTCGAACATCTTCGCATATTGCCGGCACAGCGCATTGCGCGGCTGCGTCAGCACGTTCACCATCGCCGATTCGTCCAGCGGGCCCAGCGTCGCCACGACCGGCAACCGCCCAACGAACTCGGGAATCATGCCGTACTCGATCAAATCCTCCGGCGATGCCTGCCGCAGCAGCTCCGACCGCTCGGCCGCCGATTGCAGCGAACCCGCCTGCTCGGTCGCGAACCCGATGTTCTTGCGGCCGACCCGCCGCTGAATGATCTCTTCCAGGTTGCTGAACGTCCCCGCGCAGATGAACAGGATCTGCGACGTGTCCATCTGAATGTACTGCTGCTCGGGATGCTTGCGCCCGCCCAGCGGGGGGATGTTTGAGATAGTGCCTTCGAGCATCTTAAGCAGTTCCTGCTGGACGCCCTCGCCCGACACGTCGCGCGTGATGCTCACGTTGCCGGCCGACCGCGCGATCTTGTCGATCTCATCGATGTAAATGATGCCGCGCTGCGCCGCCTCGAGGTCGTAGTCGGCGCACTGCAGCAGCCGCAGGAGAATGTTCTCCACGTCCTCGCCGACGTAGCCCGCCTCGGTCAGCGTCGTCGCGTCGCCGATCGCCAGCGGCACGTCGAGCAGCTTGGCCAGGCTCCGCGCCAAAAGCGTCTTGCCCGAGCCGGTCGGGCCGATCAGAAGAATATTACTCTTGTCAATTTCCACGTCATCGGCGTCGGACGACTCGGCGTAGCTCAACCGCTTGTAGTGATTGTGCACCGCGACCGACAGCGCGCGCTTGGCGTGGTCCTGCCCGACGACGTATCGATCAAGATACTCGTTGATCTCGCGCGGCGCGGGAATCTTCGAGAACATCGGCCGCACGCCGCTGGCCTTGCGCTTCTCCTGCCGGATGATGTTGTGGCAGAGATCGACGCAGTTGGAGCAGATGTAGGCATCGTTCGGCCCTTCGACCATCGGGCCGACTTCGCGATGCGTCTTGCCGCAGAAGCTGCACGTGCTGGTGCGCCGCCGGCGCATGCCGGGACCGCCGCTCCCACCCATGCCCGAACCGCCGCGCGGTCCTTCGTCTCCGGGGCCGCCGTTCTTGGATCCGTTCTTCAAGTTTCACGTCCTTCCACTGACTTCGTCGTCGGCGAGTCTGCTGGGCGCGAATGCGGGGCAGCCCCGATCCGCACGCAACTTATCGTCCGCCCTGCGCGGGCGTCTTGATGTCATTCCCCACTTGCGGCGAACTCTGCGCCGCGCGGTCCTTCGCCGCGCCGGTCGCGCCGCCTTTGCGCTCCGCCGCGCTGCCCGTCGATTGCAGCACGCCGGCTCGCAGTTTCTCGAACTCTGCGTCCGACAATTGCCCGCTGGATCGTAGCTCGCGCAAATTGTGCAGCGACCACACCGCGCCGGATTCGCCTTGGCCGGAACCGGATCGCGCCCAACGCCGACCCAGCCACAGCGCAACCCCCAGCATCACCAGCGCTCCCAGCAGGAGCAAGCCCCAGATGAAGACCCCCATCAACTGCGGCGTCGACTGCGACGGCACGCGATCCTCACACTCTGCCGCGGCGCACGCGCCGCGTTCGGCACGACCGAACAATCGGAACCATCATGGTCAGCGCCGCCAGACCGGCCGATTCAAACCCGAGCACACCGCACAGCGGCACCAGCGGAAACGGCGATGAACCGTTCATGTAACTCGCGCCCGTCGTATCCACCTGTTGCGATACGGCATGGGCCAGCGCCCGCCCGCGCGAATCGCTCTTCACGCGCTCGAACACGACGCCGATTGCGTCCTGCGGCACGCCGAACGTCGACGAGGCCCCGATGCCGCCGGGTTTCGTGATGACTTGCGATTGAACCGCGAGGTCCAGATCGAACTCCTCGTTCAGCGCGATATCGTACTCATACGGCAGGCTCAACCCGGTGAACAGAATCGCCTTCGCCAGGCTCACGTTTGTATCAGGGTTTGTGAAATCAACAATCGGGAAGTTGACATTGGTCAGCGCGCCGGCCTGGCGAACGATCGTCACCGTTCCGTCTGCCTTGCCCGCAAGGGCCACGTCGCCGGAAATCAACGTCACGCCGCGCTGATCGGCCCGACGTTGGCTCACGCTGAAAGTCAGATTCACTTCGACGCCGCTCAAGTCCGTTCCTTGGCGCAGCGACGCAATCAACATCACGCCGGTCAGCAGCACGCTGCTGCGCACACGCGACGGCGGTCCGCTGTCCGTGATGCCCCCGATGTCCGCCGCCGTCACGCGCACGCGGCGCGTCTCGTTCACGATGCCCTCGATGCGCCAGCCGGTCACGTCGTCATCGGAGAAGGCGCTCAAGTCCAGCCCGGCATCGTTCGGGGTCTGACCGCCGGAGAAGACGGGCATGTCCAGCAGGCTGATGGCCTGCGCCGCGGCGCTCGTCGTGCCGTCGGAATGCAGCCGATCAAGGCTCGATCGCGCGGCGATCGGCGGCGCGGATTGCGTTTGTGGCACGGCCTCGCGCGCGAAATCCGTCTGAATCGGAAGCGGCCCCAGGAATTGCAGGATGGACGATTGCGCGCTGCCGGTCACGCTTAAGACTTCCGCGCGAACTACCGGCCCTGCCAGCGCGCACCCCAGCGCTGCTGACAATACTCCCCGAACCATTCGAGACATGGTCAGCCCTCTGCTCCGATGCGAGGCGGCGCAAGTGCGGCAATTCCCTCTGGAAACACCTGCACCCCTATTCTACACCGTTCCCGCCCGGCCGCCCATTACGATTTTGAGAAGGCCCGGAATCGTTATGTTCAACGCTCGCAGCAGGTTAGAGCAAAGCCCACCCGAGGAGGGCTTCTCGATCAGCAGGGCGGGCACCGCCTGCAACGAATTGAAAAAGCAAGTCCATCCCGCGCAACTCGGTCGAATCCACCGCCTCGATCACGCGTAGCTGTGCAGCCCGACAATGTAGAAGTTCACGACCCACCAGTTGAACTGCATTACGGCGAAGCCGACGACGCTCAATACGGCCGTCCACAGCGCATGATGTTTGGTGATGAACCGCGCGTGGATCAGGATGGCATAGACCAGCCACGTGTTCAGCGCGAAAACTTCCTTCGGGTCCCACCCCCAGGGCCGGCCCCAGGAGTAATCGGCCCAGACGGCGCCCAGCACCAACCCGACAAAGAGCGAAATCGTGGACGTATAGAGCAGTACGCGATGGGACAGGTCAAACTCATCGAGGATGCTGCGCGTGCGCTGCGCGAGCGCTGCATCGTCAGGCGGTTCGGCCATCGCCACGGCCCCGCCGCCCGCGCCGGCCAGCACGATCTGCCTGCGGCTCAACAGCAGCGCCGCCGCGCCGACGGCCAGCATCGCTCCGCCCGCGGTCGCCGCGGCGAACGCCGTGACAAAGCTCGCGCTTGTCGCGTGATCAAAGTAGCCGATTTTCGCGAGGACAAGACAGGCAATCGCGCCGAATTGCGCGCCGATCGTGCCCTGCGCCAACGGACGGCGATGTCGCATCGCGCTCACGAATAGGTAACAGTTGGCGACGCCGTAGGCCAGCGTGATGACGGCGTAGCTGGCGATGATGAGCACCGTATGGATGCGCAGCATGATGTCGTCGAGAATCGGCATCATCGTCGTCAGGCGATTGTCCACTTTGTCCGGCAGAATCTCGGGCAGCGCCAGGGCAAAGAACCCCAGCAAAGCCGAACTCAAGAGGAACACGCGCTTGCGCATGAACAGTTCGAGCAGCAGTCCCAGGGCCGTGCCCGCCAGCGTGCTCGACACGACGGCCTCGTACATGTTCGCCACGGGGATGCGCCCGATGACGTACCATCGCAGCCCCAGGTCGTAGGTGTGGATTCCGATCGCCGCGGTCAGCATCACCAGTCCGACGTTGCGCACCCAGCGGTAGCGCGTCGCCACGGCGAAGATGGAAACGAAGAACGTGAAGATGTAGACCAGCCAGGCCCACCACATCAGGTCCATGCGGCGGTACTTCACCTCGGCCAGGCGCCGCGCCGAATCGGGATAGATGCCCGGCGCCGCCAGCGTCGGCATGAGCTGCTCGATGCGGACGATGTGTTCGTTGATCTGCGATGCATCCCGCGCGAGCCACGCCCGCTCCAGCGCCTGCATCGCAGCCAGCACGTCGTGCGACTGTTTCTCATTCAAGCCGGTCTCCTGCCGGCTGCGCGGATCGGCCAGCAACGCCGGCAAAGACCACGGCGTGTCGTGCGTGCCGGTCGGATGCGGCACGACGGTAAACGTCCAGCCGAGGCTCTCGAAGAGATTGACCGCCGAGAGCATGCGATCCATCGCCTTCTTCTTGATCGTCTCGCCGGCCAGCTCGCGCACCCGCGCCGCAACCATCGGCGAGCGAACGAAATCCAGGCTCACCATGCCGCGCCGGAACAGGTCCATCCGCGCGTCGTCGGAAATTGGCACCGGGTACGCCGTCAGGTCGGCCAGAAGCACCTTGTCTTTCACGTACAGGATCGGCGCGGCGCGATAGGCCGACGCGTTGAACATCAACTCCATCGCGGCGACGACCGGGTCCAGCCCATAGAGCGGCTTGCTGCCGTGAATCGTCTTCATCGCGTCGCGCGCCCACGAGTCCACCGTGGCGTAGCGCCAGCTGTGCTGCAGGACGATCGCGCCGAGGCGCTTCACGTCGATCTGCGATTGAATCGCCGCCAGCTTCTCGGCCGCTCGCTGCGCCGTCGCCTCGTCGGCGGGCTGTTGCGCATGGCCGTGCGCGTCGAACCCTGCCATGCCGGCATGTGCCTTCATCATGGCATCGGTCGCAGCGTCCGAACTCGCCGCAGGCTGCGACGCTTCGGGCCCGGCCGTCGATTGGGCCTGCACCGCCGCCGGTCGCGCAATCGCGCTGGCAAATCCCACGAGCACCGCGAGGAGTAAGCCGAGAGCGCTGCCGACCGGCTCGCGGGATTCGGTTCGCGGGCCGCGGACGGACGACGGTTCACGACCGG
The DNA here is from genome assembly GCA_964592235.1 of uncultured Planctomycetaceae bacterium. GTDB lineage: Bacteria > Planctomycetota > Phycisphaerae > UBA1845 > UTPLA1 > PLA3. The sequence continues at coordinate 54,703 of CAZQCF010000004.1, forward strand.
CCCCCTCATTCACCGATGCCGCCATCGCCGCCGCCGCAAGCCGACGCCGTCGTACCAGGGCCGGCTTCACCGTCCACGCATACACCATGCCCAACGTAATCAGCAGACAACCCCACGCCATCGTCATGACACCCTCGCGATTGCCGACCCCCAGCACCGTCCACGACTCGTGATCCCCCGCCGCCTGCGACTGGAACAGCGTCCAACCACCGATCCGCGCCGTGTTGTTCAGCCACGCCTTGGCCGCCACGACGCGCCGCTCCAGCGGATCCTCATACCGGAAGTAACTCGCCCACCCGCTCGGCTGCTGCCGCCCGGGATAAAAATCTGTCTGTAACCGCTCCAGCGTGACCCGGCCCGGCAGCCCCCGCTCGTATCGTCCGTAGATCATCTGCACCGGTCGGCCGCCGGGGATCGAATCCACCACCGTCGGCTCGTGGCGGTCCATCAGCGTCGTGTTGTTGTACAAACTGAACGGCACCCACTGCCGATGGGTCCACGACCCGTCGCGCGCCGCCAGCTTCACCCGAATAAGCGACTCCGTCCGACGCACGTCGCCCAGCGAGCGACGCTGTCGCACCGGCACCACCTGCGGCGACTGCACGATCCGCGGCTTCTCGATGCACTCCAGCAGCGTCAGCGCCAGTTCGCCCGCGCGAAACGGCTCGCCGCTCTTGAGTTGCGACACCGTCCGCTTCCCGCCGCGCGCCGTATGAACGACCACCGGCGAAAGCGACTCGCTCGCCGCGATCATGAAATGATCCACCGAGGCGTCGGTGTAAAACAGCGCGAGGTTGTCATCCACGAGGTTCGCCGTGTCCGACATTTTCTTCCCCGCGCGATCGCGATCCTGATTCAACTGCGGGAAACGATGCAGCACCGATCGTTGAAACTCCTGTTTCGGCGATTTCACCCACACCAGCGCAATCGGCGTCCGTGCGTTGTTGAAGCCCGCCGTCATCAAGGGCCAACTCGGCCGAAGCTCCTCCACGGTCAGGCTGTAATCCGTCCCTTCCACGTCGATCTTCATGCCTGGCGCGACCGCGTAGCTCCGGCGGATGTCGCGATCCTTGACCCACACCTCTAGCACGTGCTCGCCCTGCACCGGCTTGGTGTAAATGTCCGGCAGCGCGGTCTGGCCCGTCAGCCAGGCAAACTCAAACCGCTCGCCGTTGTTCAGCTCCACCATCGACCGCGCCGGCACGCTCGCCGCCAGCCAACTGTCCGCCTTGTCCGGCCCGCGCGTCACCTGAACGTGCGCCAGCGGCATCGTCTGATCGCCGCCGGGAATCGCGCGATCTTCCAGCCGCGCATACGGCAAATACCCGTCAATCTCCACGGTGAACGGCCAGTCGGCCGACACGGCGCGGTTCGAATCATCCAGTTTCAGCGGCATCCGCCACGATTCGACCAGGGGGATCGGCATCATCCGCCCGGGGCGAACAACGTTGCCCGCGGTATCGGTGATGGGCGGCTCGTCGCTCGTATCGACGAACCGCTCGTTGTAATAGGGCAGGCCGTTCAGCGCGAAGACCTCGGTGTGCCCGTCGCGTGTCACGGACAGCATCGGCGTCGTGTCGTCGTAGAAAGTCTCCGTCGTACGCCCGGGGGACAGCAGCAGCAACAACCGGTCGCTCAACTTCGCGAAGCGCGCGTCGACGTCGCCGCCCTGGCGCAGCTCGATCTCCTGCGGCGGCTGATCGCCGATCTGCGCCACGAGTTTCACGCGCACCGCCGGCGTCATGCCCGAATGCTCCACGTCGGAGACTTCCAGCGTGTGCCGCCCGCCGAGCATCGGGATGTTCGTTTCAAACCGCTTGCCCTTCACCGCGACGAACGAACCGACGACCGCGCCCTGCGGGTCGGTCTTCAGGCGATCGGCTGAAACGAGGCGAATGCGCGGGGCATCGAGCCAGACATCGCCCTCGATCTTTTGACCGAAATAAACGACGCCGCCGCCGCACAACATGAGCAGACCGGTATGCACGGTCAACACGCCGAGATTGCGCACGTTGAAGGCGATTCGCCGGAGCGTGGTCACGGTCAGACAGGCGCAGAACAATACGATCAACAGCAGAAAGACCCAGTGATTGAAGAAGGCGAACTCCGTCAGCTCGAAGAACTGGCGAAACGTCGGCAAGGCTGACCCAAGCGCCGAGTAGATCAGAATCAGCGCGATCAGCGTGATGCCGAGCTTGATGCTGTCGAACGGGTCGATCAGTCGGTACAGGAGCGGTCGCGTCGAGGCGGTGCTTGGTCGGGCGTTCACGTGCATTTCCATAGTAGATGAGTACTCAAGGGTTGCAGATCCCTGTTTGATTGTTCCCGATTCCTGCGTCGCTTGGCCGGTCAACGGCACAGGCCCGCAGGAATATGCTCGCCTCGGCGGCAAGTGGAAGATCTTCAGCCGCTGTCCCGCTTTGCAAGCACAGTGCCACGCGCCGGAATCGTGTCTCTTCCAGAGCTTGTCGCATTCTAGCCCGGCATGGCGAAAACCGCCCCCTGCGAAGCGACTCTTTCGCACGATACGGCAATTGGCGTAACCGATTCTCGCCGTGAGGTTTAGGGGCGAATTGGTCAGTTTAGTCGACTCGTTTTGACGTCTTGTTTCAGGCTCCCCACCTTGCGGCGCCCGCCGACGCCACCGACATTCGACGCTGTGCGCGGAGCGCTTGTCGCTGCATGCGAAACCACGCTGCGGAAATCTCCCCCTCTTGCGTCAATCCACGCAGTGACAGACCAGCAATCCTGCATTAATTGGGCTGATAGCGATTCGATGTTAGCCTTGGCACACGGGGGAAACGCGGGGCGCGGAATTGGCGCATGATTCGATGAGCGATTCTATCACGTTCCTTCAGCCGCAGTATGCCGTGCCGCTCGCCGCCGCAGGTATGGCAACCTTGGATGACTTCCTCGCGGACCAGGCGGGCATCCCGGTCAGCGCGCACGGTTTGACCCACACGCGACGGATCGCATTCTCCCATGACGGGCAACCGCTGACCGGCTATCTGAAGACTTACGACTACACCCGCCGGCCGTGGCGACATCGGTTCATTCGCGACAAGGCACGGCGCGAAGCGGGAAACTTCGCCGCGCTGCGCCACGCCTGCGGGTTGACGGTCCCGACGGTCGTCTGCATGGGCGCGCGGCGGCGGCTGGGCGCGCTGGCGCGGAGCTTCATCTTCACGCTCGAACTGCCCGCGTCGCGCCCGCTCACGGAGGCATGGGACCGCACGCCGTCCGGCCGATCCGAGTTGCTCGCGCGTTCGCCGGGTTTCGTCGCGCGCATGCACGCCGCAGGGTTTGTTCACATTGATCTGCGATGGCGCAACATCCTGGTGCGGTGCGAAGCCGGTCGCCCGCTCGAACTCGTGCCGATCGACTGCGTGCGCGGCGGCCTGCGGCGGTGGCGCGCGGCGGCCCAGCAGGGGAGGTTGCGCGATCTGTCGAGCCTTTACAAAGACGCCGCGCCGCGCCTGACGCGCGCGCAGCGGATGCGCTGGTATCGTGCATACGTCGCGTCGCTGGAGGGCTCGGCGGCCGCGCCGCGCGTCACCGGCTTGCATCGGCAAGCTATTCAGGTCATTCTGCGCGATCGCGATTCCAAGGATGGATCGCCGGCATGAGCATTCACTTCGAAATCGAGCCGCTCTATCTTGCAGCCCTGCGCACCGCAGGGCTCGATTCGTTCGATGCGCTGATGGCGGTGCGCGGCGGCGACGCGACGAGCGCCCACGCCCATCGCGAGACCGTCCCGCTCGACTTGCCGATGAACGGCTCGATTCAGCCATGCTTTCTAAAACGCGTGTTTCGCGTACCCTTCAAACACGCCGTTGTGCCCCTGCTGCGCGGGCACCGCGCGCGATCGCAACCGCTCCACGAATGGCACATGCTCGGCGCGCTGCGCGAAGAAGGAATCGGCGCGATGCAGCGCATCGCCGTCGGCGAACAGCGCAGCACAGGGCGGCCCATCGCCGCATGCATGCTCGTCGCGGCCGTACCCGCACAGAAGACCCTGGACGACTGGCTCAATCCCACGGTCCTGCGCGGCGCGAACTTGCTGCCTCGGCAACGGGCGAGACTGCTCGCCGCAGTCGGCGCGCTGACCGGCCGCCTCGTTCGACTGGGGTTCTCGTGGCCCGACTTTCAACCGAAACATGTTTTTGCAAAATGGCGTTCCGATTCGACGGATTGGTCGCTTTGGCTGATCGACGTGGAGCGAATGGAGCATCGGCCCCGCACGGCGCCGCCGACGGAGCCGGAATTCGCCGCCGAGGCGTGGCGGCTCCTGGAGCGGCTCGGGCGTGCCTTGCCGATGGCACGATTTAGCTGGCGGGACGTACTGCATCTCGCGGCAGCCGCGCGACGCGAAGCAGGGCTTGCCCCCGTCGGCAAGCGCCCGGTCGATCCGCAGGATCGATACAGCCGCTGGCCACTGAAATACGAACTGTTCTCAAGCTATCTGGCCAGATCGGCGCGCCCGACCGTTCCGGATGACCACTGTGCTATGAACGGTGTTCGCCGGCTCGACGGCTACAAGCTGCTCGCCGAATACGAAGATCTTTTTCGCACGAATCAGCTCGATTCGTTCGATCGCCTGTTCAATCTCGCTTCCGACGCCGACCTGCACAAGCCTGGGCTGGCGGCCCATCGCAACCGAGGCCGCTTCACGCTGACCGACGCGGCGGGCCGCGCGCACACGTTTTATCTGAAGCGCTACCACCATCCACCGACGGCCGATCAGCTCCGCCGGATCTTCAGCGGATCGCCGGTGGAAAGCTCCGCCGCGCGCGAGTACCGCTGCATCAAGCGATTGAACCAGATCGGCATCTCCACCTTGCAATGCGTCGCCGTCGGCCAGCGCATGGTCGGCTTCACCGAACGACAGAGCTTTCTGGTGACCGCGGCGTTGAATGATATTTCATTAGAACGCTACGCGGCGGACATCGTGCGCGGTCACGCGCCGCCGCCAGCGCCTCGGCTTCGCCGAGAGATCGTGACCCAGTTGGCGCTCGTGGCGCGCACGCTTCACGCGGCGGAGTGCTTCCACCGTGATCTGTACTTGTCCCATGTTTTCCTGCATCGCAACGCCGACGGATCGATCGCCCTGCGACTGATCGACCTCGCCCGCATGCTGGTCAAGCCGCGCCAGACGCTCCGCTGGAGGATCAAAGACCTCGCCGCCCTGGATTACAGCGCGCCGCGTCCGTTGGTCACCCTCGCGGACCGGCTGCGATTCCTGATCTGCTACTTCAATCCCTTTCGCAATTCCATGCTTGTGCAGTCGCTCGGCGTCAGCCACGCACTGCGGCATCATCTGTTGCGGCAATCGAGCGGACGCTCGGCCCGAGAGGCCCTGAAGCAGGCCCTGCGTTACCATATTCCCCTTGTCGCCGCGCGCGTCCGGAAGATGGCCGAGCACGACGCGCGCCGCGGCCGGAGGAACGCGCGCGCGTGAAGCTCGGAATCGTCATCGAACGGCTCGAAGCCTGGCGCGGCGGGGCGGAAACGTCCACGCTGGAGCTGGCGCGCCTGTTGCGCGAAAAGGGCCACGAGATTCACATCGTCACCTCGACGATCAGCCAGTCGACGCCGGGGCTGACGATCCATCAGGTGCCGGCCCCGAGCGTGTTCGGCCCGCTCCGCACGGCGACGTTTGTCCGGCACACCGCGCGCCAGGTAGAACAAATCGGGTTCGACGCGGTGCTGGCCATGTCGCCCTGCCCCGGCGCAGACGTGTATCAGCCGCGCGGCGGATTGGTGCGCGAGACGCTGGCGCGTAACATCGCCACGCGAAGCTCCGCCCCGCGCCGCTTCGCCAAGCGCGCCATGCTCGCCCTGAACATCAAACAGCGCAGTCTGCTGGATCTGGAACGAAAGACCCTGCGCGAGGGCGGTCCGATCGTCGTCGCCGTCTCGAATTACGTCGCGCGACAATGCCAGGAACTCTACGGCCTCACGCCCCCGCGCGTCCGCGTGGTGTTCAACGGCGTGACGGTTGAGCCACCCCCTGCGGCGCAATGGGCCGCCGATCGAGCGGCAATCCGGCAGCAGTATCATGTGCCGGACAGTTCGCTCCTGCTGCTCTTCGTGGCGCACAACTTCCGCCTCAAGGGGCTGGAACCGCTCATCGAAACAGCCTCGCGCCTCGTCACCGGGGGCTTCACCGACTTTCGCGTGCTCGTCGTCGGGCGCGACAATCCCGTGCGATTTCAACGGCGAATCCACGCGCAGCATCTGGATCGTTTTGTTACGTTCACCGGGCCGACCCAGCGCTCCACCGCGTTCTTCTGCGCGGCCGATGCATTGGTGCATCCGACGTATTACGACCCGTGCAGCCGCGTGGTGCTGGAAGCGCTCGCGCTGGGCGTGCCGGTGCTGACGACGCGGTTCAACGGCGCGAGCGAGGTGATGACCGACGGCATGGAGGGTTTCATCATCGCCACACCGGATGAAGTCGGCCTGTGGGCGCGACGAATCACCGAGCTGGCTGATGCGGCGCTGCGGGAAAAGATGTCGGCAGCGGCGCTTCGGCTACGCGAGCGCGTCAGCATGCAGCGCCATGTGAACGAGTTGAACGCGATTCTGCTCGAAGCGGCGGATCGGCGTGGGTCGAGGCGACGAACCATCGATGCCTGACAGATTAAGAAGCCGATGAAGCTGGTGGGCGATGCCCACCCTGCGGTTCATTCATGGCTCACGACTCGTAGCTCAAGACGACCGACCGAGGAACAGGCCTTGTTGGGATGGCTCAAACGTTGGACAGGCAGGGGCGATGCGGGCGGCGGCGGTGCGGGCGACGCGCTGCTGGTCACGCGAACGACGGTCGGCCTGTGTTTCGACTATGCGCCGGGCTTCGGCTTTGAGAGCGCGCGCGAGGCGGACATTGGTCTCGATCTCATTCTCGGCAAGTTGCGCGACATGAATTTGTCAGCCACGTTCTTTTGCCCCGCCAGGCTCTGCGAGACGATGCCCGGGCGGCTGGAACAGATCGCCTCACGCGGCCACGAGCTGGGCTGCCTGGGCTATGCCGACGAGGAGCCGCGCAAGCTCACCCACGATGCCCTGGCGCAGATGATCATTGCGTGCCGCAGCGCGTTTGATCGCCGCGGCTGGAAGCCCATCGCGTATCGCTTTCCGCACTCCGACTGGGACGCGCGGCTCAACGCCGTGCTGCCGAGGCAACAGTTCGTTTACCACGCGCACCACGATCACGCGAAGCACCCGTTTCGCGTCGCCCGCCGCCCCGAATTCGTGCGCGTGCCGATCTGCACCGACGATCGCGGCCTGCGCCATCGGCAGGAGACGGTGAATCTCACGTTGTCCAAACACCTGCGCTACTTGCGCAAGGCGATCGCGCGGGGGAACTTCGTTGCCGTCGCGTTTCATCCGGCGATTCTCGCGGAAGACCCCGAACACATGAGTCATTGGGAGGAATGGGTCCGCGCGGCCGTGCGCAGCGGTGCGGCGGTGGGTCCGCTGATGAGCGCTCTGCCCGAAGCGATGCGCTTTGGCGGCGCGGCCGCGCGCCCGGCGGAAGGGGGCGGCGCGCCATGACAAATGTCACGATTATGGCACTGCTCTTCCTCGGCGCGCATCTCGCCGGCACGATCCCATTCGGACTCCTCGTCGCGCGGCTCAAAGGCGTCGACATCCGATCAGTCGGCAGCGGGAACGTCGGCGCGACAAACGTCGGTCGCGTGCTGGGCCGCAAATGGGGCGTGCTCGTGCTCCTGCTCGACGCCGGCAAGGGCGCGGCGGCCACGATCGCTGCACGGCTGATAATGGATCGCACGGGGATCGAAGGAGTGACGCAGCGCGACCTGGTCTGGCTCGGCGCAGGGTTCGCGTGCGTGCTGGGGAACATCGCACCGTTTTATCTCGGCTTTCGTGGTGGCAAAGGCGTGGCCGCATCGCTCGGCGCGATCATGGGAATCTACCCCTTTCTGACCCTACCGGGCCTTGCTGTGCTGATGGTGTTTGCCGTCACCGCACGGATCAGCCGTTACGTCTCACTTGCGTCGGTCATGGCGGCGTGTTCGCTCCCGATGATTTTCGCCGCCGCCTGCCTCGTGGCGGATTGGCCCCTGGTTCAGCATTGGCCGCTCGTGTCATTAGGTGTGTTGCTTGCCATTTTCATCACCATTCGCCATCGGGCCAATCTCGCCCGAATTCGCGCTGGGACCGAGAACCGCATCGGCTCTCGCACGGACCGATAAGAATCGGACACGGCCCGCACGATTGCTCGAACGCATTCCCAGGTAGCGTGGACGTCTCGTCCGCATCTTCGACGCGCGCTAACTATCGGAGCAGCCCATCGGTCGATTCCTCGCCGCTCCACTTGATCGACGCCTGGGAGCTTCGTAGACTCGATTGCCTGCGGTGCAGTGTGTAACCCTCCTCGCCCCGAAGCGGACTTTGCGCCGAATGAACCCGCGCGCGTTCAGGCCAACTCGGCAGGGTGATTCTCGCCGGCGGGGGGTCAAGTCCGGATTCTCGCAGTCCGATCAGACCAACCAAACCTGGTAGGTGGTGGATATACGTTATCAGGCGTTGTCCGGCCGACTTTTCACTGGTTCCGGCGCGCTTGTAAATAATCACCCGCGTATCAATCCACGATACGTGAAGAGGGGAATCGGCCTTCTCGCCGGCCGCCGACCCGCCTGACGGAGAGAAGTCCATGGTGTCCAAGCTGCGCGTGTCACGATCGTTCCGTTCCTGCGTCGCGTTCCTGTTCCTTGCGACCGCCGGTCTTGCCGGCTGCGCCACCTTGGGCGGCATTCTGCCGTTCGGGGTTATCACCGCGGTGCAACTCTTCGATGAACCCAATTACACCATGGCATTGAGCGTCGACTCGGCGGTAACGAATCCGAGCGCGGTCTCAAAGGTGAACTGGGTATTTGGGGATGGAAGCGGCTTTGTCGCCGGCGCGCCAGGCCGCACGACGATCACCTATAAGTATGCCGCGCCGGGCACGTACAACGTCACGGCGTACATCTTCGGCACCGATGGCAACATCGCGACGACCTTGAACAACGACATCACGGTTCTGCCGGGTGACGGCGTCAATCCGCCGGTCGGCGATCTGCCCGGACTCATCTCGGCCGCCAACCCGGCCGACGGCGCGGAGAACATCAATGTGCGAGTGGTGCTGACCTGGACCGGCGGCACCAACTCGGACAGCAACGACGTCTACCTGGGTACGGACGAAGACGCCGTAGAAGCCGCGAACGACGGAACGGCTGGGATCTTCCAGGGCAATCAGGAAGCGAACTCCTTCGACCCGGAAGGCGAAGACGGCCATCTCCTGCCCGATACGGAGTACTTCTGGCGCATCGACACGGTCAATACCGTCGGCATCACCAAGGGCGTGGTGCGAAGTTTCCGCACCGCCAAGGCGCCGGAAAAAGCCAAGACGCCGACTCCGGCGAACAACTCGGTCTCGGCCCGCGCGGACCAGGTACTATCGTGGGTCGCCGGGCTTCGAGCGACCAGCCATGATGTGTATTTCGGGAAGAACCTGATGGACGTGACGGATGCGACGCCCGAGACGGAGAACATCTTCATCGGCAATCAGGGCGGGACGTCGTTTAACCCGTCCGACGAGGACGCCGACATCGACGGCGAACTGCTCCCGGCCACGACGTACTTCTGGCGCGTAGACGAGATCGGAATCGGCGGCATCACGAAGGGTGATGTGTGGGCATTCACGACGCGGCCTGCGCCGCCGCCGATCACCACTCCGAACCCGGCCGATATGGCGATCGATGTCAGCGTCGAGCAAGTCTTGAGCTGGAATGCGCCGGGCAGCGTCGAGAACTACGACGTGTACTTCGGGTTTGACGCCGCCGATGTCGCCGATGCGACACGCGAGAGCCCCGAATTCATGGGGAACCAGACGAACAAGCTCTTCGATCCCGGCACGTTGATCTCGAGCTTCACCTATTTCTGGCGCGTGGACACGCGCGGCCCGGGCGGCACCAGCCACGGCGCGGTGCTGACCTTCACAACGGCCGAAGCGCCGGCCCAGGTCGTCGCTCCGTTCACACCCGCCAACAACGCCCAGAACCAGAGCATCGATCAGATCCTGGAATGGACGGCCGGCGTCGGCGGCGACGTCGATGAATTCGAAGTGTACTTCAGCAACGTCGAATCGCAGGTCGTCAACGCGGCTCCCGCGGCGCAGGTCGCCGTGCTGGACGTCGCGCAGACCATGTTCGATCTGCCCAATCTCCTGCAACCCGCGACGATCTACTACTGGCGCGTGGATACGCGCGGACCCGGCGGCCGGACTACCGGCCCGCTCCTGCGGTTCACCACGGGCGCGCTGGCCGGACTCGCCACGAACCCTAATCCGTTGAACAACGCGATCGAGGTCGCGCCCGATGCGGTGCTCTCGTGGACGGCCGGGGTCGGCTCGACGTCGAGCGACATTTACTTCGGGACCAACCAGTCGGCCGTGAACAACGCCACCAATTCCGACGCCGAGTTCCGCGGGAACACGGCGGGGACGACGTTTGATCCCTTCGGGGCATCGCCGATGGCAGCGAACACAACGTACTTCTGGCGAATTGACTCGCGCAGCACCGGTGGTCCGAACAAGGGCACAATTTGGCAGTTCAAGACCGGGCCGGGCCGCGCGACCAACCCCTCGCCGGCGCACCTGGCGACGGGCATCAACCTCAACCCGACGTTGATGTGGACCGCCGGCCTTGGCGCGGACAGCCACAATGTTTACTTCGGCGACGACGAGACCGCAGTCACCAATGCAAACACGCTTAGTCCGGAGTTCCGGGGCAATCAGTCCGGCACATCATTCAACCCCGGCACGCTTACCACGGTAACGCAACACTTCTGGCGCATCGACGAAGTTGCGGCCAACGGCGACACCACGAAAGGACTGGTCTGGCGATTCACGACCGAACTGCCAAAGGTGACAAACCCCGATCCATCGAACCTGGCAACGGGCGTGTTGCTCGACGCGATTCTCTCGTGGACTGCCGCGGCCGGCGCGAGTTCGTACGACGTGTTCTTCGGCACGAGCCTTGCGGCGGTCTCGAACGCCACGACGTCCGATCCCGAGTTCCAGGGCAATCAGGCCACCACGCTGTTTGACCCGCCGGGCTTGATGACGGCCAATACGCAGTTCTTCTGGCGCGTGGACACACTGGGCGGCATGACGTCGACCAAGGGCGATGTCTGGCGCTTCACCACGCTGGCCCCGCCGGCGCAGGTCAGCGCGCCGAATCCGCTCAACGGTGCGACGAATGTCGCGATTACCGCGACGCTCATGTGGGCTTCGGCGAGCAATGCGACCAGCTACGACGTGTTCTTCGGAACGAGCCAGATGGCCGTACAAAACGCCACGACGGCCGATCCCGAGTTCCAGGGCAACCAGCCCGGCACCAGCTTCACGCCGGCAGGCCTCGTGAACAACACGCAGTACTTCTGGCGCATCGATTCGAAGAACACGGCCGGGACGACCACCGGGACGGTGTTCAGCTTCACGACGGTGCCGTAGTGGGAGAACAACGCGGGCGTCGCACCCGCACGGCAGAAACGTTGACGCACAAAAAAGCCCCAGGCACTTGCCTGGGGCTTTTTTTTGGTTCATAGCGCATTTCCACGATGTCGCCAACCCCGGCGCGGCCTGATGCGACGAATCGATGATGGATGCCAGCGCGAACGAACGCCAGGGTGCATCCACGAATCGGCGGGTTCCTTGAGAGGAAAATGCCGATGGCCCGGCAGGAATCCGAAGGCCATGATCGCTCTCTCTGCCTTGCTAAGCGGTCAGGGCAGCGCCAGAGATTTGGTGATCGCGGACAATTTCGCACCACGCCACAGGGAGCTCTACGGAGCACCGATTGATTGGCACATGGATTGCTAAACCCGGTATCGGTTGGGGGTGAGCCGAAAGACCCGCGCGCGACGTGAGTGCGCGGTCTTGGCGGCTCTTGATCGCGGCGCGGCTGTCCGCGTCATCGAGAAAACAGGAAGGAACGCCATGAATGCGAAAACGCTCGGACCGGCTTTTGTCCTACCGATCCTGTTCCTCGTGGTGACCGCCGTTGGAGACGCCCCGCAGTACGAATGGCGATACTATCGCCTTGGTAACACCGGGATCCAGGGCGATTACTGCGACGCCATCTGGATCGGGCCGGACGACGACCCATGGATCGGCGGGTACGACCCTGCTTTTGAAGAGGGCGGGCTCGCGAAGTTTGTTCAGCTTGAGAATCGCTGGGTCAACATTTCCAACGTCGATTACCCCGAAATCGGTCACCCCGATGCCACCGGCACGACACGGGTTCGCGATATCGTGCAGGACGCACAAGGGAATCTCTGGATGGGCACGGGGCGCGGCGTCCTGCGATTCAATCCAACAATCGGCCCCTCGTCGCTGAAGCGCTGGGGCGCCGACAACTCGCCCTGGCCCGGCGGATGGGTTACAAACGTCGAGATCGCTCCCGATGGGACGATTTGGGCCAGCGGCTACAGCACGGCGTGGGGTGGCGGCGGGCTGATGCGTTTCAATCCCGCCACGAACACATGGACATTCCTCGGCTCCGGATTCCAGGAACGGATTGCGATTCAGCCCAAGCCAGCCGGCGGATACTATGTATGGTCCGCCGATCGCGGCGGGTCCATCGCCGAAACGATGCGCTATGACAGCATCTCGCAGGCATGGACCACCCTTCCTTCGATCCCAGGCAATCCTCGTAACCTCCCGGGCCACGCCTGCGTCGATGCAGCCGGAAACATGTGGATCATGCGCGTACTGGCCAATGGCTTCGACGCCGAACTCGATTGCCTTCGCCCGAACGGGACCTGGGTCGGCGTGCCCCCCAGCCCGAGCGGAGGAGGCTTTGCCCTTCGCGCCATTGGGAATCTCCAGGCACTCACGGACGGCAACGGAGAAGTCTGGCGATTCAACGGCACATCGTGGCAGGGCCTTGGCAACTGGGGCAATATCAACTGGACCTACGATCTCGGGATCGACAGCACGGGCGCCGTTTGGGCCTGCGGCGTCGGCGGGGCCGCCAAGCGCGATCCCGTCACCGGACTATGGCAGCGTTACCGAGTCACCAACACCTGCCAATTCGACAACTTCAATAACGACCTCTTTGTCAACCAATCAACGGGTAGCGTCTGGGCCTGCGCGAACGCTGGGTCGGGTGTCGGCGGCATGGTTCACTACGACGGCACGACTTGGACCGGCTATAACCAACTGACTTACGGCTTAGGATTCGAATGGCCCTTCCCCACGGACAACTCGCAGGCGGTCTATCAGCGGCCTTCCAGCGGCGCGGTTGTCGTCAACCCAACCTTTAATGGATCGTCCCAACTCAAGGGCGCTACCTGGACCAACCTTCCAGGCGGATCAAGCGACGTGGTCCAATACGTCGAAGATTCCATCGGACGACTCTGGCAGCTCGGTGAATACTTCAGCCTTTCCTACTGGACCGGCTCTGCCTGGAACAACGTCGGCATCGCTGCGTGGGGTTCGCAGCTCCGCGCAGATCCCGATCGACCCGGCACCATTTGGGCCCACGCGGGTTACGAAGTCGTTCGCACCGACGGCGTCTATCGCTTCTCGCGCACCATCGATGACTTCGCGGAACTGACAAGCCAAAGTGACACCATCTGGGGAATGGCGGTGGACCGAAACGGCATCGCGTGGCTCGGATGCAGCGTCATGCTCGGCGCGGGCGGCTCGGGCGGCGGACTCATCCGTCTTGATGCCAACTCGGGGGCATACACGATGATGAAGTTTGAAGACGGCTGGCCGCTTCCGGGGCACTACGTCACTCCATGGGTCGTCACGCCCGACGGACGTGTCTGGATGACTTACACAGAGGCGCACCAGTCATTCGAGAGCGGTGGACTCTGCTGGTACGACCCCACCTCCGGTGCGGTCGGCACTTTCCCCGGCCCGGTCCCGAGCGGCGCGCCGCAATGGGGCGGTCTTCCGCACGCGCAAATCTACGACGTCGAGGTGCGCTCCATCCCGAATGGCTACGAGCTTTGGATGGGATGCCCTAGCCGCGGCATCGCGGTACTCACCGTACTCAACACCGTGCCGCTCACCGGCGACATGAATTGCGACGGATTCGTCAACGTCGGCGATGTTTCGCCGTTCGCTCAAGCGTTGATCGACCCCATTGGATACTCGGCTGCCTTTCCAGCATGTGATCTGCTCCGTGCGGATGGGAACGGCGACGGACAAGCCAATGGACTCGACATAGGGCCGTTCATCGTGCTGCTAACGGAGGCGCCCTAGGACCCAATGGAAACCAGGAGCGGGGGTCCGCCTTGGAACCGCCCGCCCGCAACCGGCTTGGAGGTCTTCATCATGGAAAAGAGTACCATGCGGTGGATCGGTCTCATCTGCATCACGGTCGCAAGCTCATGGGCACCCGTTAGGGCTGAAGTTCCGACCTATCAGGTTGAGTTTCTCGGTGCCGGCACGAACGGCACAGGGATGAACGAGCTAGGGGTTGTCTGCGGCAATGTTCCGACAGAAGGCTCGGTTCAGCGGGCCGCGGTGTGGCATGTCGGACAGCCGTTCGAGCTTCTGCCGCTGCCGGCCGGAATGACGACTTCTCGGGCCTGGGACATCAACGACGCCGGCGTGATCGTCGGCGATGTCGGCTCCTCCGTGACCGCCGCCGTGTGGCGACCGACAGCCACGGGATACGAGGTGGAAGTGCTCGGCGGACTACCGGGCGATCCCAGCAGCATCGCCTGGGCGATCAACAACGTAGGCGATATCATCGGCGCGTCCGGATTCTGGTACTGGAACCCCGATCACCCCATCCTCTACACCGAGTCGGGCCCGACGCCGCTGGCGTACTATGCTTCCGACATCAACGACCAGCGTGTGATTGTCTCCGGCCCGCGGCTGATCGATCTCGACACCGGCGTCGTGACGAATATTCCCTTGCCTCCCGGAAACTGGAATGGCTTCGTCAGCGCAGCGATCAACAACAACAACGACTTCTGCGGCTACATCCTTGGCTGGTCGGGCTGCAGCACGTTCCCCTTGCGCTACCGCCAGGGCGTCGGCTGGGAGTTCCTCGGCGGCTGCGCCACGACGACCAGCGCCACCGCCATCAACGACCGCGGTGATGCGCTAAGCTACTACTACATGACAACAGCCGGCGTGACCTTCGTCTCGGAAGGCTACTTCGGACTCGGCAGCTTGATCGATCCGTCCGCCGGCGAATACTACATCCAGTACGGCGGCGCGAACGCGATCAACAACTCCCGTCAAATCGTTGCAGGCGCGCGCCAGGGCTTCAATGGCCCGATCGGTGCCATTCGTATGACGCCAATCGTACCCGTCATGCTGGGCGACCTTGATTGCGACGGCGAGGTGACTCCGTTGGATATCGAGCCATTCGTGCTGGCGCTGATCGACTCCTCTGGATACGCGGCTGCATTTCCTGCGTGCGATCGGCTCCGTGCGGACGGAAACGGCGACGTCGCGGTCGACGGCCTCGACATCGCGCCCTTCGTGCGCCAGTTGAGTGGAATCTGAACGGGCGCCTCGAGAGGGAGCCGCGTGAATGCAAGGTCCGGCGAACTTCTCCTCCAAGGCAGCCAACCGGGCGCGGAGCGCTCGCCGGCGGGCCTCGTGAACAACACGCAGTACTTCTGGCGCATCGATTCGAAGAACACGGCCGGGACGACCACCGGGACGGTGTTCAGCTTCACGACGGTGCCGTAGTGGGAGAACAACGCGGGCGTCGCACCCGCACGGCAGAAACGTTGACGCACAAAAAAGCCCCAGGCACTTGCCTGGGGCTTTTCGTTGATGCTCGGAATATGCCTGTCTGACTATTTTTAGTGGTCGAGCCGATCAAGCATCCTACGGCTTGCTCGCCGTTTCCTGGCCGATCTGCTTCGCCGCTTCGAAGTACTTGAGCACCTTTTCGCTCTCGGATTTTGAGTCGCCGCTCGCCAGTTGGACGGCCGCTTTCGCCGAGGCAATCGCCGCGTCCAGCAAGCCCATCTCGGCCTCGACCCGCGCCCGAACCAGGTGCCCTTCGGCGGTCTTGTTCAACTCGGCGGCGCGCCGCGCCGCGGACAGCAGCCGTCGCGGATCTCCGCGCTCGGCCAGCTCGCGGCCCATTTCGATCTGCACGAACTCCATCAATGCCCGCGGCGAGTTCGCGATCGCCTTGTCCATGTCCGACTCCAACGCCGGAATCTTGTCCGCCATGTCGAACTCGGTCAGCACCTGCCGCTTGATGTAGTACGGCTGCACTTCGCCCGGCTTCAGCGCGATGGCCTCATCCAGCAGCTTCACGAGCTTCGCCGAGTCCTTCGCTTCGTACGCCGGCCGCAACTGCATCATGACTTCGTTGAACTTCTTGTCGGTCTCGGCCATCTTCTTCGCCGAGGTCGCGTCGAGCTTGCCCGCAAGCGTCTGCTCCAGCGCCGAGTCAAACGCCGGATCGAGCGGGTGACCGGTCCAGACGACCTCGCCCCCCTTGTTGACGATGAACGCATGCGGGATCCCGTCAATCCCCTCCATCCACTTGTTGTTCGTCCCCAATTCGTCATCAATGCCGACGCTGTAGGGCATGTCGATCGTCGAGCCGTCGGGTTTCTTCTTCTTCATGAACTTGTCGACGACATCCGCCTCTTCGTTGCTGATGCCCAGGATCACCAGCCCGTCCTTGCCGTGCTTGCGATGCAGCTCCGCCAGATGCGGAATGCTCTTCAGACACGGACCGCACCACGTCGCCCAGAATTCGACCACGTACGTGTGTTTGTCGGAGCCGGACGCGCCCGGCAAGACGGTCGGCGCCTGGTTGAACCACTTGGCGACCTTGATCGGCGGCGCCTTGTCGCCGACTTGCGGAGCAGCCGATGCAGCCGATCCGCTCACGAAGACGGCGATCGCCGCCGCCAATACGGTGATACGTAAGCCGTGTACAAATCCTTGAGTCATTGAATGCACCATCATGTCAGGGGTTGAAGTTGGAAACACGGCCTACGGGCCGATCTATCAGAGGGAATGATAATCGAGGCAGGACGGGCCGACTATTTCCCGATCGATTCGCCCGGAAACTGAAAATCCACGACCTGCATTTCCACACTGCGCCGGCCGTTCCACTCGTTCAGCGTCGGCTTGAAGGCGATGCGGCAGCGGCGGTGATCCAGCAGCGCAGGGCGGAACTCCGCCATGCCGAAAGCGATGGCTTTGCAGGTGCGGCGACCGTCGCTCACGGTGACCTGCATGTGCCGCTCGCCGTTGCCGACGAGGCGCGGTTCGCCGACGACTTCGAGCCAGCCGGTGGCGAGCTTCGGCGCGGGATTGCCGGCCCCCAGCGGTTCGAGCCGGCCGAGATCGGCCACGAGCGATTCATCGAGCTGGTTCAGTTGCACTTCGTCGTCGAGATGCAGGCGTTGAGCAAGGTCCTTATGCGTCAGCGCCCGGGCCGCCCGCGCCTGAAACGCCTCGCGAAACGCGTCGATCTTCTCTGTCGCGATCTTCAACCCCGCCGCCATCGCGTGCCCGCCGAAGCTCAACAAGTGCCCCCTGCAGTCCGCCAGCGCCTCGACGAGCGAGAAGTTCCGCACGCTCCGCGCTGAACCCTGCCCCGTGCCGTTGTCCACCGCGATCATCACCGCCGGCCGGCCGAACGCATCGGCGATGCGCGATGCGACGATGCCGATGACGCCGGCGTGCCAGCCTTCTGACGCCAGCACCACGGCGCGAACGTGGTCGGCATCCTGCTTCTGGGCGACGACCATCTCCTTCGCCTGCGTGGCAATCTTGCGCTCCATGGACTGCCGCGCGCGATTCTGCTGTTCGAGGTTCGCGGCGATCTCGGCGGCCAGCGCCTCGTCAGCGCGCGTGAAGAGATCCACCGCGAGCCGCGCGTGCCCCATGCGGCCGATCGCGTTGAGCCGCGGGCCGAGCTTGAAGCCGATGTCGTAGCCGCTGATGGCCTGACCGCCCAGGCCGCTCGATGCGATCAGCGCGCGCACGCCGGGCAGCTTGCACGTGCGCAGACCGAGCAGCCCGTTCGCGGTGATGAGCCGGTTCTCACCCAGCAGCGGAACCACATCGGCCACGGTTCCCAGCGCGGCCAGTGCCATCGCGTCCACGAGAAACTCGCGAAAAGCCGGCGTGACCTTCGCCTGCCCGCCACAAACCTGACCGATGGCCCAGGCGACCTTGAGCGCGACGCCCGCGCCGGAGAGATTCGGATTCTCATACGCAGCGCCGCCATCGGCGACGAGCGACGCCAGGCCGGGGTGAACGATCTGCGCATCGGGCAACGTCACCGCGCCGGTTTCATCAACCTGCGGCTGGTGATGGTCGGTGATGATCAACTCGACCCCCAGCGCGCGCGCCCGGGCGGCCGCCTCCACGGCCGTGACGCCGCAATCGACGGAGACAATCAGCTCGGCGCCGTCGGCGGCGAGCGATTCGATCGCGGCGACGTTCAGCCCGTAGCCCTCTTCGAGGCGATGCGGGATGTAGAACTCGGCCGCGCCGCCGGCGAGGCGAATGGCGTGCCAAAGGATGGCCGTGCCGGTGACGCCGTCGACGTCGTAGTCCCCGTAGATGACAATTTTCTTTTTATCGCGGATGGCCCGCACGATGCGCTCGGCGGCGGGCATCGCGCCGGGCAGGCGTTCGGGGGCGAAGAGATCGGACGCGGCGGGCTTGAGAAACTTTCGCGCGCCGGCCTCGTCCGTGATGCCGCGGTTGCAGAGGACCTGCGCCACGACGGGCGAGATTCGCAGCGCCGCGGCGAGGGCGTCCCTGCCGGGCGCGGGTGCTGCGATGACCCAATCCATGGGCATGTCCGCTTCCTGATATCCGAGCCGGGGCCGATCGCCCCGATGAACGCGCGAGCAACGCCTTGCGGGCGACGGTGCAAATGGTACGCTCGCGGGCCGCCGTGACAAGCGCGATCCAATCTTGCATCGGCGGCGGTGCTGGAGAGACTGAATCCCGCGAGAAGGCCGTACATGGTGCGGATCAAAATCTGTGGAATCACGCGGCCGCAGGACGCGGTCGCAGCCGCCGAGGCCGGCGCCGATGCGATCGGGCTGGTCTTCGCGAGGTCACCGCGGCGCGTGACGCTTGCCGCCGCGAAGAGGATTGTGTGCGCGCTGCCGCCGTGGGTGTCGGCAGTTGGGGTGTTTTTGAACGCGAAGCCGGCGGCGATTCTCCGGACGATCGCGGCGACGGGCATCGGCGAGGTGCAGTTACACGGAGACGAGCCGCCGCAAGTCCTTCGCGCCTTGAAGGGCGTGCGGGTGATTCGTGCGCTTCGCGTGAGGGGCGAGGGCGTGCTCGATGAACTTGTCCGCTGGCACAATGCGGGTGCGTCGGGCGTCCTACTCGACTCGTTTGACGCCATCGCACGCGGCGGCAGCGGCAAGCGATTTGACTGGGGGCTGATGGAGTCCCTTCGTTCTGGCGGCGCGCTCCCCGCGGGCCTTCAGCTGATTCTCGCGGGAGGGCTGACGCCTGATAATGTCGCGGCGGGGATTCGCGCGGTGCGCCCGTGGGGCGTGGATGTCTCGAGCGGGGTCGAGACGAGGCCGGGGTTCAAGAGCAGCGACTTGATTCGGCGATTTGTCGAGGCCGTGCGCCGCGCGGGCGATAATCGACGCGTCAATCGTTGAGCACGCGCGAAATCGCTCGATTTTCAGGGCGTTTTCGGGGCCTGCGCGATCTCGATTCGTTGACAGTGGCCGGTTGATCCGTAAAATAGATGGATTGATCCTGCAAGCAGAAACGGAACCGGCCGCGCGGGGGCAGTTCGGCCCGCGCCCCACCCAGACCGGTCAATTCGACACAGGCTATTAGCCTGTGCCACACGACAACCCGACCGGATGCACTGTGCCGAGGAATGATCTCATGAGCAAGCGTGGAATTACAGGAATCGCCTGTTGCGCGGTGATCTTCAATGGGCTGATTCGTGCGGGCGTCGCGCAGGCCGAACCGCAGCCCAGCCCCGTGCCGACGGCCTGGGAATTGACGCTCCAGCCGACCGAACCGGCGCGCATCGTCGTGGACCTGGGCGGCGTAAAGAAGACATTCTGCTATTTTCTCTACACCGTGACCAACAACACCGGGCAGGATGTGGACTTCCACCCCGAGATCGTCCGCGTCAGCGAGATCGAAACCGAGGCTACCGCGTCGCAGGCGCAGAAGAACCCCGAGCAGGCTCCGCGCATCACCCCCGAGCCGGCGATCATCGGTCTGGACTCGCGCGTGTTCAAAGCCATCGCCGAGCGGCATCAGCGGACGCACCCATTCCTGGTCACGCCGGTCAAGGCGATCGAGCGGCTGCTCCAGGGGCGGGACAACGCCCGCACCAGCGTGGCGGTCTTTCCCGATCTCGACCCGCGGGTAAGCAAGTTCACGATCTACTTTGGCGGGTTATCGGGCGAACAGACCTCCAAGCCCAACCCAGCCCACAACCCCAAGAAGGCCGAAAGCGAGGACAACCCCCGCTTTTTCGTGATTCGCAAGACGCTGGCCATGCCCTACACCTTGCCGGGCGATGAACGAACGCGCCCGACGGCAATCCCCGTCCTGGGCCGCATGACATGGGTCATGCGATAGGCTATACTGCTCGGCTCGGTTAAGCGGCCCGACGTTCAGGCTGCTGCAGGAAGAATTCGCATTGAAAGGGCGCATCGCGTCGCCCCGGCAACAGGGACTCACGTCATGGCACATAAGAAGGGACAAGGTTCCACTCGCAACGGTCGCGACAGCAATCCGAAGTACCTCGGCGTCAAGCGGTACGACGGCGAGATGGTGACGGTCGGCACGATTCTCGTTCGCCAGCGCGGCACGCCGATCCGACCGGGGATGTACGTCGGCCATGGTCGCGATCACACGCTGTTCGCGCTTCGCGCCGGCAAGGTGGTCTTCCAGTCGGGCAAGGTCTCGATCGAGCCGTCGGCCGAGTCTAACTAGCTCGCGTCGCGATAGAATGAATGCACCATGCCCGCGGCTCGCCGTGGGCATTTTTTATTGGCGGTGTTCCTGCATCGCGCGCGGCGGATGAATTCATGATTTTCATCGATCAGGCGGAGATTCACGTCGAATCGGGCCGCGGCGGCGACGGCTGCGTGAGCTTTCGGCGTGAGAAGTACGTCCCCAAGGGCGGGCCCGACGGCGGGGACGGCGGCGACGGCGGCAGCGTCTATGTGCAGGTCAACGAGCAATTATCGACTCTGGTAGAATTAACGGGCAAGCACCACTGGAAGGCCCGGCCTGGCCAGGCCGGCATGGGGTCCAATTGCACGGGCAAATGCGGGCGCGACGAAATCATCGAAGTCCCCGCCGGCACGATGGTGTACGACCGCGACAGCGGCTCGCTGCTGCGCGATCTGGTCAACCCCGGGGAACGCGTCTGCGTGGCGCGCGGCGGACGCGGCGGTCGCGGCAACGCCAAGTTCGCCTCGCCGACGCATCAGACCCCGCGCGAGTTCGAACACGGTCAACCGAGCGAGTCGCGCTGGCTGCGCCTGGAGCTGAAGCTCATCGCCGAATGCGGCATCGTCGGCCTGCCCAACGCCGGCAAGAGCACGCTGCTGTCCCGCGTCTCGCGGGCGCGGCCGAAGATCGCCGATTACCCCTTCACCACGCTCGCGCCGAACCTCGGCATCGTCTCGCTGCCCGGATATCGACAATTTGTCATGGCAGACCTGCCGGGGCTAATCGAGGGCGCCGCCGAGGGGCACGGTCTGGGGCAGACGTTCCTGCGACACGCCGAGCGCACGCGCGTCATTGTTCACTTGATTGATTTGTTCCCCGTCGAAGGCCAGCCGACGCCGATCGAGGCCTATCGCGTAATCCGCCGCGAGCTGGAGCAATACAGCGCCGCGCTGGCCGCGAAGCCCGAATTGATCGTCGCGAACAAACTCGATCTCGCCGGCAACACGGAGCCGCCCGAGCTGGCGGAGCTGTCGCAGGCGTTGGGCCGACCCGTGCTCGGCATCTCCGGCGTGAGCGGCCGCGGCGTCGACGCGCTGGTGAATCAAATCTACGACATGATCCAGGCCCAGCGTGCAGTGGAATCGACCAGCGCGGTCTGACGCCGAGGCGGTCCGGGATCGGCGCGATCCCTTCGCTACGCGCGCCGCCGAAACTGTGCTAAAGTAAAGCTTTCACAACTTCCACGTACTTCGGCGCGCACCGCATGGACATTCTTCCAACGCAAGTTCGACCCGGCGATCCTACCTTTGCCGAGAACGCCGCGCACCTGCGCGGCCTCGTGGATGAACTCAAGTCAAAGCTGGCGACCGTCAAACTCGGCGGCGGCGACGCGGCGGTGCAGAAGCATCGCGCCCGCGGCAAGCTGTTCGTGCGCGATCGCATCGGACGGCTGATCGATCCCGACAGCCCTTTCCTGGAGTTCAGCGCGCTCGCCGCATGGGAGATGTACGACGGCGAAGCGCCCGGGGCGGGAATGGTCTCCGGCATCGGCCGGGTCAGCGGTCGCGAATGCGTGATCGTCGCCAACGACGCGACGGTGAAGGGCGGGACGTATTACCCCATCACGGTGAAGAAGCACCTGCGGGCGCAGGAGATCGCGCAGGAAAATCACCTGCCGTGCATTTACCTCGTCGATTCAGGCGGGGCCTTTCTGCCGCTCCAGGCCGATGTCTTTCCCGACAAGGAACACTTTGGGCGGATCTTCTTCAACCAGGCGCAGATGTCGGCGCGGAATATTCCGCAGATCGCCGTCGTGCTTGGCTCCTGCACGGCCGGCGGCGCGTACGTTCCCGCGATGAGCGATGAATCGATCATCGTCCGCAATCAAGGGACGATCTTCCTCGGCGGTCCGCCGCTGGTGAAGGCGGCGACGGGCGAGGAAGTCACGGCGGAAGAACTTGGCGGGGCCGACGTTCACTGTCGCACAAGCGGCGTGACCGATCATTTCGCGCAGAACGACGAGGACGCGCTGGCCATCACACGGCACATCGTTGAGCATCTCGGCGCGCCGCGGCGCACCGCGTTGAAAATGATGCCGCCGGAGGACCCGGCCTACGACCCGGCTGAAATCTACGGCGTGATTCAGAAAGACATTCGTAAGCCATACGACGTGCGCGAGATCATCGCGCGGATCGTCGACGGCAGCCGGTTTCACGAGTTCAAGGCGCTGTACGGCTCGACGGTCGTCTGCGGCTTCGCGCACATCTGGGGCTACCCGGTCGGCATCGTCGGCAACAACGGCGTGCTGTTCAGCGAGAGCGCGCAGAAGGCGGCGCACTTTGTCGAAATGTGCAGCGTGCGCGGCGTGCCGCTCGTGTTCCTGCAAAACATCACCGGCTTCATGGTCGGCAAAGCGTACGAGTCCGGCGGCATCGCCAAGGACGGCGCGAAGATGGTCGCCGCGGTCAGCAACGCGGCCGTGCCGAAGTTCACGGTCATCATCGGCGGGTCGTACGGCGCGGGGAATTACGGCATGTGCGGCCGAGCGTACAGCCCGCGCATGCTGTGGATGTGGCCCAACGCGCGGATCAGCGTCATGGGCGGCGAGCAGGCGGCCAACGTGCTGCTGACGGTGAAGAAGGACCAGCTCGCGCGCGAGAAGAAGAAAGCGATGACCGCTGCGGAGGAGGAGGCATTCAAGCGCCCGACGCTGGAGAAGTACGCGCACGAGAGCAGCGCGTATTACAGCACGGCGCGCCTGTGGGACGACGGCGTGATCGATCCGATCGACACCCGCCGTGTGCTGGCGCTGGGCATTGCGGCGTCGCTGAACGCGCCGTTCCCCAGGCGCCGCGTGGGCGTGTTTAGAATGTAGGGCAGTTACGAAGCGCGCTGGGAGAGAACCGAATGCCGTCGTTCATTCGAATCGTCGAGCAAGGCCCGATCGCCCGCGTGACGCTGGCGCGGCCGGAGCTGCACAACGCCTTCAACGACGAGATGATGGCGGAGCTGACGGAGGCGTTTGCATCGCTCGGCGCAGACGCGCGCGTGCGCCTGATCGTGTTGGAGGGCGAGGGAAAGAGTTTCTGCGCCGGGGCCGACATCAACTGGATGAAACGCATGGTCGGCTACACGATCGAGGAGAACGTGGCCGATGCGAACGTGCTGGCGAAGATGCTTCGCACCATACGCGAGTGCCCGCGGCCGACGGTGGTCCAAGTTCACGGGGCGACGTTCGGCGGTGGCGTGGGGCTCGTGGCGGCGTGCGACATGGCCGTGGCGACAGCCGAATCGATGTTCTGTTTGAGCGAAGTGAAGCTGGGAATCGTCCCGGCGGTGATCTCGCCGTTTGTTTTGGAAAAGATCGGCGCGGGGCACGCGCGGCGGTACGCGCTGACGGCCGAGCGGTTTGACGGGCGCGAGGCGCATCGCATCGGGCTTGTGTCGCATGTGGTGGAAAGCGCGAACGAGCTTGACCCGTGGATTGAGCAGATCGGCGCGAGCGTCAGCGGCAACGGCCCTGCGGCGGTCGCGGCGTGCAAGCGGATTCTTAGTCGCGTGGCCGGTCAAAACTGGGACGATGTGCAGGCGTACACGACGCGGCAGATATCCGAGATTCGCGTCTCGCCGGAAGGGCAGGAAGGTCTCAAGTCGTTCTTGGAGAAGCGTAAACCAAACTGGTAAGAATCGCAGGGTGGGCACGGCCCGCCCCATGGGTGTCCAGGTATTCGAATGGGTGGGTAAAGCCCACCCTACGAACCCAACCACTAACCACTAACCACTGACTACTGACCACTGCCCCGCCATGAAACTCTTCCGCAAAATCCTGATCGCCAACCGCGGCGAGATCGCCGTGCGAATCGCGGCGACGTTGCGCGAGATGGGCATTGGCGTCGTCGCGGTGTATTCCAATCCCGACGCCGGCGCGCTGCATGTCCGCGCGGCCGACGAGGCGTACCCGCTGGAAGGCGCGAAGTCGGCCGAAACGTACCTGCGTGGCGACAAGATCATTGAGATCGCCCGCCGCTGCGGGGCCGACGCGATTCATCCCGGCTTCGGCTTTCTCTCCGAGAACGAGGACTTCGCCCGCGCCTGCGCCGACGCGATGATCACCTTCATCGGCCCGACGCCCGACGTCATCCGCGACATGGGTGACAAGATCGTGGCCAAGGCGAAGTTCGCGGCGGCTGGCGTGCCGATTGTGCCGGGCTGGTCGGGCGACGCGCTCGACGACTTCGACACGATCGCCGGACACGCCGATCGCATCGGCTATCCGGTGCTGATCAAGGCGGCGGCCGGCGGCGGCGGCAAGGGCATGCGCGTCGTGAAGAAGCCCGAGGAACTGGCCGCTGGATTGGAATCAGCCCGGCGCGAGGCGACGGCGGCCTTCGGCGACGGCCGCGTGTTCCTGGAAAAGTACCTCGTCAACCCGCGCCACATCGAGGTGCAGATTTTCGGCGATCATCACGGCAACGTCGTACACCTCTTCGAGCGCGAGTGTTCTATCCAGCGCCGGCATCAGAAGATCATCGAGGAGTCGCCCTCGCCCGCGCTGTCACCCGCTCTGCGCGAGCAGATCTGCGGTGCGGCCGTGCGCGCGGCCAAGGCCATCGGCTACACCAACGCCGGCACGGTCGAGTTCATTCTTTCCGAGTCCGGCGAGTTCTACTTCCTCGAAGTCAACACGCGCTTGCAGGTGGAGCACCCGGTCACCGAGGCTGTCACCCAGCGCGATCTCGTCAGGGCGCAGGTACTGGTCGCCGCGGGGCAGCCGCTGCCGTTTCGACAGGATGACCTCCGCCAGATCGGTCACGCGATCGAAGCGCGGATTTACGCCGAGGACGCGTCGCGCAACTTCATGCCGTCGGTCGGCGTCATCGCCTGCTACGAGCCGCCGACCGGGCCGGGCGTGCGGGTGGACAGCGGCGTGGAGCGCGGCAGCGAGGTCTCGGTGCATTACGATCCGATGCTCGCGAAACTGATCGTTCACGCGAACACGCGCGACGAAGCCATCGAGCGCATGCGGCGGGCGCTGCAGGATTACGCCGTGCTCGGTGTGACGACAAACGTCGCCTTTTTACGCGACGTGGTCTCTCACGCCGAGTTTCGCGCCGGTCGACTGCACACGCATTTTCTGGAGCAGCACGCCGTTCGCGCGCCGCTCGCCGCGCCGCCGGAAGAGGCGATCATCGCCGCCGCGCTGGTCGCCACGACGATGGGCGCGCACGCGCCGGCTGGCCGGGGCGCCTCGCGCACGCAACAGTCCGGCTCGCAACGAGCCGCGGGCTTCAGCCCGCGCGGCTTTTCACCTGCGAGCGATACCACCACCGCGGACGGCCCCTGGCACGGCGTCGGCCGATGGAGCAACGTCTGATGCAACGTGTCCAGCTCATTCCGATTGCCGAGACTTCCGCCGGAGATGCGAAGCCACTCGATGTCGCCATCGAGCGCGCGAACGGCGACGCGGGGCACGATTTCACAATCAATCTCGGCGACCGGCGCGTCGATGTGCGCATCGACTGGCACGACACCGGCAACGCGGGCGCGGCGGCGTCGCGCGGTAGCCTGCATCTCCACGGGCGACTCGTTCCGTTTCACGCGCATCGCCGCGACGACACGATCGAACTCTGGATGCTGGGCCGATTGTGGCGGTTTGACGTGCCTCGGCGCACGGCGCGCCGCGCGACCGGTGCGTCCACCTCGGCGGCCTTAACCGGGCAGCTCACCGCGCCAATGCCGGGAACCGTCCTGAAGGTCAACGCCGCTGCGGGCGACACGTTTGCGGCACATCAACCCCTCATCGTCATGGAATCCATGAAAATGGAGATGGCGCTTTCCGCGCCGCACGCCGGCCGCGTGGCCGAAGTCTGCTGCCGCGCGGGGCAGCTCGTCGAGATGGGGGTGGTGCTGCTCCGCTTCGCGGAGAATGCCGAATGAGTCAGGTATCCGAGCCGCGACCATCAGGGAGTGCCGCGCGATGCTTCGGCCATGGTCAATCGCTCACCTTTGAAGGTCCGCTCGAACCTGAAACGCCCCTCGGCGCTCCCTGACGGTCGCGGCTCGGAAGAGACATCGCGGCGCACAGCCGAGTAGTCCACATCTGCCGGCCTGCCTCCTGCATTCCGGCGATTCGACAACCGCCATACAATTCTGTCATGACTGTATTAACTTCAAATGGCCATCCACGTCGCGTCCGCATCGTCGAGGTCGGCCCGCGCGACGGCCTGCAGAACGAATCGACGCCCATCCCGACCGACATCAAGCTGCAATTCATTGAGAAGCTCGCCGCCGCCGGCTTGCGCGACATCGAGGCGACATCGTTCGTCCACCCCAAAGCCGTGCCGCAACTGGCCGACGCCATGGAACTGGCACGCCAACTGCCCCATCGCGACCGCGTCACCTACTCGGCGCTCGTGCCGAATGCGATCGGCTGGGATCGGTGCCTGCAATCCGGCATCGAGCGCATCGCCGTGTTCACCGCGGCGTCGGAGTCGTTCACGGCGAAGAACATCCGCATGACCATTGAGGAGTCGCTCTCGGTCTTCGCGCCGATTCTCCAAGACGCCGCCCGACGAACTTTTACGACCCGCGCGTACCTCTCGACCTGCTTCGAATGCCCCTACGAGGGCCGCATCGCGCGCGAAAAGGTGCGCGATCTGGCCGAGCGGTTGATTGATATGGGAGCGGGCGAAATCGCTATCAGCGACACCATCGGAGCGGCCGCGCCGTCCGACGTGATGGACACGGTGGGTTTCGTGCTGGAGCGCGTGCCGGCGGATCGCATTGCGCTGCACTTCCACGATACCTACGGCACCGCGCTGGCCAACGTCTGCGCGGGGCTGCAACTTGGAATCGCGACGTTCGATTCGTCGGCAGGCGGTCTAGGGGGTTGTCCCTATGCCCCTGGCGCGGCAGGTAATCTCGCGACCGAAGATCTGGTCTACCTGCTGGACCGAATGGGGATCGAAACCGGAGTTGACTTGGCCGCCATTGCGGACGCGTCGTCGGTAATTGGGGCGGCGCTGGGTCGAACTCCGGCGAGCCGCAATTGGCAGCGGATCATGCTGTCCCGCCGTGCGAATACGATCGGGTGAGGCCGTCTGAACCCATAACGGGTAAAAAAATCCCCTGGTGCTGCCAATCGGACCGCCCCTTAGGCTCGTGCAAGCCTCCCTGGGCTTATCGGGCAGATATTTACGATGTGGCCTTGTCCGACGGTGCCTTCGAGCGTTTAATTGGGGGTACGTTGGGAAGGGAAATGGATTTGCCGTACAATGGCGGCGAGATCGAGCCGCCGCGGGGCGATTCGCCCATCTAGTGAGCTGTTAATGAAATCCTCGCTTCGGTCATTCCTGGCGCTGGCGCTCTGCGCCTCGTCGCTTGCTTCCGGAATCGCCGGATGCGATCTGTTTGCGCAGCTCACGGGCCAGACGGCCGATGTCCCCATTGTTGATCAGGGTTCGATCCGCCTTGTGACACAAAACGAGTCCGGTCTCCCTGTCGACGTCGACGCAACCTTTACCGTCGGCGGCGTGGCGGTGCGCGAAACGCGACTGGCCCTTGCGCCGATCGGTCCCGAATCCATCAAGAGCATTCTGCGCACGACCGCCGAGCGGATCGAGGTCATCGCACGCGTCGGCGCACCGAGTGGCGGTGACGCGTCGCTGGCGATCGGCACGATTCTGCTGAAGGCAAGTTATGTCCTGAATGTCGACTATGTGGCAGGTGGGACGGTTTATTTCATCGTGCCCGCGCCCGATCCCACCGGCAACCCGAATCCGATCTGCTCGGACCTGGGCCCGCCGACCATTTCCTGCCCGCCAAACGTGACGCTTCCGTGCGGGTCGTCTGTGATCCCCGGTCTGAATCCAGCATTGAACGTGGCGACGGGCGTGGACGATTGCGATGATCAGGTCAATGTCTCGTCATCCGATGAGATCCAAGGCGACTCGTGCTCGGCGCTGATCGTCCGCACGTGGCGCGTGACCGACGACCTTGGTAAGAGCGAATTCTGCCAGCAGGGAATCGTCCTCGTCGACGAGACTGGGCCGGTCCTGACCGTGCCAGCCGACGCCGTGGTGGAATGCGGCGACGACCTCACGCCGGCCGCGACGGGCGAATTGATCGCTTCCGACGGTTGCAATGACCTGTTTCAGGCCCCGACCTATGTCGATCACGAGCCGATCGGCGACTGCCCGAAGACAATCCTTCGCACGTGGACCGCGATGGATGTCTGCGGCAACGCGACGCATGCCAACCAGTTGATCACCGTCGTCGATTCGCAGGCGCCGTCCGTTGACGATTGCCCGACCGGAGACGTGCTGCCGGCCGAATCGGGCTGCTTGGCCTCCGCGCCGGATTACACCGGGCTGGTCAGCGCCTCGGACGCCTGCACATCGCAGCCGGCGGTGACGCAGTCGCCCGCGCCCGGCGCGCCGCTGCCGCTGGGGCAGACCGAGATCGTCTTCACGGTGGTCGATGCCTGCCAGAACCAGACGACGTGCTCGATGTACGTCACCGTGGAGACGGGCGATTCGGATGAAGACGGTGTCCTGGATTGCGACGACCAGTGCCCCGGCTACGACGACAACATCGATTGCAACAACAATGGCATGCCCGATGCCTGCGAAATCGCCGGCTGCGACGGCAACCCGTCCTGCGCCGACTGCAATGACAACGGCGTGCCCGACGGTTGCGACATCGCTGACTGCGCGAACGATCCGGCCTGCGGCGACTGCGATCAGAACGGCGTGCCCGACGGCTGCGAATACTACCTCGCCGACTGCAATTGGAACTACCTCGCCGACGAGTGCGAGATTGCCGAAGGCCTGGCGCACGACCTGAATGACAACGATTCGCCCGATGAATGCGATCTGGACGGCGACTTCAATGGCGATGATGTGCTGGACGGGAATGACATCGCTGCGTTCATCACGTGCCTGCTGCAGGGCAATGCACAGGGTTCGTGCGCTCTGGCCGATCTCGACGGCGACAACGATGTTGACTTCGACGACCTTTTCCTGTTCATTCTCCTGTTCCTCGACCCGTGATCGAGTCGTAACACGATCCTTGCACGACGCGCCGCGCTCCCGGACGCGTTCACCGCGCCTTCGCCTTGCTCGCTTTCTCCATCCTCCTCGTGTCGAATGCCCGCCGCGATCGCGGTTCGCACCGCGCATCGACCCTTGAGCAATTCCATGATCCGCCCCTATCTCGAGCTGCCCCGCACCGTCTACATCCTCGCGCTCGGTTCGTTCATCAATCGCGCCGGGGCGTTTTTCATTGTCTTTCTCACGATCTACCTGGAGGAACATCTGCACCTGGGCGAGCGCTTCGCCACGCGCACCATGGGCATCTTCGGGGCGGGCGCGATCGTCGCCGCGCTGGTCGGCGGGCACCTCGCCGACTGGCTGGGGCGCAAACGCATCATGCTGTTAAGCCTCGTCGGCGGCGCGGCCGTTCTCTGCGTCTTCACCGTTTTGACAAAGTCATGGCACCTTCAGACCGCGGTCTTTGTCTTCGGATTCCTCGGCGAGATGTACCGCCCGGCCTCCAGCGCCATGGTCAGCGACGTCACCACCCCCGAGCAGCGCCCCACCGCCTTCGCCCTGCTCTATTTCTCCGTCAACCTCGGCTTCGCCGTCGGCCCGGTCATCGGCGGTGAAGTGGTGGAGCGGTATTCATTCGGCACGATCTTTTTCGCCGACGCCGCGACCTCCGCCGTGTACGCCGTCATCATCCTGCTGGCCCTTCGCGAGACGATCCACCTCGCTCGCGCGCAGGCCGTCCATTCCGCTGGAAGCTCCCCGCCAGCCGATTCCGATGCCCCGGCCGGCCATGTTGCGCCGCCCATCGAAGTCGGCTGGCGTCCCGCGCTCGCTCGCCTCGGACGCGACCGGGTCTTCCTCATCTTCTGCCTCGCCACGCTCTGCATCAGCATGTGCTACATGCAGCATCTCTCCACGCTGCCGCTCTTCGCGCGCGAGCACGGCATCGGCGCAAAAACCTACGGCCGTCTGATCGCGCTCAACGGCGCGCTCATTGTCGTTCTGCAGTTGCCCTTCACGACGCTGCTGCGTCGCTTCGATCGCGGCCGCATGATCGCGCTGTCGACGGTCATTGTCGGCGCGGGCTACGGACTCACCGCCTTCGCCCACACACCCATCGAATTCGCGGGGACGATTTTCGTCTGGACCATCGGCGAGCTGATGCAACTGCCATTCTTGGTGTCAGTCGCCTCGGACCTCGCGCCGGCCGACATGCGCGGGCG
The DNA here is from genome assembly GCA_964592235.1 of uncultured Planctomycetaceae bacterium. Classification (GTDB taxonomy): domain Bacteria; phylum Planctomycetota; class Phycisphaerae; order UBA1845; family UTPLA1; genus PLA3. The sequence continues at coordinate 85,902 of CAZQCF010000004.1, forward strand.
CTACATGGGCGTCTTCGGCCTGTGTTTCTCCAGCGCCAACATGATCGGCGCGCCGATCGGCGGGGAAGTCCTCGCGCGGTTCGGCGGCGGCTACATCTGGGGTTGCTGCTTCGTGCTGGGGTTGATCTCCGGCGTGCTGTTTCTGTCAATCCGCCGCCATATTTCCATTCGGGAAGCGACGCGTCCGATTGCCTAAGTACGGAGCCGACGAATGGCAATCCGTCGGCTTCGAAAAGGCTGCAAGAAAACGCGAGAGGATGCGGATTACGCCGAATCTGCTATACTTGTGGCGTTGTTTTCGTTGTCCTCCATCGCCTGAATTCGCCTTCGGGAGTCCTCTTTGGCCGCGCCATCTGTATCCTTCGTCTCCCTGGGTTGCCCCAAGAACCTCGTCGACTCCGAGAAGATGCTCGGGCTGATCGCCGAGGCAGGCTGCCCCATCGTCCAGCCCGATGACGGCGCTGACGTGGTGGTGGTCAACACATGCGGCTTCTTGGCGGCCTCGCGCGAGGAGGCGGTCGGCATTCTCCGCGAACTCGCCGAGCAGAAGCGCGCGGGCGACCTTCAGCGCATCGTCGTCGCCGGCTGCCTCGTGCAGCGCGATGGCCGCGGGCTGATCGACGAGGTACCCGAGATCGACGCACTCGTGGGGGTCAACAACCGGCAGGACGTGGTGCGCGCCGTGCTGGGCGGCAAGCGCCGCCGCGCCAAGTCCAACGTGGCCGACACGAAGGCTGCTTCGAGCGCGAAGTCCAGGAAGGCCCACGTGGCAGCCAAGTCGCGCAGCCTTCCCATCCTCGCGCCGGACACCTATCTCGGCGACTACCACGCCGCAAGCTGGACCGAAGCGAACCGCTCCGATCGCGCCCGCCTGCGTCTCACGCCGACGCACTACGCCTACCTGCGCATGAGCGAGGGCTGCAACCAGAAGTGCACCTTCTGCACGATTCCCTCGATCCGCGGGCCGATGCACTGCAAGACGCCCGACGAGATCATGGCCGAAGCGCGCGAGCTGATCGACGATGGCGCGCTGGAGCTGAACCTGATCGGGCAGGACACGACGAGCTACGGGCAGGACATCGGCTACGAGCCGGGCCTCGCGGGGCTGCTACGCACGCTCAACACGCTCGACGGCGTGCGCTGGATTCGCCTGATGTACGCGTACCCGAGCGATTTCACCGACGAGATGATCGACGCCATCGCGCAAAGCGAAAAGATCGCCAAGTACATTGACATTCCGCTGCAGCACATCAACGACCGCGTGTTGAAAGCGATGCACCGACGGGTCACGCGCCGGGAGACCGAGACGCTGCTGGCGAAGCTGCGCGAGCGAATCCCCGGCGTCGCGATTCGCACAACCTTCATCGCGGGCTTCCCAGGCGAGACCCACGCCGAGTTTCAGGAGCTGCAGCGGTTCATCGTGGAGTTCGGCTTTGAGGCGGTCGGCGTCTTCCCGTATTCCAGCGAGCCGGGCACGCCGGCGCACAAAATGAAGGGCGCGATCGATCCCGACATCATCGAGGAGCGCGTCGGCGCGCTGATGCAGACGCAGCAGGAAGTCGCCTTCCGCCGAAACGCCGCCATGAAAGGCCGCGAGCTGCTCGTGATGATCGACGACTTCGGCCGCGTGGACGGCCGCCACAGCGTTTACCCCGCGCGCCACGCGGGCCAGGCGCCGGAGGTGGACAGCGTCACGCTCGTGGAGGGTGGTGAGTACGACCCCGGCGAGGTCGTGCGCGTCCGCGTCACGGGTCACAGGGACTACGACCTGCTCGCCGCGCCGGTCACCATCGGCCTGCCGGTGCTGAACGGATGACCCGCGGTGCTGCACGAATGACCGCCGATCCCACCGATCCCGCTGAATCGCGAACTCCAACGTCATCGACACGCTTGCATCGCGGACTACTGGTTTCGTTTCTGATCGTGTTCGCCTGGTCAGCCGTTGGGCCGCACGACCGATTCACGTGGATGCTGGAGGTCGCGCCGGCCGTGGCGGCGGCCGTTCTTCTTGTCGCCACGTTTCGACGCTTCGAGTTCACCACGCTCGCCTACATCTGCATCTGGCTGCACGCGATGATTCTGCTGGTCGGCGGGCACTACACCTACGCCGAGGTGCCGCTCTTCAACTGGCTGCGCGACGCGATGGAGGGGTCGCGCAACCATTACGATCGCGTCGGCCACTTCGCGCAAGGTTTTTTCCCAGCGATCATCGCGCGCGAAGTCCTCGTGCGCTGCTCGCCGCTGCGCCCGGGCAGGTGGCTGGCGTTTCTGGTGACGTGCGTGTGCCTGGCAATCAGCGCCGCGTATGAGCTTTTTGAGTGGTGGACGGCACTGGCGACCGGCGAGGCCGCCGATGCGTTTCTGGGTACGCAGGGCGATGTCTGGGACACGCAGTGGGACATGGCGCTGGCCCTCGCCGGCGCGGTGATGGCGCTGGCGACGCTGTCACGCCTTCACGATCGACAGTTAGGCGCCACCCGGCCGCACGATTAACCCTCGGTAGCCGCGGGCTTTTTCTTCGCCGCATCGCCCTTCTCCCCCGCACCGCCCTTCAGCGACTCGGGCGTCACCACGATTCGAATCATCCGCTCGTCGGTCATGTATTTCGCGGCGGTCGTCTGAAGGTCCTTCGCGGTAAACGTTTCGAAGACGCGGGGCAGATCGCGCAGCTCCGCCAGCTCGTGCTTGCGATAGACCATGTCGCCGAGCTGGTTGTGCCACCATGACGGCTCCTTCATGGTCGTTTCCAGTCGCGTGGCGGTCTGCTTCTTCGCGGTCGCCAGCTCCTCGGGCGTCGGGCCATCCTTCGCGAAGGCGCGCATCATCTCAATGACCGTGTCGGCGAGCTTCGCGCCGTTCTGCGGATCGGTCGGGGCCATGGCGATGATCATGCCCGTGTCGGGAATGACCTGCGCCGCCTGGCTGCTGCACCCGATGCTGTAGACCAGTTGCTCCTCCTCGCGGATGCGCTTCACCATTCGGTCGGAGAGAATCCGCGACACCAGTTGAAGCTTGCGCCGGTCGGCCACGTTCGCATCGTCGCAACCGAGGAAGCCGCCCAGCGCCGTCGCCTTGGGCGTCACGCTCTCAAACACCGCGTCGGCCTTGTACGGGCCGCTGCCTCGCTCGATCTTGCGGAGCGTGTCGAGGCAGTCGAAGCCCGCGGACCGCTGCGGCAGCGCGCCGAGATACTTCGCGCAGAGCGCCAGCGCCGCATCGGCCTGAATCTCGCCCACGACCGCCACTTCCATCGGGCGCGTCGCCACAATGCGCTGGAACCATTTCAGACCGGTGTCCGGCTTCATCTTTTCGACCTGCTCGGCGGTCAGCGGCGTGAATCGCACGTCGCCCCCGTACACCGTGCGGGCCATGGATTTCATCATGTGTCCCTGCGGCGTCTTTTCCATCTGCTCGATCTGCCGCAGGCGCGACATGTACCAGTTGTCGAACGCCGCCTGCTCCAGCTTCGCGTCGGTAAGCAGCGCATACGCCAACTGGAAGCCCGTCTCCAGATCCGCCGGCGAGCCGGTGATCGAAATCGTCAGCATGTCCGACCCGACCCCGCCGCGCACGCTGACGTTCTTGCCCGTCAGGATGTCGGCGATCTGCGTGGACGACAGCCGACTCGTTGCCGGCCGGTTCAGGATGATGCTCGCCACGTCGCTCGCGCCGCGGTTCTCCGCGGTCTCTTCGATCGAGCCGCCGGGCATGGTGATGCTGACGAGCACCGAGTCCTTCTTGTAATCCATGAACCGGTGATGGACGATCACGCCATTGGACAGCTTGGCGGTGGTGATCTCCAGTTCGGCGTCGACGCGCTTCTCCGCCACGTCTCCGCCGGCCGGCAACTTCGCCAGTAACTGCTCATTCCCCGCCGACTTCGTGGGCGGCTCGACCTTGCGCGACCACGCCTCGGCCGCCGCCGCCAGTACATCCTTCTCGCTCGGCAGCGCCTCGCCCTCTTTCGGCTCCGGCATCATCAGGCTGTACGTGTAGTTCTTTGTCTTGTAGTTCTCCGAGAAGACAGCGTGTACTTCATCGGCCGACACATCCTTCAGAATCCGCTCCAGCAACTCCAGGTGCTGCGCGGCCGAGAGGATCGGCTCATCCTGGCCCACCGCGCTGCTGAATCGGTTGACAAGTGCCGAGGCGCTCAAGGTTTTCTCCGTCTGAACGGCCCGCTTCGCGCTGGCCAGCAATTCCTTCTGCGCCAACTCAAGCTCCCCCTCGGTGAACCCGTGCTCGCAGGCACGCTGTATCTCAACGATGACCTGCTCCAGCATGGCATTCCAGTCAGCCGGCTCGCCCATGGCCAGAACACGCGGCGTGATCGCATCGTGCTCCATGCTGCCCACGCTGACGCCGGCCCCGCGGAACTTCGCCGTCCCCGCGTTGACCATCTCGCGCAAGCGGCGGCTGACGATCCACGTGCCCATGTTCTCAATCTCGTTGAAGCGATACTCGGCGAACGTCGTCATCGGCTTGCGGCCGGGGCGGATGCCCAGCATCTGCACCTGGGCCATGACCTGCTCCGGATCGCTCAAGACGAATGCGCGGGGCTTGTCGGGCGGATTCCTGCCCGGCTCAATGCCCGTTGTGCCCGGCTTGCGCGCCGGACCGCGCGGCGCCAGATCACCAAGATGCTTCTTCGCGGCCTTCTCCATGTCGGCCGGTTCGATGTCGCCGACGACGATCAGAGTCAGATTCTCGGGGCGATACCAGGTGTTCCAGTAATCGACGAACTCGGAGCGGGGGAAGGCGGCGATCTGCGCCTCGTCGCCGATGACGTCGTGCCGCGACACCTTCATGTCGGGAAACACGAGGCGACGCCATTGTTTCTGCAAGCGCTCCTGGGCGCTCTTGCGGGCGCGCGACTCTTCCAGAATGACCTTGCGCTCTTTGTCGATCTCGTCGGCATCGAGCAGCAACCCGCCGGCGTAATCGGCGAAGATCGTCAGGGCATCGGCGACCGTCTCGGGCTTGTTGTCCGGCATGTTGAGCTTGTAGACCGTCTCATGCTGATTGGTGTGCGCGTTGGTGTCGGCGCCGAACTGCATGCCGAGCTTGTTCAGGTGAGGCACGAGCGTGCCGGGCGGGTAATGCTTCGAGCCGTTGAAGGCGAGATGCTCCAGGAAGTGCGCGAGGCCGTTCTGCTTGTCGGTCTCATTCAGCGCGCCGGTCTTGATATGCAGGTAGAGCGTGACGCGCCCGGGCGGGTTCTGGTTCCTGCGAACGATGTAACGCACGCCGTTGTCGAGCTTCCCGTAGGTGTTGTTCGGATCGCGCGGCAGCGGCTCGGCCGATGCGACCGCGGGCAGCCAGACACCCACCGCCAGGAAAGCAACGAATAATCGCCGAATCAACATGAAAAGCTCCTTGCGTCGAGGAAGAACCTTCGGATCCGCTCGCCCAGATCGCTTCGATATTCTAATACCGGTTACAAAACTCCTCTCCCCCTGGGGGAGAGGTCGGGTGAGAGGGAGAAGCGGCCAAAGCGAAACGATTCACCCTCACCCCCAACCCTCTCCCTGGAAGGGAGAGGGGGTTTTGAATCAGCTTGTAGATGCGATCCCGAATCTGCCACCCCCGCGAAAACGGGGGTCCGCATTGATCGAATCATCACCGGATCCCCTCCTTCGCGGGAGTAACGAAGCCGCTGAGGGTGCGTCGAGTCGAGGATCCGCCGTGGCCAAGACACACCCTACGGCTGCGGCGAGCGCAATAACCGAGTTCCAGATCATTCGATTGCTTGCGCAATCGGCACGTTGTCAATCCAATTGCTTGCGGAATCGCGCGACGCTGATCGCGAAGATGACCACGCAGCAGGCCGACAGCCCGGTGATGGCGGGAAGCAGGTCCGACGCGAACGCCGCACGGAGGATGACGCCGCGAAGAATCTCAATGAAATACGTGACCGGCAGCACAAACCCGGCGAGGTACAGCGGCAGCGGCATCTCCTGTCGCGGGAACATGAACCCCGAGAGCAGCACCGACGGCAGCATGACGAGAAACGACCATTGCATCGCCTGCAACTGCGTCCGCGCGATCGTGGAGATCATCAGCCCCAGGGCGAGCGCCGTCACGATGAACAGGCTCGACAGCGCGAGCAACAGCCACAGACTCCCGTTGATCGGCACGCCGAAGAGCGTCGTCATCAGAACCAGCACGATGAGCAGCTCGCCAAACGCCATGAGCGCATAGGGCACGAGCTTGCCGAAGAGCAGCCCCAGCCGGCCGACCGGCGTCACGAACAACTGTTCGAGCGTGCCATGCTCGCGCTCCTTCACGATGGAGAAACTTGTCAAAAACACGAGCACCAGTTGCAGGATGATGGCGATCAGACCCGGCACAAAGAAATGCGAACTCTCCAGATCAGGGTTGAAGAGCATCCGCGGGCGGGCCTCGATCGGCAGGGCGACACGCCCCGTCTCATCGCGCGCGGGGCCGACTTGCAGTGATTCGCCGACGAGCCGCGCCCGCCCCAGCGCAAGCTGCCCCACGATCAGATTCGCCGCGTTCATGGCGGTCGTCGCGACCTGCGAGTCGCTGCCGTCGATCAGGAATTGAACGTGCGCCTGCTCGGCGCGCAGCAGTCGGGCCGAGTAGTCCGACGGGATAATGACTACCGCCTTCGCACTTCCGCCGGCCAGCGCATGCCGCCATGCCTCGCTGCTCGTCACGCGCTGGGCCACGCGAAACGTGCGCGAGGTCTCCAGCGCCTCCACGAGCCGGCGACTGTCCTGTGAACCGTCGAGGTCGTGCACCGCGAGCGGGATATTCTCAATGGTTGTCTCAATCGCGTACCCGAAGATCGTCAGTTGCAAGGCAGGCACGATGAACGTGAAGAAGATCGTCGAGCGGTCGCGCCGGATGTGCGCGAACTCCTTGGACAGGATAGCGCGAAAGCCTTTCATGCCGCGTCAACCGTTCCCCGCGACTCCCGCGCGCGGCTAAGCGTGACAAACACGTCCTCCAGCGTGGCGCCGGTCGGCACGATCGTCGCGCCGGATTCGTCGGGAGCGAGCTGCTTCAACAAGTCAGTCGGCGCGATCGTCGACTCCGCCAGGACATGCAGCATGTCGCCAAACATCGTCGCATCGCGCACCGGAGCCAGTCTGCGCGCCGCCGCCAGCGCCTCGGTCGGTCGCCGGCATTGCACCAAGTACCGCGTCGTGCCCGGCGGCGTCACGTCGGGCAGCGCCTTGAGTTCCGCAGGCCGCCCCAGCGCGATCAGCCGCGACGCGAGGACATACCCGACGCGCGTGCAGCGTTCCGCTTCGTCCATGTAATGCGTCGTTACGAACATCGTCACGCCGCGATGCGACAACTCAAACAGCAAGTCCCACAACTCGCGTCGCGCGACCGGGTCGATCCCCGCGGTCGGCTCGTCGAGGAACAGCAGCTCCGGCTCGTGAATCATCGCGCACGCCAGCCCCAGCCGCTGCTTCCACCCGCCCGACAACTGCCCCGCGAGCCGGTGCATGTACGGCCCCAGCCCCGCCAGGTCAATCACCGCCTGCTCGCGCTCGCGCATGCGATCGCCCGTCAAGCCATAAATACCGCCGTAGAATTCGAGGTTTTCCTTCACGGAGAGGTCGGCATACAGGCTGAACTTCTGCGACATGTAGCCGATGCGCGGCTTCACATCCTCCGGATTGCGGCCGATGTCGATCCCGAGCACCGTCCCACTGCCGCCGCTGGGCCGCAGGACGCCGCACAACATGCGGATCAGCGTGGACTTCCCTGCGCCGTTCGGCCCCAGCAGCCCGAACACATCGGCCCGATTCACCGTCAGGCTCAATTCGCGCACGGCGTAGAACGCGCCAAAGCAGCGCGAGAGACCCTCGGTGCGAATCACCGGATCGCTCATGGTCGCGCTTTCTCCGCGAGCAGGACATCGGCCGACATGCCCACGCGCAGGCGCTCGCCACCCTGTTCAATCGCCACCTTGATGCGAAAAACCTGCTTGCTGCGCTCTTCGGGCGTCTGTACGTTGCGCGGCGTGAACTCGCCCTCGCGCGAAATGAACACGACTCGGCCCATCACGTCGCCGCCGCCCGTTGACGCCACCCGCACCGGCACGCGATCGCCCAGCGCGATCTCTCCCAGGCGCCCCTCCGGCACATACGCCCGCACCCACAGCCGCGACAAGTCCAGCAGCGAGATGCTCGGCTGATTGGGCGATACCAGCTCGCCCGGCTGCAAGTCGAACGCCTCCACCACGCACTGACACGGTGACGACACCACCAGCTCCGCAAGTTGCTTGTCAATCGCGTGGACGTGCGCCGCCGCAGCATCGGCCTGCGCCGCCGCCCGCGCGATGTCTTCCGCTCGGCTGCCGCTCTCCAGCAACTTCAGATTCTCCGCCGCCTCCAGCAGCGCCGCTCGCGCCGCCACCAAGTCCTCCTTGCGCGTTCCCTCCTCCAGCAGAGACAGTCTTTGCTCCGCGGCCGACAGCTCGCCCTGCGCCGTCTTCAACAGTCTCACCGCTTCGTCGTATTCGCGCGGCGCCGCCACCTGCTGCTGCTCGACCAGGCGCGCCAGCCTCGCGTGCTCCTTCTCCGCGAATTCGAACGACGCGCGCGCGACGTTTAATTCCTGACGCGCCGCCTCGATGTCCTGCTTGCGAGGCCCGGCCGACAGCTTCGCCAGTTCCGCCGCGATCTGATCGCGCTTGGCGCGGGCAATCTCGATTTCCTCCGCGCGGAATCCTTTCTTGAGCCGATCGTGCTCCGCCTGCGCCGCCGCCAGGGCCGAATGCGCCTCGGCCAACCGCTCGCGAAGATCAAACGGGTCAATGGTGTAAAGCGGCTGCCCTGGCGCGACCGACTGCCCCTCGGCCGCTTTCACCTCTGCCACACGGCCCCCCACCCGCGAGCCGACGCGAATCTCGTCGGCCTCGACGAAGCCCGACACGACAAGCGGCGGCACGCGACTCTGCTGCCAGACGAGGAATCCGATCAAGCCGGCGGCGGCGAGCATGAGCACGATCAGGACGGGGCGCATAAAGCCCTCCCGGGGGGCAGGTTGCGGCGGCGACACGCGAACCAGCGTATGTTCGCGCGGTGAACCTCTCGAATCAATACATCGAAATGGCCGGTCAGATTGATCGCCCGATGGTCACGATTCCCGCAAGCCCGCGGGCGCCATTCCGTTGAAATATCCGTCAGAGGTGGTCCAATACGACTCGATAGATTCGCCGCTCGGCGATCCACAGGCCCTCTTGCGCAAGGAATGACGCCATGAATTCAGCTCTCGCTTCGATCCGCAGCCAATCCCTCCGCCGGGCGGCGCTCGTTTCAACGGCCTTTGCATTCTGCTTGCTTGCCCCACTCGGTTGCAACATGGGCTCCGTCGTCTGGGTCGAGAACACCGAAGACATGCAGATCGACGCGGCCGGGCTTAAGAAGCTCGCGGTCAAGACCCACAACGGCTCGGTCAATTACACCGCCGGCGCGGGCGGCGCGAGTACTATCCAGGTGAAGGTCACCAGGAAGGCTGGCGGCCTGACCCAGGCCGACGCCGAAGAGGCCCTGGCCAATCTCGAAGTGTTCAATGAGGCCGATGGCGCTGACGGGCGCGTGATCAATCACCGCTGGAAGGGGATCCGCAAGTCAAACTGGAACACCCAGGTCAGCTACGAGATCAAAGGGCCGGAGAACCTCGCGCTGAACGTCGAGTCGCACAACGGCGCGACCACGGTGCGCGGGCTGAAATCCGATCTGCGCGTCACCTGCCACAACGGGCGGATCGACACCGAGTCCACCGGCCCCTCGGCGCACGTCGAGTCGCACAATGGCGCGATCAACGTCGTCTATCAAGGCCCGAGCATTCACGCGACGACGCACAATGGACAAGTGACGGTGGACCTGTCGCGCTGCGCGGTGATCGGCGGCGAAATCGGCGCCCACAACGGGCAAGTCGTCGTCCGCGTCGGCGATCAGACCAGCGCCAACCTCGCCTGTCAGACCCACAACGGCAGCGTCTCCGTGGATATCGCCGCAGGGTGGAAGGTTTCGCACGCCTCGCGCACGCGCCTCGCGGGAGTCCTGGGCAACGGCGGCCAGCCGCTCAACGTCACGACGCACAACGGGCAGGTAAAGATCCAGGCGAATTAACACGGGGAGCGGAATTCGCGTCAAAGCGAATCCGCATCGAGCAGCGCCCCGTGTCGCAGAGCGGGCTACGGATGCGTTTCAGTTGGCAGGCGCGAAAGTATCGCCTTCAGTGTTTCATCCGCCGTCGCAATGGCTTCGCAGGTCCTGATCCCAGACCGTGACGGCATCGTGACCGGACTGTCGCAACAGCTCCGCCACTTCAGGATGAATATTCTCATCCGTTTTGAATTGCATCACGCGGCACCCGGCAACGGCACGATTCGCTCGCGTACCAGATCTGCCGCATACAACAGCGCTGCGTGAACATCGTCGGTCGTCACATGGTACGCATGGGCAATCGCATCGTGACTCTCATTGGCGGCGATGTTGTCCACAATAACGGACACCATCACCCGAGTGCCTTTGATGCACGCGCTACCGTGGCAGACGTTTGGATCAACCGAAATTCGTTCGCGCCAGTCCATGTTCATGCCTCCATCCTACCGCGCCCCCGGCGCGTCGGCTTCGCCGCTTTCCTTGCTGACCCACGTCAGGTGGTAGTCCTTGTCCTCGATCTCGTGCGCGACCTTTGTCAACTTCAGCGTCTTGTACGTGTCGCACATCACCGCCAGCTCGCTCGTGCGATCGTGCCCGACGGATTTCTCATACGTCCCCGGGTGCGGTCCGTGGGGAATCCCCGCCGGGTGCAGGCTGATCGACCCGCTGTCGATGCCGCGGCGGCTGGTGAAGTTCCCCGCGACGTAAAACAGAATCTCGTCCATGTGCACGCTGGCGTGGCCGTACGGGCACGGGATCGCCTTCGCCCCGTCGCGATCGAAGTAGTCCACTTTGCGCGGCACGAACGAGCAGATGACAAACTCGTTGCCCGCAAACGTGATGTGAATCGTCGGCGGCAGGTGAATCGTCGACGTCTTCGGCTGATAGTCGCGGATGTTGAAGGCAAACGGGTACACCGCGCCATCCCAGCCGACCACGTCGATTGGAAAGTGCTTGAAGAGGTGCACGGTCAGCACATCGTCGCGCTTCACGACCATCTTGAACGGTGCGGCCCCGTGGCGCTTCGCGTCATACGCCAGCAGCGATTCGGGAACGCGAAAATCCCGCGCCGAAAACGGCGCATACATCGTGATCTGCCCGGCGCGGTTGCGATACTCCTTGGGAATGTCAATGTGCCCGCGGCCTTCGAACACGAAGAACTCCGGATTCGCGCCGTCCCACTGAATGCGATACGGCGTCGATCGCGGGATGTGCACGTAGTCGCCCTCATGGAACGACAACACGCCGAACAGCGTCTCGAACCGCCCCGACCCCTTATAGACAAAATACATCTCATCGCCGTCGCCGTTGGAAAAGAGCCGCGCGCTGGTTGCCGTCGGCTTCACCATGCTCATGTGCACGTCGCTGTTGAACAGCAGCACGCGGCGGGCGTCCAGAAAATCGCCGGAGAGCTTCAAGTCCTGCGTGCGAATGTGTCGCCGGTGCAGCGGCTGCTCGGCGAGCTGCTCAAACGGGCAGAAGCCGGGAATCGCCAGCTTTTCCACTGCGTTCTCGTCCGTCGGCGGCGTGCGGTAATAAAGGATCGAAAACGGCCCCTCGAAGCCCTCACGCGTATGGCAGTGCTCCATGAGCAGCTTGCCGTCCTCGTAGAACGTCGTATGCGGCTTGACGGGCACCTTGCCCATTCGCATGTAATTGATCATCGATGCGTCTCCTGAAGCAATGGCGCGACACCGATATTATAACCGTCATGACCGAAGGCACACCTGATGATTCCGTCCGCGGCGGCACGGGCGTCTCGCCCGAAGACCACAGAATGGGTGGCACGAGCGTCTCGCCCGTGAATCAACCCACGCACGCACCGACTGCCCGTCCCGCTCAATCGCTCGGCCGCAAGCTCGCCCTGACCGCCGCTACCCTCGTCGCGTTTCTGATCATCACCGATGTCGCGCTGCGGTTCATCCCGCTCGGCCCGCGCGGATACGACCCGCCGCGATTCGAACCAAAGGGTGTGCCGTTCACGCGTCTGCCCGATGGGCCGCTGATCTACCAGCCCGGCGCGAAATTCATGAGTCGATACGATCCCGCGGGTGATGCGCGTGGCTACTTCGGCCCCGATGACCGCATCGAATACGAAATCAACTCGCTCGGCCTGCGCGGCCCGCTGCCGGCGATTGAAAAGGCTGCGAACGTCTATCGCGTCGTCTGCCTCGGCGACTCGTTCACCTTTGGCGAAGGCGTGAAGGAGGCCGACACGTGGCCGCGGCAGTTGGAGCGGTTGCTGGCGGCGCGCACGCCCGAGCGCCGCGTCGAGGTCATCAACGCCGGCGTGCAGGCGTACGACACGAAGGATGCCGCGGCGCTGTACCTGCTCAAGCTCACAGCCTACAAGCCCGACGCTGTGATTCTCGGATTTTGTCTCAATGACGCGACCGACTCCGCCGAGACGATCCGCCAGAACGAAGCGACGAAGCGGGGATTTGAATTGTCGCCGCTGGCGCGCGTGTCGCGCATCGCGGAGATGATCGAGCGGCGAACGGCGGCCGACCGCTTGCAGCGCGAGTTCTTCGACACGACGCGCCGCGGGTTTGATTCGCCCAATTGGCAGCAGTGTCGCGAGGTGATCGCGGGCATGGCGCAGGTGGCGAAGGAAGACCGCTTTCGATTCTTCGTCTCGATCTTCCCGATCTTCTGGTCTCTGGATGAGAGTTATCCCTTCGCCGACATCCACATGCGCGTGGCCGACGCCTGCCGCACCGCCGGATGCGAAAGCATCGACCTGCTGCCGGCCTTTCGCGCCGACGCCGCCTCGCACGGTCGCTCGGCGGAAGCATATTGGGTCCATCCGACCGATCAGCATCCCAACGAAATCGCCTGCCGCCTGGCGGCGGAACGCGTAAGCGACGCATTGGTGCCTCAAAAGTGACACGATTCTGGCGCAATCGTAGGTCGGGTCAGCAGACCCGACAATCTCACTGCAATCTACGACCGGCCCCTACCACCCCATCAACTCGCGCACCTTCGCTGCCGGGTCGCACGCGCGGAGAAATGTTTCGCCGATCAGCACCGCGCACGCCCCGGCCGCCGCCGTGGCCTGCACATCGTCGCACGATTTCAATCCGCTCTCGGCGACGAAGGGCGTGCCCGGCGGCAACGTCGCGGCGATGCGCTGCGCGATGCCCACGTCCGTCCGCTGCGCGTGCAGATCGCGATTGTTGATCCCCAGCACCGTCCGCCGCGCCGGCGAGATCAACGGCAACACGGCCGACGCCTGCGCCGCGGTGTGCGTCTCGATCACCGACGCCATGCCCAGCGACGCCGCCAATCCGCTGAATTCGTCGATCTGCGCCGAGGTAAGAATCTCCGTGATGAGCAGAATTGCATCCGCCCCGGCCGCGCGCGCCTCATACACCTGGTACGCGTCGATCGTGAAGTCTTTTCGCAGCACAGGCAGCGCGCAGGCCGACCGCGCCGCCGTCAGATCGGCAAGGCTCCCCTGGAAGTACGTCCGATCTGTAAGCACGCTTAACGCCGCTGCGCCGGCTGATTCGTACTCGCGCGCCAGATCCGTCGGCTGAAAATCTGCACGCAGCAAGCCCGCCGACGGCGACGCCTTCTTGATCTCTGCGATCAGCCGAATCGTCGGCCCGTCCGTGACAGCTGAATAGAAATCCCTCGGCGGCGGCGCGGCCTCGCAGTGCGCACGCATCGCTTCGAGCGGTTCGGCGCAGCGCGCGGCGGCGACTTCCCCCCGCTTGGTCTCGACAATGGCTTGCAATATAGTGCCGCTCATGTCGCTCGCCCGTGAACGCGTCGCGCCGGGCGACGTCGTTTAACTCAATTCGTCGCGGGAATCATATCCGCCATGCCGCCTCTGCCGCGACTGCTCGAACTCGCCGACGCCGCGCTGCTCATCGGCTGCTCGATCTTCAGCCTCGCCATGATCGCTCGTTTTGCTGCACGTCGGCGAATCCGCGAGGCGCTGCGCGTGCCCCCGCCGCCCGGGCCGATCGGCACTCCCGGCACGCTCGACGCCTTTGATGTATCCGCCGCGTTCATCGCCATGCTCGTGCTGCCGTCGCTTGCGAATTCACTCCTCGGACTGGTGATGCCCGGCGAGGAGTCCGCCGCAGCAGCAGCAAGTCAGCCCGCGGGCGCGACCGCGCTGCCGACCCTTCGCGTTGCCCTTGCCGCCATGCTGGGCCAGACGGCGACGCTCGTCACTTTTCTCCTCATCGCGGCGCGCCGAATCCCGGCCGGCCTGGTCGGCTGGGGCATCGACCTGCGCTGCCTGCCCCGCGACCTGCGATGGGGCCTGATCAACTTTCTCGGCATCTGGCCCTGGTGCTTCGGACTGTTCTACGCAAGCCTCTATCTCATCACGCGGTTCTGGCCGAGCCATGTCATCGAGGAACACACAACCATCGCCTTGTTGATGCAGCCCGACACGTCGCCGTGGCTGCGCGCGGTTGTCTTTTTCAACGCGCTGATCCTCGCGGCCACGATGGAGGAGTGCCTCTTTCGCGGCATGTTCCAGCCCTTGATCGCACAAGCCACAGGGAGTGCGTGGATTGGGATCGTGCTGGCCGGCGTGGTTTTCGGCGCGTTTCATTTGCCGCTCTATCAGACGTTCGCGCCGCTTGCGTTGCTTGGTGTCGCGATGGGCTACGCCTACGCGCGGACCGGCTCGCTGCTGCTGGCCATCTGCATGCACCTGGTCTTCAACGCCAAGACGTTGGTCTGGTTGGCGCTCGGCGCGGGGAGCGCGCCCGCCTCCTGACGCGACGCGGGCCCTGACGGTCTACTATGATGCACGCCATGACCGCAAAGCACTCCCAATCACCACAGCCTGCGATCCGCTCAAGACGCATCCCCGGTTGGATCGAGATGCTCGCGGCGGCATTTTTCGGCGCGACGGCCATGTGGGTCATCCAGTCGGCCACCCCCTACGTGGCCGGCAATGATTCCTATTACCACCTCGCCATGGCGCGGATGCTGCCCGACGCGGGATTCATCAAGACCTTTCCGTGGCTCCATTGGACCATCTTTCGTGATGGGTTCGTGAGCCACCATCACGGATTTCACGTCCTGCTCGCGCCGCTGGTGCATTGGTCCGACCGCATCACCGGCGAGGCGTTTCTCGGCGGCAAGATCGCCGCCATGCTCGCCATGGGCGCCAGCGCTGCGATGCTCGCGCACATCCTGCGACGGCTGCGCGTGCGTCACCGCTGGTTCTGGGTGTTGGCGCTGGCATGCCTGCCGTGGCATTTCTGGCTGCGCCACTCATTCATCCGCGCGCCGCTCGTCGGCCTGCCGCTGATGATGGCCGCCCTGCTGCTGGTATTAAGACGCAGATATAAATGGCTCGCCCTCCTCGGATTCGTGTTTGTTCACGTCTACGGCGGCGCGGTCGTGTTCCTGCTGATTCCGGTCGCCGCGGCGGGCGCCGAATTCGCCATGGGACGGCCGTGGCGCACCGTGCTGGCGGCACCCACTGCGGCCTCGATCGGCCTGCTGCTCGGCCTCGTGATTCACCCGTACTTTCCCGCGAACTTTCGCTTTCTGTACACCCAGCTCTTTGAGACGGGCCTCGGTGCGCCGAGTGAGTCCGGCATCGAATGGCGACCCTACAACGCGCCCTTCTTTCTCCAAATGGCCTGGCCGCTGATGGCTGTTTGGGCCGCGTGCACGTCAGCGCGCCTTCTGCGGCGCGGCCGCATCACGCGCGTGGAGATGACTCTGCTGCTCACAAACCTCGCGTTCTTCGCCCTGACCTGCAAGTCACGTCGGTTCATCGAATACTGGCCTGTGTTTTGTGTCATTCACGCGGCCTACCTGCTCGATCGGGCCTCGCGCGGAACGCCGCCCCTCCTCACGCCCCTTATGAAGCTCGGACGCACGCCACGCGTCGCCGTCGCGATCCTCCTGGCGGCTGGAACGTTGTACTACGGATACAACAACCTGTTGCACGCCACGCGCGAGGCCCAGCCGGGCGCGAACGTCGCCGCCGTCCGTCGCGCAATGGCGTTCCTGAAGTCGAATGCTCCCGCGGACAGCCTCGTCCTCACCGACGACTGGGACATCTTCCCTTATTGCTTCTACTACAATCGGCATAATGTCTTCGCCGTCGGCCTGGACCCCGTCTTCACCAGCGGACCCTATCCCGCCCTCTGGGCGCGCTACCGCGCCATCACACGCGGCCAGACGCCCACCACCCTTCCGGCTGATGTGACCGGCACTGCGCGCACCGGCCCCGATTTCATCACGCTTGATGACATCGCGGGCGAATTCAATGCGTCGTATGTACTCGTCTGCCGAGATCACGCGGCCCTTCGCGCCAAGCTCGAGGAGCGATCCGATCTTTTCACGTGCGTCTACCCGCCGCGCGCCGATTCTCCGCTCGCGCAGGGTGCGGAGATTCGAATCTATCAGATGAACCGATCTCCAAAGTCGCAAACCCCTCCATAGGGTCGATTTGACGGTTTCCCTCTTGGGTGGCACACCGTTTGCTAAAGCATGAGGGTTTTCATTGCGGCGATGATTGCCTAACCAGCATGCTTAAAAGGACTTACGGCGATCATCTGCCCGAAACTCGAAGGTGCACATCGATTACAATAGGCGGTATCTGTGCATCCACACACGATTCGCTGTGACAGTAAGCACACTGCCAACAGCGGAAGCTCACTGCCAGACGTCATCTTGACGGCAGAGAAGCGAGATTTCGGGCATGCGGCGATTGCAATTGTTCCAGTCGATTCTGCTGCCGGTTGGTCTGGCGGCGGCCGTCGTGGCGCTGTCGCTGGTCATGCACCGGCGGACGTACTCCAGCGTGACGCGATTGATGGAGACGGCGGGTCGCTTGGAGGAAACGCAGCGGTGGTTTCAGCGCGCCGAGCAATGCGTGCTGGAACTGATCGCCCCGGCCAATGCGGTCTTCGCGGACTGGGATGTGGTGACGCAGCGCGATCGGCTGCGTCTGGCACGGATTCGCCTGGACGAGGCGATCGCGCAGGGCCGGTCGTACGGGTTGAACGTGAGCCGGCTGACGCGCCTGATGGAAGAAATGGCGGCGCGGGCGGAGGAAGTGTTTGAGAACGTCGCGCGCATGCACGAGGCCGGCGCGGACAACGGCGCGCGGGCCGAGGCCCTGATCGCGGCGTCGCGAGCCATGGCGCAGGCTGACGAGAGTCAGATGAGCGCCGTGCGCGAGCTGGGTCTGCTGACCGAGCGCGTGCGAGCGGAGCAGCGCAATATCCTGGAGGAGCACGAAGTGAGCCTGCAAGCGCGTCTGACGATGGAGCGGTACGTCGTCACGCTTCTGGTGCTGCTGGCGCTGGGGATGGCGTGGTTCGGCTGGCGGTTGCGTCAGACCGATCTCGCGCTGGCCGAGCAGCGGCGCGCGACGGAAGCGGCGCAGCGCGAGCGCCTGGCGGCAATTGGAGAGTTGTGTTCAAGCGTGGCGCACGGGATTCGCAATCCGCTGGCCTCGATTCGAAGTTCGACGCAGCTGACGCTCGATCTGGGCAAGCTCGACGACGCATCGCGGGCGCGGTTGCAGGACGTCCTGACCGAGGGCACGCGGCTCGGCGAACGCGTGACGGGCCTGCTAAGAATGGCCCGGGCCGGCAGCGACGCATTTGAAGACGTATGCCTTCAGGACGTCGTCGTAGGTGCGGTGTCGGGCCTGGGGCCGGAGCTGACGCGGCTGGGCCTCAAGCTCGACCGCGACCTGTCACCGACGCCCATTACCGTGCGCGGCGATCGGCATCAACTGGAGCAGCTCGTTGTGGAGCTGGTGTCCAATGCCATGGAGCATTCACCCCCGGGCGAGTCCATCGTCGTTGCCTGCCGCAGGCCCGGCGCGAACGGCCTGGCCATGCTTGCCGTGGACGATGCCGGACCGGGCGTGCCGGATGAAGTCCGGTCGCATGTGTTTCAGTTGTTTTTCACGACCAAGGAGCACGGAACCGGGATTGGCCTGGCGACCGTGAAGGGGATCGTTTCGCTTCACCGTGGCGACGTCACGCTGACCAGGTCCGCGCGGGGCGGGGCCCGCTTTGAGGTGACGCTGCCGACGACGAATGCGTGAACAAGATTCGATGCGCCGGCACGACGACCGGCCCGGCGCAGCGTCAGGAGCGAGCAAGTCGAAGGAGCTGGATCATGCCGAGAGTGTTAGTCGTGGAAGACGAACGCGTCCTCGCGAAGAACTTCTGCGAGAAATTGGCGTCGCACGCGTTCGAGGCCGCCGCCGTACACAGCGGGCGCGACGCCCTGACGGCCCTGGGGCGATTTTCGCCGGATGTCGTGTTGCTCGACCTGCGCCTGCCCGACATGGACGGCCAGACCGTGCTGCAGAAGATCAAGGCCGAGTCGCCTTCCTG
Source organism: uncultured Planctomycetaceae bacterium (assembly GCA_964592235.1). Classification (GTDB taxonomy): domain Bacteria; phylum Planctomycetota; class Phycisphaerae; order UBA1845; family UTPLA1; genus PLA3. The sequence continues at coordinate 104,401 of CAZQCF010000004.1, forward strand.
CGCGGTGATCGTCGTCACGGCGCACGGAAACGAGCGTATCGCGGTGGACGCCATCAAGAACGGTGCGGAGGAATATCTCACCAAGCCGGTTGACCTGGACGAACTGATGCTGGTCGTGGCGCGGGCCGCCGAACATCAGCAGGTGCGCGACAATCTGCATTTCCTCCGCCATCGCGAGGAGCAGGCCAGCGGGCTGGACAGCATCCTCGGCGCATCCGAAGCGACGCGCAACTTGAAGGAGACGATCCAGCGCCTGACCCGCACCGATGTCCTGAACCTGCCCGATCCGCCGACCGTGCTCATCACGGGCGAGACCGGCACGGGGAAGGATCTCGTGGCGAGGGCCATCCACTACCACGGCCCGCGGAAGGGTCGCCCGTTCATCCACGTCAATTGCACCGCGCTGCCGGCCACGCTGTTTGAATCCGAGTTGTTTGGTCATGTCCGCGGCGCTTTCACCAATGCGGCTCAAGCCAAGCGCGGCCTGTTCGAAGTCGCGCACGGCGGAACCATCTTTCTCGACGAGATCGGGCACCTCGAAGCCGACGTGCAGGCCAAGTTGTTATTGGCCCTGGAGCGACGCGAAATCCGGCCGGTCGGCGGCACCGATCCTCGGACGATCAACGTCCACGTCATTGCGGCCACGAACCGGCCACTGCGGGAGGCCGTCGATTCCGGAGAGTTTCGCAGTGACCTGTACCACCGGCTTCGGGTCGTGGAAATCCACGTGGAACCGCTCCGGAACCGGCTGGATGACATCGAGCCGCTGGCGGGGCACTTTCTCTCGGCACATTGCCGACGGTTCGGGTTAAAAGGCAAAACCCTGTCTCGTGACGCAATGGCCATCTTGAAACGTTATAATTGGCCTGGGAATGTGCGCGAGTTGAGCCATCTCATCGAGAGCACGGTCCTGCAGGTCGACGGGCACCAGATTGAGCCGGGCGACCTCAACCTCGCGGGTGGTGGCGCCATGGCAGCGGACGTCCAGATCGAGATGACCGGAGGCCGCTCCATCGCCCTGGACTTTGCCAAGGGGGAGCCGAAGCTCGAAGAAGTCGAGCAGGCGATTCTGACCGCGGCATTTGAATACACGGGTCGAAATCTAAGCCGCGCGGCGCGCATCCTCGGGATCACGCGCGAGGCGCTTCGGTATCGACTGAATCGATTCGCTGAAGCGGGAAAGAGCGAGTCCTGACATGTGCAGGAACCGACCGGGATTGGGGTGGACCGCGTCGCAGCGCAGGCCCGCGCGCATCGTGATCGGGGCCGTGCTGGCAGTTTGTGCCGGCTCGGCCGATCCGGCGCGCGCACAATACAAAACGCTGTATGACCCGATCGACGCGCGGATTCGTCGAACCGATCCGGGGAACATCGGCGTGCTCAATGAGTCGGTGCATCGGATGCCCGATCTGACGATGATCCGATGGGGCCGCTTTCAGCCGACTGCACCATCGCAGAATCGTTTCGCCGGATCGTGGAGTACAGTCGGTTCGTTTGTCCGCATCGACCTGGAATTCGCCGGCCGAATGAATCCGCCGGGACCGCTCTGGCTGGACGACGCGAATCCCGAATACGACCCATTCCGCTACGGACCCAATCCGGTCTGTGGCTGGATCGAATTCGATCTGGATGCGAATGAAAATACCGGCGGCGAGCCGGCTGTACCGCACTACCGTTACCTCGGAAACGTCGCCCGCTTCGGCGGCGTGCCGTCCGAACCACGCTTCGCCGGCCGATCGGCCCTGAACGGCCTCGCATTTGACGGATACCTGCCGTCGCCGCCGCAAATCGAGCGAAGCGGCGAGGAGTTTCATATCGCCCTGCGTGGCGAATCCATCGAATCGCACTCGGTTCAAGTCGAAGCCCCGGGCGGCAGCCCGGCGGTCTTCGAGGACGGAGAAACCTGGACTCTCACCGGGGACTTCTTCCATCGCGCGCACGGTTTTGAGAATCTCGCGTTCCAGTGCTTTACTGATCCGGGCGGCTACATGCCGACGGTTCAATTGCGATTCACCCATACCGTCTCCTCGGATCGCACTCTGGTGACGCTTGTCTATCCGCTCACCAACGCCGCCAGCGCGGCGCTGCTGGGACAGGGCGCCGCCGAGGAACCCAACGATGGCTGCCCGGGCAATCAGAACTCAATCCAGGAAGCGCTGGTGGACTTGCAATTCAGCGCCCAGAACGCCGATCCATGGACCCAGCAGGATCCGCGCTTTGTGCTCATGGCCGGTTGGGCGGCGGCTGATATTGGGGCCGCACTCAACCCGATGCAATGGCGCACCTGTGCGCTCCTCGGCGCGAGCTATGTGAATCAGATTCCCGGCGGACGCTATGCATGGACGGATGTCTACCCCAATCCGCATCCCGGCGATTTCAATGGAGACGGCTGCACGGATCTGTTCGATGCTCCCATTCAGCTCAACTACATCGCCATGCACGACGGACAATTTGGATACGACAGCGATGAGAACAGCACGAACAACTCGCTGCAGATTCCCGAGTTCAGCCGCTGGTTCGACGTTTACGATCTCAACTATGACGGCTACGTGAACTGGGTCGATTACGTGTTGCCCGGCGATCTGAACGGAGACTCCATCATCGACCAGGAAGATGTCGAGGAATTCGTCCTCCGGCTCCTCGGCACCGGCACGACGCCCGGGAACCAACAGGACGACCTTGTCGTCATTGCCAAGCTCGACCTCAATTGCGATGGCCAAGTCAACGGGGCGGACATTCAGGGGTTCATCCAACTGCTGATCGCCTCACCCGAATCCCCGCCTTCACAATAGGCCCCCGGCGAGTATCCTTGCGATTTCGTCCTGGATAACGCCTATGGCTAAGTATCCGCCGCGGCCCGCCGGTACGTCTTCCCTTCGCACGGACATTGTGCTACACTGCACAGGGTCGTAGAATTCGTGGGGTCTTCTGGCCCTTTGCATGACCGGATCGTCTCCGCAGGCTCGCACCCTCGGCGACTGCGGTCTGCCGGGTGTACCTGGCATGAGTCCGCGATACCGCCAATCCAGACTGCGGCGCGCCTTCACACTGATTGAAGTGTTGGTGGCGATCAGCATTCTCTCCATCCTGTTCGCGATCCTCGTCCCTGCGCTGAACTCGGGTCGCGATGCCGCGCGCAGCCTGAAATGCCGGGCCCAGTATCGCGACGTGGCTTTCTCATTTGTCGACTTCGTCAGTCGTTCATCGCACCACGGTGACGGCGAGCAGTGGGGCGACTCGATTGTCAAGATCGAGGATTTTCAGGAATCTGTGTACCGCGTGCACGAATTCTGGGACGGCCCCGCGACCCTGGATCGCGTCGCCTATCAACCCGGCAAGCAACCGCTCATGTGCCCTGCCGGGGCCGATCTGCTGGACCGCCGCGCTGAACTGCCGTGCAGCGCCGGCGCCGTCGGACCGGCCGTGAATGTCAGCTCCGGTTTCAACAAGCGTCTTGATTCCAAGACACGAATCCTGAACGGAAGCCCGTTTCCGCAGAAAGTCTACTTGAACGAGAAAATCCTCGCGTACCCCGATGTGCCGCTCGTGCTCGACGTGGACGGCAAGAAGGCCGTCGCCAACGGCGTCCCCCCGTTCTTCGTCGCGCCGCCGCTCCCCAATGACGGACCGCCTGACATTTACTCCAACGGATTAAGCTGGAACCCGTCTTTCCGCCATCGCGGCCAGGTCAACGTGGCCTTCATCGGCGGGCACGTCCTTTCCAGCCGCTCACCGCTCACCGAACCGTGGTGGCGGTGGAGCTTCCAGCCCGATTAGGGAACATGCCCACCGCGCCCATCCTGACCCGAGACGCGACCCATTTCGACTTGAATCGTCACGGGCCTTGGATTGCGTATGTGTATGAGGGCGCTTAAGCCATCGCAGCGGCGGCTGGCTCTTTCTTGCCCGCGCCGCTACCCGAGAACTCCGTCTTCCAGATGCGCTCGATTTCCTCCGCGCCTTTCAGACCGTACGTCCGCGGTCGCGGCGGGATCAGACTCACATCGACCGCCTCGTAAGACATCTTTGGGCCGGACGGTGTGTGTTCGGCGATGGTCGTCTTGAGCCAGTCATCGTTGCGCTTCTTGAAGAGCTGGCACCACTTGCGGGCCTGCGCCGTCATGTCGCCGGCGGCCGGGTCCAGCCCGCTGATCTCAAATTCGGGTTTGTAATGCGCGCCGCGGCACTCGTCGCGTTGCAGCGCACCCTGTGCGATCACTTTTGCCAGCACGATCATGTCGCCCAGCGCCCGGACGAACGACAGGTTCTGATTCGTCCACTGGCCGGTGTCCGAGAGTGGCGCTTTCTGGTACCGCGCGGCGATCTCGTCGATCTTCGCCAAGGTCTGCTTGATCTTGTCGTTGTAGCGCACGACCGTGCAATTGGCCGTCATCGTGCGACCCAGCTCAAGGTGCAACTCGTAGGCGTTCTCGTCGCCGGTCCGCGCGGCCAGCGCCCTGAACTTGTCCTGATGCCGCTTGATCGCGCCGTCGAACAGGCCCGCCGGAGCGTCGGCCGCGGCCGTCTTGCAGCTCTTGAAGTAGTTAATGATCGACGGCGCGTTGATCAGCCCGGCGAAAATGCACGAGAGCAGCGAGTTCGCGCCGAGGCGATTGGCGCCGTGATACTGGTAATCCGCCTCGCCGATGGCAAACACGCCCGGCACGTTTGTCATCTGGTTGCGCGGTGAACCGAGTACCAGCCCGCCGGTCTTTGCGTCCTTCTCGTAATCCACCCACAGGCCGCCCATCGAGTAGTGCACAGCGGGGAAGATTTTCATCGGCGTCGTGCGCGGGTCGCCGCCGGCAAACTTCTCGTATATTTCCAGAATGCCTTCTAATTTGTGGTGCGCGCTGCCCGGCAGGTGCGTCAGATCGAGATAGACGCACAGGTCTTCCTTCTCCACCGACAGGCCGCCATTCACACAGACGTCGAAAATCTCGCGCGTGGCGATGTCGCGGGGCACAAGATTCCCGTAGGTCGGGTAGCGCTCTTCGAGGAAGTAGTATCGCTCACTCTCGGGGATCGTCAGCGGATCGCGCGGATCCTGCGGCTTGCGCGGCACCCATACGCGGCCGCCCTCGCCGCGGGCGCTCTCGCTCATCAGCCGCAGTTTGTCGGCCCCGGGGATGGCCGTCGGATGCACCTGGATAAACTCGCCGTTGGCGTATTTCACGCCCTCCTGATAGGCCCGCGAGTTGGCGCCCCCGGTGCAGATCATCGACATGGTGCTCTTGCCGAAGATCAGCCCGCAGCCGCCGGTCGCCAGCACGACCGCGTCGGCGCGCAGCGCCTTGAGCTGCATGGAGAACATGTCCTGAATGACGCAGCCTTTGCAGACGCCCGCGTCGTCCAGAATCAGCCCCAGAAACTCCCAGTGCTCGTACTTGGTGATCAGACCTTCGGCCTCCCACCGGCGCGCCTGCTCATCCAGCGCGTACAGCAACTGCTGACCGGTCGTCGCGCCGGCGAAGGCGGTCCGCTTGTACAGCGTGCCGCCAAATCGACGACGGTCGAGATTACCTTCCGGCGTGCGGTTGAACGGGACCCCCAGCCGATCGAGCAGGTCGATCACCTTCGGCCCCCAGTCGGTCATCTCTTTCACCGGCGGCTGATGATTGAGAAAGTCGCCGCCGTAGACCGTGTCGTCCAGGTGCTTCCACTCGCTGTCGCCCTGCGAGCGCGTCACGGTGTTCACGCTGTTGATGCCGCCCTGCGCGCAGACGCTGTGCGACCGCTTCACCGGCACCATGCTGACCAGATCGACCGCCACGCCCTCTTCGGCCAGCTTCATCGCCCCGGCCAGCCCCGCCAGCCCGCCGCCGATCATTGCCACTCGTTGCTTTGCCATTGCTGATTGCCATCCTCGTGCCGCGGCCGCCCGATGCCGCAGGGGAGCAGATTCTACGACGCCCGCCGACCACGCGGCAAGCCGAGCCGCGTGTGCGGCCTTTTTTTGCGGGGCCGGCGCATTCCGCCTATCGTATGGCGGTCCCATGCCCGAGCCGTCCCTGCTCCTGCAACTGCTGCTGGTGCCGCTTCTCATCGGCGTGAATGCCTTTTTTGTGGCCGCCGAGTACGCCGTGGTCACAATGCGCGGCACGCGAATCGAAGAGCTGCGGCGCCAGGGAATCGAGGCCGCTCTGCTGCTGTCACGCCTCAAGGAAGACGTCAGCGGCTCGCTCGCCACCATTCAAATCTGCATCACCGCCACCAACCTGCTCATTGGAGCCGTCGCCGAGCCGAGCATGACACGCCTGATCGCGGGAATGCTTCGTCCGCTGGACTTCGTGCTGCCCGCTTCGTACGCCCGGCCGATCGGTCTGGTGACCGGCCTGCTGATCGTTACGTTCATGACCGTCGTGTTGAGCGAATTGCTGCCCAAGGCCCTGACGCTGCAATACACCGAGCGCATCGCGCTGTTCGTGGCGCGGCCGGTCCAGCTTTGCCACCTCGTCTGTCTTCCGCTGGTGCGCGTGATGAACTGGACGGGCAATTGCATCGTTCGACTGCTCGGTCTGGGCCGAATCAAGATCGAGGAGCCGGTCCCGACCGAAGACGAGCTGGAGATCATGGTGGACCGCGCCGACGACGCGGGCGAGTTCCAGGAAGAGCACGGCGAGCTGCTCCGCCGCGCGTTTGATTTCGCCGATCTCACGGTGCGTCATGTGATGATCCCGATGCACGCTGCCGGCGTCGCGCCGAGCAACTGGACCGTCGAGGAGCTGGCGGCCTACCTGCCCGATCGCCCGTTTACCCGCTGGCCGATCCGCGATCCGTCGACCGGGAAGGTCAATGGCGTGGTCAATGTGAAAATGGCGTTGTACGCCAACGCCATCGCCGCCGGGCAGGCGGTCATCCTTCACGATCTTGCGACGCCGGTGCGCTACGTCGCCCCGGAAGAGCCGCTGATTGATGCGCTGGAAGACCTGCGCACCAGCCGCCAGCACCTCGCCGTGGTTCGCGACAATGCCGGTAACGAACTTGGCATTGTGACGCTGGAGGACATTCTCGCATCGATTGTCGGCGACATTCGCAGCGAGATTCGGCAGTGGCCGATCCGCCGACCGCGTTGACAGCGCCCGCGTGCGACGACGACAATTTCACAGCCATGGCGACCTGGATTCCATTTCGCGTCCCGCGCACCCGCGTTACGGCGGCGATGGGGTCTTTCTTGAGCGCGGGGATCCTGCTCGCCTCGGCGGGCTGTCCGGCCTCGGACCGGTCGACTTCGCAGCCGTCGAACACCGATACAGGCGACGTCGAACCCGTGGCCCGGGGGGAAACGGCCGAAGCGGTGGACTACGTTCGGCCCGGCGAAGTGCCCGGGCGCGTCCACATCGTCGAACGGGGCGACACGTTGTACAGCCTCGCCATGCGCTACTACGGCAACGGGAAACAATACAATCGTATTCTTGTCGCGAATCGAAACCGCCTGAAAGACCCGCGGAATCTGCCCGTGGGAATGAAGCTCATCATTCCATGAGCACCGCCGCCGCACGGCCCGCGCCCTCGCTGACCGATCAGGTTCAGTTCCTGCCCGGCGTCGGGCCGAAACGCGCCGCGGCTCTGGAGCGGCTGGGCATCCGCACCTGCGGCGATCTGCTTTATCACCTTCCCCATCGCCACGAACGCAACGAAGCGCGAACGATCGTCCACCTCGATTACGACACCACCGCCACCATCGTCGGGCGCATCACCGCCGTGCGCAGCGAGGGGCGCTGGCGCGGCGGGCGCACCACGGCCACCCTGATCGACAACACCGGCCGGTGCAGCCTCGTGTGGTTCAGCGCGCCGTGGATGGCCGACAAGATTCGCCGCGGCGACATCGTTCGCGCCAGCGGCAAGGTGACGGAGTTTCAACGTCTGCCGCAACTCGTGAACCCAAAGATCGTGGTGCTCGGGGCCGATGCGCCGCCCGTCGATGAGTCGGCCCCCGCGCGGTTTGAAGCCGTTTACCCCGCGTCGCAGGAGATGCCCGCGCCGGTCATCGCGAAGTTGATTCACACGCATCTGGATCGGCTCCTGTCGCTGGTGCACGATCCGCTTCCGCCAGTACATTTGAAACGCCACGGCTTAATCGGCTTGGCCGCCGCGCTGCGCGGCATGCATCGCCCGCGCAGCGACGGGGAATCCATCCAGGCGCGAAAACGCCTTGCGTACGACGAGCTGCTGTTGCTCCAGCTTGCCGTCGGACGGCGTCGCGCGACGCGCGCCGGCGATTCGTCACGGCCGCTGCCGTCGTCGCCGGAAATCGACGCACGAATTCGTCGTCGTTTTCCCTTCTCGCTTACGCCGGGGCAGGATCGTGCGATCCGCGCCATCACCGCCGACCTGGCCCGACGCCGGCCGATGCACCGGTTGCTACAGGGCGACGTGGGCTGCGGCAAGACAGTTGTAGCGTTGTACGCCGCGCTCGTGGCCGTCGCCAACCGGACACAGGCGGCGATCATGGCGCCGACCGAGCTGCTCGCCGAGCAGCACATGCGATCCATCACGCGCTACCTCGATGGCAGCCGCGTTCGGTTCGCACAGCTCACCGGCGGGCTGCGCAAGGCCGATCGCGCGGCGATCCTTCGCGCGCTGGCCGACGGCGAGATCGACCTCGTCGTCGGCACGCACGCGCTGATTCAGGCCGACGTGACGTTCAAACAGCTCGGCCTGGTGATCATCGACGAGCAGCATCGCTTCGGCGTGCGCCAGCGGGCCGTACTCCGGCAGAAAGGCTTGTCCCCGCACTATCTCCTCATGACGGCGACGCCCATCCCGCGTACGCTTGCGATGACCGTCTTCGGCGATCTGGATGTCACGACGATTCAGGGCATGCCACCGGGCCGGTCTCCGATTCAGACGCGCGTCGTGACTCCGGTCGGGCGCGAGGCGGCGTGGCTGTTCGTGAAGCAGCGCCTCGCTGCCGACGAGCAGGTCTACGTGGTCTATCCCGTCATCGACGAGTCCGACACGCTCCAGATTCGCGCGGCCTCGCGCGAGTTCCAGCGGCTGGCGCGAGAGGTCTTCCCCGATCGCGCCGTCGGATTGCTGCATGGGCGGCTCGCCACCGACGAACGCGATCGCGTCATGAAAGATTTCCTCGCCCGGCGGATCGACGTACTCGTCGCCACGACGGTCATCGAAGTCGGCATTGACGTGCCCAACGCAACGGTGATGGTGATTGAGCACGCCGAGCGCTACGGCCTCTCACAGCTTCACCAGTTGCGCGGGCGGATCGGTCGCGGCGAGGCGCCGGGGACGTGCCTGCTCATGACCGATTCGCGCGCCGCGGCGGACAACGAGCGGCTGCGCATTCTGGAATCGACGCAGGACGGATTCAAGATCGCGGAAGAAGACCTGCGTCTGCGCGGGCCGGGCGAATTGATCGGCGCGCGGCAGCACGGCTTGCCTGCGCTCCACGTGGCGGATCTGATCGGTGATGCGGAACTTCTGCGGCTGGCCCAGCAGGACGCCGACGACCTGCTACGGGACGACCCCGGCCTGACGAAGCCGGTCCACGCCGCCCTGCGCACCGCGCTGCACGAGCGCCACCGCGATGCCCTGCACCTGCTGGGCACCGGTTGAGCGGCTGCGGAGCAATCCTGTCTTGGAAGGCGGGTGCTTACAGTTCCGGTTCTTTGAGTGCCTTCTCAATGACGGCGGTCAGTTCATCTTCGTGACCCGGCTTGAAGAACCCGCTGTAAGCAATCTTGCCGGAGCGGTCGATCACGTAAAACGTCGGAATCGCCCGCACCTTGTACTTCTCGGCCACATCGTCACCCTCGAGAAGCAGCCCATAGGTGTACTTCTTGTCTTTCATGAACTCGACCGGATCGCCGTCGCGCTCCCAGCAGTTCACGCCGAAAACGCGCACCGGTTTGTCGGCGAACTTCTCATGCAGGCGCTGCACGCCCGGCATGGCCATCTTGCACGGACCGCACCACGTCGCCCAGAAATCCAGCACGACCACGTTGCCGCGCAGACCCGCCAGCGACACCTGCTGGCCCGCAGGGGTCTTCAGCACGAAGTCCGGCGCGGTCGAGCCGGCCTTCAACATCTCCGGCTCTTCGCCGGCTTCTTCGAAGCTCTTGGTGACAAAGCCCTCGGGCTTGGCCGGCGCGAAGAGGTCGCTGGTCAACTTCGGATGGACGTTCAGATTGCTCACCGACAGGACCGTGGCGGCTTCCTTGCCGTCGCGCGATTTGCTGATGCGGTCTACCCGTCGCGGCAGGTAATCATTCTTGCTGAAGTACCATCGCGCCTGGCCCTGGTTGCGACTGTACTCCACGAACACAACGTGGCACGGTTCGCCGCCGATGTCCTTCTCACCTTCGTACCGCTGAACCATCGCGTTGATTTCGTCGCTGAACGGCGTCGCGTGGATGTACTCGCGCATGAAGAGCGTCGCGCCCTGACGCAGCAGAATGTCGCCGCCCGCGGACAGCTCCGCCGACATGTAGGTCTTTTCCGACGGGTCCAGGCTGTAGACTCGCTTCCCGTCGCTTGCCACGAGGAACGCCTGCTTCACGCTCGAATCCGGCGGGCTGAACTCGCCCTCGAAGCGAATCAACTGTCGGCTGCCGCCGAACAGCGCGCCGAGCATGCTCGTTTTTCCCTCGCGCAGCATCGCCTTGCCGGACACGTGCGGCACGCGCTTGGCGTAGGCGCCTTCGCCGAAGTACTCCGCGTCGTAACTGACCTCGGTCAGCTCCTTCGTCGCCTCGTCGGCCTTCTTCACGATCTCCATCACGTCCGGCTCGTCGGCGGTCAACACCGGAATCCCCGCGCCGAGCCACGCGACCAAGGCCGCGCCGAAAATAGACGATTTAAGTGTTTTGGCCATGCCGATCCGAACTCCTGTGCGCGCCGGCGACCGGCTTCGCGCAATAAGCCACCCTCTGGAACCTGCCCGTGCACGGCGAGCCTCGGGCTCCACGATACCTTTATTAACGAAAGCCCCGCGCCGATCATTCCCCGATACGGCCTCGCTCTCCGAGACTCACTAACCCAAGGCATTTCAGTCACTTAGCGACGCTCGCGTGGTGCGCCAGACCCCGTAGCAGTCCTCAAATCGCCCTGGCTCGCCGGTTTTGAACGTTGCCAGCAATTCTCCGACGCCTCCTTCCTCGCAGCGGGCAACCACAAGACCGACCGCGTTCGCAGGCACCGCCGACCAGACTTCCTGAAACTGCTGCATCGCCTTGGCCGGTTCAGCCGGCTCCTTCGGCGTAAAGAAATACCGCCCGAGCGTGAGTATCTCGTCAAATCGCAATCGTCCCGGCACCGTCACACGGTCCATCGCCGACAGTCGAGCGGGCGGGATCGGCTCTTCCAGCAGGGCATAAATGGATGGCTGGACGCATCGGTTGGTCACGAGAATGAACTGGTCGACGGGCGACTGCCTCGCGGCGAATCGCATCGCATTGATCAGTGCGGCCTGATAGCTGACGGCTCCGTCGGTCGTGATGATGCGGAAGTATCGTTCACCGATGACCACGGCGTTGACAAGCAGCGCCGCAGCGCCGAGCGTGAGCCACGCCCGCGGCAACGGCGCGAGGCCTTCCATTGTTTCACTCACACGCCGTCGTCGCCGGTTTACCCACGCGACGAACGCCTCCAGCCCGACGGCGCAAACGATAGGGTACAACGCCATGCCGGCGACGGTGCGCATCGGGTGCGGGTTCCAGTCTCGGCAGATCGCCGCCGGCAGCGGATACAGCAACAGCCACGCAATCAGGAGCTGCGACCAGCGATCGTGCCGCATGCGGCTTAAGAGCACGGTCAGTCCGAGGACGAACGCCGGCGCGGTCACGATCAGATGCCGGCCGATCCCCGGGAGCAAGACACCACTCATGTCATCGCATTGCCAGTACCAGTCGCGCGGCGATATGTTTGAAGCGTAATTCGCTGCCACTTTCCAGGCCCATTGGATTCGCCCCCCTTCGTCGGACAACAACGTGATGTTCGCACGGGCGGCCAGTTGCTCCGGCTGGCGAATCGCCGTGGCGATCAACGGAATCGCCCCGATCCCAAGAGCCGCCAGCGCGGAGAGCAGCACGCCTCGGCCGGCGGGCGACTGCATGCGCTGCCGCAGTTCGCGCCGATAGACGGCAACGAAGGCAAGAATGAACAGAGGCGTGAAGAGCCTCGTCGCGGGATACACCCATGCGAGGCAGGCCAGCGCAAGACCGGCGATGGCGGCCGCCGTTAATTGAGCCGAGCGCGGGTCCTTCGGCGCGGTCGATTTCCGGGACGAAGCGCCGTTGTCAAGGAGCAGGCCGGCGCGATCCATCCCAAGCAGCGCGAGCATCAGAAAGAACGGCGCGAATCCTGATTCATGCGCCGTGCGCGTCAGGCCGACATGCCACGGGTCAAGTGCCATGATTGCGGCAGCTATCAGCGCCGGTCCGTCACCGAGTCGCCGCCGCACGAACACATACAAGAGCGCGACGGTGCAGACGGCCAGGATCGCCGGGGGCAGGCGCATGGCCGTCGGCGTCGGTCCGAGAACGCCGACGAACGGCATCGTCAGATACGTCGAGAGCGCCGCCGTGTAATCGCCCGGCCCGAAACTCCGCAAGAAGAACGGCCAGGCATGACCGTGACGATCGGCTCCCGTTTCCAGCAGCGCCCACGCATCGTATCCGCGCGAGGCTTCATCCTGATTAAGGGGCGGTGGGAGATGACCAAGTCCGACGCAGCGTACCAGCGCCGCAACGGCCACGATGAGCGCGAGCGCCGTCTGCGATCGGACGGACGGCTGGCCCGAGCCAAGCGAAGGATCGCCGGAGCTATTGTGAAGATTTCGATACACAGACTGGAAGTGTCAGGCCGCGGGCCGTGCGCCTCAAGGCCGGGCACGTAGCGGTGTGGAGGGTCGCCAGCTGCGGCGCGCCGGGGGAAGGCGCCGCGTCAGCGCGGGATGGCGGCTTCGATCATCGACTCGATCTTCTCCTCCTGCTGCTGGCTGTAGCCGCTGCCGCTGTAGACAATGCGCCCGTCGGGGCCGATGACGACAAAAGTAGGAATCCCGCGCACGCCGTAGGCGTTGGCCACGAATCCATTGTCGAGCAACTGGGGGTAGGTGTAGCCCTTGTCCTTGATGAACTGCACCGCTCGCTCGGTTCCGCCGCGCTCCATGCAGTTCACGCCGAACACGCTCACCGGCTTGCCGGCGAACTTGTTGTGCAGGCGCTGAACGCCCGGCATGGCCATCCGGCACGGTCCGCACCAGGTCGCCCAAAAGTCCAGCAGCACGACGTGCCCGCGCAGATCGGCGAGCCGCACATCGCGCCCGTCCATGGACTTGAGAGTCCAATCGGGTGCGAGGGGACCGGTCGCGGTGTTTTTGACGTGCTTGCCGTTGGTCGACGTTTCGGGCATCGCAGGGTTCTGAACCAGATAGGGCGGCGCCGCGATCTCTCGAAAACCGGTCGGGGGTTTCAGGACAAATGTCTCATCTGGAATGGTCGGATTGATCTGGATCGAGGAGACCGAGAAGACGATGTCCTCAATCGGCCCGGCTCCCACCGGCGGACTCTTGCGCTCGTATCGGCGCAGGACGCCGTCCTGCCTGCCAAAATAGAATTTCGTCGTCATCTGAATCGGCGGAGACTGGGTCACGCTGACCACGTCGCACAACGTCTGCCCGACCTGCTGCGGCGGCTCCATCGTTGCACGATCGGCATTCAACAACGCGTCGTACGCCGCTTCGGAGAAGAAATAACGCGGGAATGCCAGATTCCGCTCGAGTGCCCGCGCGCGCTCCACGGGAAGGGTTGTGAAGTACTTGCCGGAATGATCGATCCAGTAGACGGTCGCCCCGTCGCATGAATAGACGAAGCCGGATCCCGCGGGCAACGCGGGCGGTTTCGACAAACCGGTAATATGAACTTTGTGGCGGCTTTCACTCGACCCACGGACAGCGATCACCGTGGCGTCAACCGCCAGGATGCTGGACTGACTCGCCGCACCGGGCGCGGTCTTAGCTGCGTAGCCGATCGACTTCAGCGATGCGGCGGCCTTCGCGGCCTTGCGGAGGATCTCGGCTGCTTCGGGCGAGACCTGCGCTGTTGCCGTGCTGGGGACCGCGAACAGACACCCCACCAGCGCCGCGACGGCGCTTCGACGCATTGTTTTCATAGCGGCTGACCTTATGCGGCGATCGGCGATTATCACTCGCCGCGAAACCGTAGAGTATAACACAAATCGTCGCCGAATGCCTCGATCCGCTCCACGCACGGCGACAGCCCCCGGCGGACAGCCGGCACGGCAAACGCTCCCATCGGCCCGCGCGGCCCCTCGCCGCCCAGCAATTTCGGCGCGACGAACACCCGGGCTTCGTCCGCCAACCCGGCCGACAGAAACGCCCCCAGCACCATCGGTCCGCCTTCGACCATGACATTCGTCATGCCACGGCGGCCCAGTTCCAGCAAGACGTTCCGAAGGTCCAGGAGCTTGCCGCGAACCGGCACACCGACGACTTCGCACCCCGCGCGGGTCAATCGCGCGACCGCCTGCGTATCCCGTGCGCGCGCGGTGGTGGTCACAATCAGAACCGGCGCGCGCCGCGCACTGCGAACCAGCCGACCCGTCGGCGGCGTGCGCAGACGGCTGTCCAGTACGACGCGGGTCGCCACGCGCCGCAGCCGGACATGCCGCGCCGTCAGGTCGGGGTCATCCGCGAGAACGGTCTCGATCCCCACAAGCACCGCATCGACGCGAGCACGAATCGCATGCGCGGCCGCGCGGCTGGCTTCGCCGGTGATCCATTTCGAATCACCGCGCGACGTCGCCAGCCTCCCATCGAGCGATTGTGCCCACTTGAGGATTGCATATGGCATCCGACGGCGGATGAGCTTCGCGAATGGTGCGATCAATCGCTGGGCTTCCGTCTCCAGAAGACCAACGCGGACCTCGATGCCCGCGGCGCGCAGCTTCTTCAACCCGCGCCCGCTGACGCGCGGATTCGGGTCGCGCGTCGCAGCGATGACGCGCTTCACGCCGGCTGCGATCAGCGCATCGGCGCAAGGCGGCGTCTTGCCGAAATGACTGCACGGTTCGAGCGTCACGTAAACGGTCGCGCCGCGCGCCCTCGCTCCGGCCTTTCGCAGAGCGAACACTTCCGCGTGCGGCCCGCCGAATCGGCGGTGATACCCTTCCCCGACAATGCGCCCGCCTCGCACGATCACGCAGCCGACCATCGGGTTCGGCTCGACGAAGCCCTCGCCGCGCCGCGCGAGATCAAGGGCACGCTGCATGAATTGTGCGTCACGTGGAGATTGCATGCGATCGCTGTGAGCCGTGGGAAGGGACGGGCAATGCCCACCCGACGCCTGCCGTTTCGTCATTCCCGCGCCAATTCCGGCGTGCCAAGGACGCACCCTACTGAATGTCATACTCCTTGATCTTCCGATACAGCGTCCGCGCGCCGATGCCCAGTTGCTTCGCCGCCTTTTCGCGATTGCCCTGGTTCGCCGCCAGCGCGTGCTGAATCGCCACGACTTCCAGCTCCTTCAAGGTCGCGCTGAACGGCCGCGGGCGCACCGGCACGATGTCGGTCGTCGCGCTGATCGGTGGCGTCGCGGGCAGGTCCTTCACATCGACCGTGTCGCCCGACGCGAAGACGACCATCTGGTTGATCGCATTGCGCAGCTCGCGCACGTTGCCGGGCCAGCGGTAGTTCAACAACAGGCGCAGGCATTCCGGCGTCACGTGTTTCACCGTTTTGCCGTGCAGTTCGTTGGCCTGCTCGATGAAATGGTGAATCAGCGGGGCGAGGTCTTCCTTGCGGTCGCGAAGCGGCAAGAGGTTGATGTCGGCCTGATTGATGCGGAAGAAAAGGTCCTCGCGAAACTCCTTCTTGTTCACCGCCTCCTTCAGATCGCGATTCGTCGCCGCCACGACTCGGACATCCACCTTGACCGGCTTGCTCGAACCGACGCGCACGACTTCGCCGTTTTCCAGCACGCGCAGCAGCTTGCTCTGCATGGCCAGCGGCATGTCGCCGATCTCGTCGAGAAAGATCGTGCCGCCGTCAGCCTCCTCAAACAGCCCGCGCCGGTCAGTGAGCGCATTGGTGAACGCGCCCTTCACGTGACCGAACAACTCGGATTCGAGAATGCCCTCGGAGATGCCCGCGCAATTCACGGGAATCCACGGCTTGCGGCGGCGGTCGGAGTTGTTGTGAATCGCCCGCGCGATCAACTCCTTGCCCGTGCCCGACTCCCCGTAGATGAGCACCGTCAGCTTCGTGTTCGCCAGCCGGCGCACACGATCGAGCACGCCGCGCATCGCGCTGCTCGCCGCGATGATGCCCTCGAATGAATAGGCCTGGCCTAACTGCTCGCGGAGCATGAAGTTCTCGCGCAGGGTCATGGCCTTGCGCGCCGCGCGCTGCACCGCATCGCGCAACTGCTCGAGGTCGAGCGGCTTAGGCAGGTAATCAAATGCCCCGGCCTCCACCAGCGCGTCGCGCACCAGTCGTTCGTCGCCGTGCGCGGTGATGAGAATGCCCTGCGTCCACGTGCTGACCGATTTCGCGGCGTACAGAACTTCCAGCCCGTTGACCTTGCCGCCCAGACGATAGTCCGTGATGACCACGTGCGGCGGTCGGGCGCGCATCGACGCCAGGGCCTCGTCGCCCGACTCCACCAGATGGCAGACGTGCCCCGCGCGCTCGAGGCCCTCCTTGATGGCTTCGCCGTGCGAGCGCTCGTCTTCCACGATGAGTATGAAGGCCGTATCCGACACGCGATCTTTCGTGCCTCGAAGTGAATCCCGTCGATTAACTCGCGCGCCCCGGCCCGCCCGGCGACGACATCTGCAACCGGCGGACCGATGCCAACTGCGCCGCGTCAAACTCGTGCGTCTCGCCGTCCGGGGTCATGATCTCGCCGGCCCGGTCGCCCGCCGGCACCGCCAACGCCTCGGGATGGCGAATCTCAAACCGGCGACCGTCCTTCAGCACGACCTCGATCGGCTGGAACGGACGAGCGCCCAGCGCGTCTTCCAGTGCTTCTCGCAATGGCTTCATTTCAACCCTTCCATGCGACGCGGTCACGCCGTTGTCGGCTGCGATGCCTCGCTCCGGAATATTATACGATCCAATCGGTCGGTTGTGCGACTTCGTGCCGCGCGGCACAATGAACCCCGTTTTCACGCGACAAAGCGTCGCAGGACACGCACACGACGCCACGGGGTTCACCATGCGGCTGCTGATTGCAGAGAAGTTTCCGGAAGACAAGCTGGCGGCCTTTCGCGAGCTGGGCCTGCAGACCACTTACCAGCCCGATCTGACGCTGGAGCAACTGCCGCAGGCCGTCGCCGATACGGACATTCTCGTCGTGCGCGGGCGCGACGTGCCGGCCGGCGTGATCGACGCGGGAAAGCATCTGGCGCTGATCATCCGCGCCGGCGCGGGCGTAAACACGATCGACGTCGCCGCCGCGAGCCGCCGGGGGATTTTCGTCGCCAACTGCCCCGGCAAGAATGCGGTGGCCGTCGCGGAGCTGACGATGGGCCTGCTATTGGCTGTCGATCGGCGCATCCCGCAGAACACGGCCGACCTTCGTGCGCACCAGTGGAACAAGAAGGAGTATTCGAAGGCCGACGGGTTGAAGGGCAAGGTTTTCGGCATTGTCGGCATGGGGCAGATCGGCGAGGCCGTCGCGCGGCGCGCCAGGGCCTTCGAGATGCCGGTGATCGCGTGGTCGCGCTCGCTCACGCAGCAGCGGGCCGACGAACTGGGAATCGGCCGGTGCGAGACCATTCGCGAGTTATGCCAGAAAGCGGACGTGGTGTCGGTCCATCTCGCGCAGACAGCGGAGACGAAGAAACTGTTTAACGCGGAGCTGTTCGCCGCGATGAAGTCGGGCGCGATCTTTCTCAATACGTCGCGCGGCGGCGTAGTGGACCAGAAGGCGCTGATCGACGCGATGAAGACGCGCGGCCTCCGCGCCGGGCTGGATGTCTTCGACCCCGAGCCGGCCGGCGGCAAAGAGGCCTTCGTCGATGAGATACTCGACCTGCCCGGCCTGGTCGGCACGCATCATATCGGTGCATCGACCGAGCAGGCGCAGAGCGCCATCGCCGACGAAGCCGTGCGTATCGTCAAATGCTTCATGACCACGGGCGAAGCGCCGAACTGCGTGAACATCGAGCCGAACCCGCCGGTGAAGTGCCATCTTGTCGTGCGGCACTACGACAAGGTCGGCGTGCTCGCGGCCGTGCTGGACAAGCTGCGCCGGGCGAACATCAACGTGGAAGGGATGAACAACACGGTCTTCCAGGGGGCCAAAGCCGCCGTGGCGACGATTCAACTGGGCGACAAGCCAACGGCCGAACTCGTGGCCGATATCGCCGCGATGCACGACATGGTGATCAAGGTCGAGGCGAAGAACGTCGATTAAGGAGACGGCGAAGCAGCGAAGTATCGCAGCTTCGAACGATCGCAACGTCGAGCAAATGCAACGTTGAACAACCCTCATTTAGCCGGCGAGCGTGCTCGCCGTTCATCACAAATGGTTGATTTCAAGATTCTCGTTGCCGACAAGATCGCCGAAGAAGGCCTCGCCCGGCTGCGCGCAACGGCCGGCCTCGCAGTCGATGTGCGCACTGGTCTTTCGCCGGCCGATCTCGCGGCGGCCGTCGGTGATTACGACGGGCTGATCATTCGCTCGGGCGTGAAGGTCACCGCCGAAGTCTTCGCGAAGCCCGGGCGCTTACGCGTCATCGCGCGCGCCGGCGTCGGGGTCGACAACGTCGACGTGCCCGCGGCGACGGCGGCCGGCGTGCTCGTGATGAACACGCCCGACGCCAACACGATCTCGACGGCCGAGCACACGATGGCGATGTTGCTCGCGCTGATGCACCGCATCCCCGAAGCGCACGCGCACGTGCGCGGCGGCGCGTGGGACCGGGCGGCCTTTGTCGGGCGGCAACTGGCCGGCAAGACGCTCGGCATCGTCGGGCTGGGGCGCGTCGGGCGTGCGGTCGCCGAGCGGGCGCTGGCGTTCGGCATGGAGGTGTGGGCGTTTGATCCGTTCGTGAGCGGCGAGACGGCGCTGGACGGCGTCGTGCGAATCGCGCCGACGCTGGACGATCTGCTCGCGCGCGTCGATTGCCTGACGCTGCACGCCGCGATGACCGGTGATAACAAAAATCTCATCGGCGCGGCGCAGCTCGCACGAATGAAGCCGTCGGCCGTGCTGGTCAACTGTGCCCGCGGCGCGCTGGTCGACGAGGCCGCTCTCGCTGACGCATTGAACAACGGCAGGCTCGCCGGGGCCGCGGTCGATGTCTTCGCCAGCGAGCCGCCGGTCGGCAGCCCGCTGCCAAGCGCGAAGAACATCGTTCTCACGCCGCACCTGGGCGCATCGACCGCCGAAGCGCAAACCGCCGTCTCCACTGATGCGGTGGATGAACTGCTCGATTACCTGTTGCACGGGCGCATCCGCGGCGCGGTGAACGTCGCCGGGCTGCCGGCCAATTTGACCGACCGCGACCGGGCCTACCTCGATCTGGTGGCGCGGATGGCCGCCGTGCTGGCGCCGTTCTGCGCCGATGGCGTGGATCGTGTCTTCCTTGCGACACACGGGGAGCAGCATTTGACGGCGCTCTGCCCGACGCTCGCGCTGCAGGCGCTGGCCGAGCTGATGAGTCCGCACATCGAGGGGCGGTTGAACCTCGTGAATGCCGCCGCCTTCGCCCGCCAGCGCGGCATCGACGTGCAGAACGCGGCCCACTCCGCCCAGCGCGACTATCTCGAAACCGTCACGATCGAGATCGAACGGCGCGGCGCGAAGCACGCGGTCGAAGGGGCCGTGTTCGTCGACGGTCGCCCGCGCATCCTCGCCATTGATGGTTATCGCATGGAAATGGTGCCGGAGGGGCCGCTCGCGCTGATCTTCAACGATGACCGGCCCGGCGTGATCGGCGTCGTCGGAACGCTCTTCGGCGATCGGCAGATAAACATCGCGGACATGACGCTCTCGCGGCGTGATCGCACGGCGCTGATGGTCCTGCGTCTCGATGCAAAGCCGCCGGCGAACGTGCTCGACGAGCTGCGCACCCATGCGGCGATCGTGTCGGTGCAGACGGTTTCGCTCCCCTCGCTGCGATGACGCACGAGCTCGTTCGGACGCGCGCAGAAGCCGACGGATGGCGATCCGTCGACTTCAATGCGTGATGAGAGACGCGAATTAAGGAATGCGATGCGCGGGCAGAGTTACTGATTGCCCGACTGTTCTTCGAGCATTTTCCGAAGGTACGCGTTTTCGCGCCGCGTCGCCTCCAGATCGAACAACAGATACTTGATCGACAGGCGAAGATAATCAATCGAGTCCTGCAAGCTGCTCACGGTCTTGCGCAGCTTCTCGTGCCGCTCCTTGGTCTGCTCGGCCAGCGCCGTCATCTTGGATTTTTCCGCATCCGGCAGGTTGCCGATCTCCTGAACCAACTCGGCCAGCTTCTTCTGAAAGGAATTCTCGTCCATGGCCTCTCTCCTCCCCCTCGCCTCGCGGCGAATCCCCCTCGGGCGACCCCGCTTCGCCCGTCACTTGACTGCGAGGGATTGAGAGCAACCCGCATGCCGCGCCGCTGGCGGTCCGGTCTCGTTCCATGGGTGCGAGAATTCCGACCCTGCGGCTCTGGGCGCTGGTTCAGGTCCGAATTGGAGTACGCCGCCATCCACCGCGTGTTGATCGTCGACCACATCGCGATTCGAAAACGCAACGCGCCGTGGGCAACCAGGCGGCATTTGTCTTTCGACGCAACCTGCCCGACGATGTCGCTCATGAACGCCGACTCCGCCACGGCTGCCTGGCAACGCACTCTGCACGAACGCGACCGCGCGGAGTCGAGCCGGCCATGGGTGACGCTCGCATTCGGCGCCGCCGTCGCGATGGTGACCGTCGCCGCATTCTGGGACTGCGCGAGCAACGGCTTCGTCAACTGGGACGATGATCGCAACTTCCTCCAGAACGAGTCGTATCGCGGCGTCGGCGTCGAGCAAGTTCGCTGGGCGTGGCGGACCTACCACCTCGGCGTCTGGCAGCCGGCTGCGTGGATGTTGCTCGGCGCGCAGTACGAGTGGTTCGGGCTTGAACCGCGCGGCTATCACGTTGTCAGCATCGTTCTGCACGGTCTCACGAGCGCGGCGCTGTTCGGCGTGACGCTCGCTCTCCTGCGCGCACTCGGGCCGCGCGAGGCGACGTTGAATCGCCTGCGCGGGGCGGCGGCTGTCGCGGCGATTGCGTTCGCGATTCACCCGTTGCGCGTGGAGGCGGTCGCGTGGGCGTCGTGTCAGCCCTATCTCCCGGCGGCGCTGTTCTTTCTGCTGGCGGTTGGGGCATACTTGCGCGCGTGGCGGATGCCGGCGCGCGGACGACGGGGCAAATGGCTCGCGGTGTGCTTTGCCTGTTATGTCATGGCCGTGTTGTTCAAGGCCGTTGCGGTGACGCTGCCGGCGGTGCTGTTCTTGCTGGATTGGCTTTTCGCGCGGCGCGCAAATCCGTCGCCGCGGTGCATTCCGTGGCCCGTGCTGCTATTGGAAAAGGTGCCGTTCTTCGCTGTCGCGGTCGCGGTGTCGATCTTTGCGGCGCGAGCGAAGGATTTCAACGATTCTCGCGCGCCGTTGGCGGATTTCAACGTCGCTGCCCGACTCGGCAGCGCATGCAGCGCGCTAGTCTTGGGCCCCGTGCAAACCGTTGTTCCGACTCGCCTGACCCCCTACAAGCAACTGCCCGCCGACATCTCGATTTGGAAATCGCCTTATGTCTTGAATGTGATGTTGTTGCTGATATTGACGCGATGGTGCACGAGCGACATCCGCCGCCGACCCGGATTGTTCGCCGCATGGCTGGCATACCTCATCATCCTCCTGCCCAACGCCGGATTGATTCAGTTCAGTCAACAACTGACGGCCGATCGCTATACCTATCTCGCCACCATGCCGCTGTTCGTGTTGCTCGCGGCGGGGCTGGCGAGCCTGTTGCGTCATTCGAAGGCGGCGTGGGGGGGCGGAGTGGCCGCCATGTTCGCCGCCAGTGCGGTGTTGTGGCCGATCACGCGGCAGCAGTCGGCAATCTGGCGCGATGGGGTGGCGTTGTGGTCGCGCGCGGTCGAGCTGGATCCCGATTGCGCGGTGGCGCAGTGCAATCTCGGCGAAGCGCACTTGCAGGTGTCCAAACACCGCGCGGCCGAGCTGGCGCTGCGCCGCGCGATCGAGATCGATCCGACGCTGTCGTTCGCGTGGTCGAATCTCGGCGTCGTGCAGTTCGCGCGCGGCGATTCGGCGGCCGCCGTGGAGTCCTTCGAGCGTGCGCTGAATGCTTCGCCGCCGCTCGCCGGGCTGGACAAGGCCCGCACGCACGCGGCGCTCGGCGCGGCTTACGCGGGCCTGCGGAAAGATGATCTCGCTTGGAAACACACGCTCATCGCGCGCGACCTGGGTTTCGCGCCGGCGCAGAAGATGATCGATTATCTATCGCAGTTTTCAAGGCCGCCGGCCGCGTCCAACCGCGCGATGGATTGAACGCATCACCCCGCGTGGCGCGCGGTGTCCTCAAACTCATCGCGGGAGTCGTCGTCTTCGGCCGGCACGACGGCGTCCGCCCCAGGCGGGGCGGTCTGCGTCGCCGCCGTTGTTGCATCCGTCGTGAATCGCCGCCATGCGCCGGCGATCGGCCCGCTCAAGGCATACGCCGCGGTTGTCAGGGCCAGCGTGAACTGCGGCTGCACGACGAAGCCGATCAGCAGCACGATCAACAGCGCCACGACCTGCCGGAACGGTCGGCGGCCGCGCAGGACAGCGTTCACAATGTGCGGATAGCGAAACCGGCTGACCATGAGCAGGCCCAGCAGCATCGCGAACGGCGGCATCAGCAGCGCAAGCACCTGCGGCGCCCAGAGCGGCGCGAACTCGCGCAGATCGCGCAGCGTGTCCTGGTGAAAAATCACCAATCCGACGATCGCGCCGGCCGCGCCGGGCGACGGCAGCCCGCGAAAACCCATGTGCGCCGATTCATCCTGCACATTCTCAACGTTGAACCGCGCCAGGCGCAGCGCGGCGCAGCAGACAAACACCGCCGCCATAACCCACTCGGCGCGCCAGTAAATAAGTTGCAAGCGCGACAACTGCGAGATTTGTCCCGGATGGGCGATGGTGATGACCAGCATCGCCGGCGCGACGCCGAAACTCACCACGTCCGCGAGGCTGTCGAGCTGCGCGCCGAACTCGCTCGTCTTGCGAGTGAACCGCGCGAGGCGGCCGTCGATTCCGTCGAAGAACATCGACAACACGATCAGGTACGCGCCGATCGACAGAAACGTGGGGAAGACGCGTTCGAGCTTCTCGCTGCCCATCGCGAGAATTTCGCGATCCCCGCCGGCCGCATGGATCGATAGCAAACACATGTAGATCGCGCCGACGCCGCAGATGAGATTGCCCAGCGTTGCCAGCGAAGGCAACACGGCCACGGTCTTGAGCGCGCGCTCCCGTCGGCGGGCGCGCTTCTGTTCAGGGCCGAGCTTCACGATTCGCATGATGCAACGCTTCTCAAAGAGCCAATTACGCGGGCAGTCGAATACCGGATTACCCGCGCCGGCGAAGGATTATACTGCTGCCGCCGCTCACGGTATCGCCGACTTTCACCGCCAGCTCCAGGCCCTTGTCCGCCGGCAGAATCACATCGGTCCGCGAGCCGAACTTGATTAACCCGTAGCGATGGCCGCGCGTCACGCGATCGCCCACGGCCGCATGGCAGATGATCCGCCGGGCGATCAATCCCGCGATCTGACGCACGATGACCGGGCCGGGCGTGCCGTCGTCGGGGGCGATCACGGCCGTGCACGATTCGTTTCGCACACCGCATTCGGGATGCCGCGCGTCGAGAAATTCCCCCGGTTTGTGCGTCACCGACTCGATGCGCCCACCGCAGGGCATGCGGTTGACGTGAACATTGAACACCGAGAGGAAAATGCTGATCTTCAGAACCGGGCCCTCGAACCCGTCGCACTGCTCAAGGCGTGCCGCCTCGGTGACACGACCATCAGCGGGCGAGACCAGGACGCCCGGCTCCGAAGGGATCGTGCGTCGCGGATCGCGAAAGAACGCGAGAACAAAGACCCACACCGCCAGCAGCGGCGCGAGCAGTAGATACCACGGATTACCCGAGACACCGAGATACACGCCCACCGCGCCGGGCACGCCGCACAGCAGCGTCGCCAGGGCGATCTCGCGGAACCCTTCCCGTGCGATCGGCACTACAGCAGATCCTCGCCGCTCTTGATGTGCGCGCGGAAATCGGCGATGAGCTGCTTCGTGATCGGGCCCGGCGTGCCGTCGCCGACCGGTCGTTTGTCGATCTCGTTGATCGGGCAGACCTCGGCGCCGGTGCCGGTGATGAACATCTCATCGGCGTAGTACAAATCGGTCCGCGTCAGGGTCGTCTCCTCAACGGCGATGCCGCGCTTCTGGGCGAAGGCCATCACCAGTCGCCGCGTGACGCCGCCGAGCAAGCCGCAATGCGGCGCGGGGGTGCGCAGCTTGCCGCGTGTGACAATAAAGAGGTTGTCGCCGGTGCATTCCGCGACGTAGCCCTCGTGATTGAGCATGACCGCCTCAAGACAGCCCGCGTCGATCGCCTCGATCTTCGCGAGGATGTTGTTCAGGTAGTTCAGGCTCTTGATCTGCGGCGAGAGGGCGGCCGGGTGATTGCGGATCGTCGCCGCGGTGACGATCTTCATGCCCTTCTCGTACAACTCGGGCGGGTACATCTGAATCTTGTCAACGATGATGAACGCCTCGCCCTGAATCGTGCGGAACGGATGAATGCCCAGCGTGCCCGCGCCGCGCAGGCCGACCAGGCGAATGTACCCATCCTTGCAGTTGTTCGCCTTGATCGTCGCCTTCATCGCGTCGACGAGCTGATCGGAGGTCCACGGCAGCGACAGGCGAATCGCCTTCAGGCTGGCGTCCCAGCGCTGCATGTGCGCGCGGCATTCAAAGATCTTCCCGTTGTAAACGCGAATGCCCTCAAACACGCCGTCGCCGTACAGCAGGCCGTGCGAGAAAACGCTGACGCGAGCCTCGGCCGTCGGCACGAGTTCGCCGTTCAGCCAGATTTTGAGATTTGGGTTCGGCGTATAGTCTTCGGCCATCGTGGCGCCTCCCTTGGGTCGAACGTGATCGATGTTGGCTACGCGCCTCGAACTTTCCAAAACGCTCATTGTACCCGCCTCGCTTTCTTTCGTCTTGATCGCGTGGGCGATCAGGGCTCTACGGTTGAACGACGTGCGACGGGATATCAAGCGGCGAACAAGTTCGCCGGCTAAATGAACCATACAACGTGGTCAGGCGGCGAATCACAGGCCTCGCACAGCGGGCCACAGACCACTGAATTATTCTACCCGACCGTCGACCAAATGCACCACCTCGTCGGCCGATCGGGCCAGGTCCCGGTCGTGGGTCACCATCACCAGCGTCTGACCGCCCCGGTTCAACTCACGGAGCAGATCCAGAATCTCCCGCCCCGTCCTGGCGTCCAGATTTCCCGTCGGCTCGTCGGCAAACAGCACCGCCGGCTCGTTCATCAGCGCGCGGCAGATCGCCACGCGCTGTCGCTCGCCGCCGGATAACTCGTTCGGTCGATGTCGCAATCGCGCCTTCAGGCCGACGCGCTCCAGCAGTGCCCGCGCACGTGCCTCGGCCTCGCGGCGGTTCGCCAACCAATGCCCCACCGGCCGACCGACCATCGCCGGCAGCAGCACATTCTCCAGCACGTCGCATTCCGGAAGCAGGTGATAAAACTGAAAAACGAATCCGAATGCCGTGTTCAGCCAATTGTCCCGCTGCTGCGCCAGGAAGCGATGGGGCCATCTTGCCTCCCTTGACGCAGCGGCCCCGGCAGGCGAGCTGCCCGATGCCGTTGAGCCGGTTGCCGCTCCAGCCTGTACGCCCGCAGCACGGGCCGGTTCGGCCGTCCCAGCGAAACCTTCCTCGCGGCCCTTCGGAATCTTCCGCAGGCCCTCCGGCTCAAACAACGGCTGCCGCCGGAAATACACCTGCCCGCGCTGCGGGACATCCAGTCCGCTCATCACGTGCAGCAGCGTACTCTTGCCGCTGCCGCTGCTTCCGGTAATCACGACAAACCGCCCCGCCTCGATGCGCACATCCACCCCGCGCAGGACCGGCAACTCCGTCCGTCCCAGCCGGTAGGCTTTGTGAATGCCCTCGCAGCGAAGGATGGGGTCAGGCATGGCGCGACCTCCGATCCGTGCCTTCGCATGAATAGACAAATGGCGAATGGCGAAGGGCGAAGGGCGAAAGAAAGCGATGCGCCGCTGTGCCGTGTTGGCTTAGAGCGCCTAACAGAAAGGGGGGTACGGGCGTCCCGCCCGTCCAATCACCGTGAACCGCTTTCATTGTGTTGGGTGCTCTTCGTTTTGCCACGCGATCCTCAATCCGGTTCAGGCCAATTTTGCAATTCGCTCTTCGCAATTCGCTATTCATATCGCAAGGTCTCCACCGGCCACGTCCGTCCCGCCCGCACCGCCGGGAACAACGCCCCCAGCACCGACGACACGATCGACAGGATTCCGATCCCGATCACTTCCGACCATTTCCACGCGCTGGGAATCTTGTCGAACGAATACGTTTCCGGACTCCACACGCGCCAGTCGGGGTTCAGCCGCGCCAGCCAGTCCTGAATCTCATTGATGTGGTCCACGAAGGCGATCCCCAGCATCGACCCGAGGATGCAGCCCACCAGCCCGATCGCCCCGCCGTAGGCGAGGAACACCGCCGACACACCCGCGGCGCTGCCGCCCAGGCTCTTGATGATGCCGATATCGCGCGTTTTCTCCTGCACGATCATGTAGAAGATGCACAGAATCAGAAACACCGCGACGATGCTGATCACGCCGAACATGATCAACACGAGAAACTTCTCCTTCTCAATCGCCGAGATATACGTCGCCTGCATCTCCTCCCAGGTTTGAATTCCGACATTTGTAAGCATCGCAACTTCCATCGCGTCGGGCTGGAGCGTGTCAAGATACTTCAGCCACTCCGACTCGATCAGCGCCTTGTAACGCTGAAGCGTCGGACGATCCCCGATTCGACTAAGTGACTCATCGAGATTAATCAGGATCTGGCTGCATCGTGCCGAGGCCGACGTGCCGTCAGATCGTTTCTGCGGCTCCATCGACAGCAGCCGCTGCAACGCATCGAACTCCACGTACACGTTCTGCGAGTCGATCTCGTGAATGCCCGTGCGCGAGTCATCCACGTATCGAAACACCGCCTTGGGGGGCGGCTCGGTGCTGATGTCTCCGCTGCGCGTCAGCGGCACGATCGTCAGCATCACCCGCTCGCCGCGTGGCAGATTCGGCGACCGCTGATACTCGCCCGTCGGCAGCCGCCGCGCCACGATCGACCGACCGATGATGATGCCCGGCCACTCGGCGCCTTCGATCACCGGCTTCTCCTTCGGCCCGGCAAAGACGCCGGGACCGGGAAAAAGATCGCCCGGCCGGCGCGTGTAACGCTGCGTCTCTTCGCGCCGTGCTTCAGGCGACAGCTTGTCCAGATACGCGTGCCATTTCGCGTCCATGTCGCCGGGCAGCGCCGCCACGCCGGACTCGTCAAAGCCGTAAAATGGCTGACCCTGCCTGGCCAGCGATGTGCCGCCAAAGCGATTGTGGTAGAACAAATCGCTGCCGAATTGCGTCACGCGCATGTACTCATCGAGCCGAATCCCGAGGATGCCCACGTTTCGCGCGCTTTTGCTCGTCGGGAATTGCAGGATTCCCACCGTGCGCACCAGCGGCGTCGCCTGAGTCACGATCAACTTGCCCGACTTCGGATCCGTCAGTTTGCTGATGCGGTCAATGAACCCCTGGTAGTACGGAAACCCCTGCAGGCTGCCGTCCATCACCAGATCGCCGAGCAGGCCGTGCGCCTTCTCCTTGATGCTGTCCACGAAGCCGCCCATGACGCTGATGACGATGATCATCATCGCCACGCAGAGCGTCACCGCGCCGACGGAGAAAAACGCGATCCGCTTGCGCTGAAGCAATCGCGCCGCGAGAAACGCGACGTAAAACCGCGGCCAGCCGAGAAACGGACTCACCCGCCATGACAGCCACCAGATCAGCGCCGCGACACCGATCAGCACAAGCCACAACGCCGCGTTGAAGTAATACCACTCCAGCCGCACAAATGATTGATAATCCAGCCCCAGCCACAACGCCGGGCTGAACACGCGAAACGCAAGCGGAAGCTCGGGCGAATCGTCGAAAAAGAACCGGTGATACAGCGTCGTCGGTTCCCAGGTCAGCAGCGAGTAAATCGCGCACGCCGCCAGCCCTACGCGCACCGCATACAGGTACCATCGCGACCAGCCCCATCGCGCGACACCGAACATCCCCGGCCAGCGAATCAGCAGCACCCAGACAAACAGCAGCGCTCCCAGCAGCAGCAGGCTGTGATCCTGTCCGTCGCTCGACACTTCGCCGGGAATGAAGTACCACGCCATTCCGGTCAGGCGCTTCTGCACTGTGAGGGTCAGTCCGCCGAACGGCGCCTGGTCATCCTCCAGATCCGTCAGCAGATAGCGCCACTCCCAATGCGCGGCGGATTGATGCTCTTTCAGGTGTGCGATCAACTCGCGCCGCTTCGCCTGCATCGATTCCGGCATCTGTCGCAGCATGCGCCCGCGCGACACGTACTCCACGAACAGCTCGCGCCCCTCGATCGGCCGACCGATCAGCGCCCCGCCCCACGCCGCGTTCATGCAGGCGATCGTCGTCCACACCGCGACCACGAACCAGATCAACCCCGCGGCCACGGCGCTGCCGCGCGTCGCCGCCCCGGCCTGCCAGCGACCCAGCGCCGCGAGCGACATCACAATCCACCGCACCAGCCCCAGCACCATCAGCGCGATGGCAACGAGCGGCGCCGCGACCAGCACCGGCACCGTCAACAGCGCCATCGTGCCGCGCGACAGGGCGATCGGCCGACCCAGCAGCGGCGCGAGCGCCGCTTCGACGACGATGTAAAACGCCCCCGCAATCAGATTCGCAATGACGAGAAAGAGCAGATAGACCGGGACCGTGATCGGCGCGAACAGGATGAACAGGATCAGCGCGAGTCGCGAGGGCACGGCTATTCCTTGCCCGACGGGGAAATCGGCTCAGCGCCGCTCGCCGATGCGCCGCCTTGCGGCCGTTGAAGCGGAAACAAAATCACGTCGCGGATGCTCGCCGCGCCGGTCATCACCATCACCAGGCGGTCGATGCCGACACCCAGCCCGCCCGCCGGCGGCATGCCATATTCCAGCGCCGTGATGAAATCTTCATCCATCACGCGCATGGTCTCGTCGCCCTCGCCCGTCACCTGCGCCGAGAGCGTCTCGCGCTGCACGGCCGGGTCGTTCAACTCGGTGTACGCGTTGGCCAGCTCCATGCCGGAGACATACGCCTCAAACCGCAGGGCGATGCCGGCATCGCCTTTCTTGCGGCGCGTCAGCGGGCACAGCGCCGCGGGGTACTCGGTGACAAACAGCGGGCCGATCAACTTCTCCTCGACCGCCGCCTCGAACAGTTTGTTCGCGATGATCGCGTCGTCCATGCCCGGCGCCTCGATGCCCATCTGCGCCGCGCGCTTCCGTACCGCCGCCGCGTCCCGTCCATCAACGGCGGCGTGTTCGGTCAGCAGGTCGTAGTACGCCTTGCGCGGCCAGGGCGGCGTGAAATCCACCTCGTGCCCGCGAAACTGACGCTTGTAGTTTCCGCCCGTCGCCTCGATCGACGCGACGCACAACCCCTCGACGATGTCCATCATGTCGGACAAGTCGCCGTAGGCCTGGTAGCACTCCATCATCGTGAACTCGGGGTTGTGCTGCGTGCTGATCCCCTCGTTGCGGAAATTGCGATTGATCTCGAACACCCGCTCCATACCGCCCACCAGCAGCCGCTTCAGGTACAACTCCGGGCTGATCCGCAGAAACAGGTCCATGTCCAGCGTGTTGTGATGCGTCGTGAACGGCCGCGCCGCCGCCCCGCCGTAGATCGGCTGCAGCATCGGCGTTTCCACTTCGAGAAACCCGCGCCCGCGCAAGAAATCCCGCACCGCGTCAATGATCCGGCAGCGCGCCTTGAACGTCGCCATCACCTCGGGATTGGAAAACAAATCGACGTATCGCTGCCGATACCTCTGATCGGTGTCCGTCAGGCCGTGCCACTTTTCCGGCGGCGGGCGCAGCGCCTTGCACAGCAGCGTCACCGAGTCCGCCCAGACCGTCACCTCGCCCGTCTTCGTCCGGCCCGGCGAACCATCGATCCCGATGATGTCGCCCAGGTCCAGCAGCCCGACGCCCTCCCACGCGGCGTCGCCCACCGTCGCCTTCGAGATGCCGATCTGCACATCGCCCGTCGAATCGCGCAGCGTCAGAAACGCCAGCTTGCCCATCACGCGCCGCAGCGCAATGCGACCGGCCGTGCGCAGCTTGCTCGCTGCGTCAGTCTGACCGGCTTGCAGCCCGGCCGATTCGACGCGCGCTCGAACGTCGGCCGCGCGGATCACACCCTCGAATCGCGCGCCGTACGGATCGACGCCGCGCTCGACGTGCTGGTGCAGTTTCTTCAGGCGTTCTTCGTAGTATTGGTCGCTCATGGAGAAAATGAAAAACGATGGTTCCGGATTGCCGCGCCGGGGCGAATGCTATTCGCAGCGTTGCGGGCATTCAACCCCGCCGCTTCGCAGGCCCGTACCGAGGCGGGATTCGAGCAAAAGAAAACGCCCGCGACGTGCATACGACGCCGCGGGCGCTGGGTTCACTCTGCGTGACCGCGCCGGATGATTCACCCGGCGCTCATCTCGACAACGGACTTAGCTCTTCGTCACTTTCTCCGCCGCCGCCATCGCCGCCTCGTACTGCGCCTTCACCAGCGCCATCCGGGCCGACGACTCGCACGTCATCTTCTCGTTCTTCACGACGTAGGTCACCTTCCCGTCGGCCTTCGCCTTCGGGCAGACCTTCGACGAGCAATCCACTTCCTTGCCGTCCACGACGTACTTCATCGACACCGGCTTGATCGCCGCCAGCACGATCTCGCGCGCCTTCTGCGCCTCTTCCATCGTGTCGAACATCCGGCCGGCCACCATGAACTTCATGCCCTTGTCCTTCGAGCAGCTCGACTCGCCGGTCGCCACGAACGTACCCGGGCGGTTCTTCATGTCGGCCGATCCCTTGGTCTTGTTGCAGGTGCCCGGCTCGGTATTGCCGGTCGCGGCCGCCATGTTCACTTTGGTCGTCTTCACCGCCGGCTCGCTTTCACCCGTCTTCGAGCAGGGCGCGGCCGCCGTCTTCGTCTTGCTGCACGACGCCATTTGCTTGTCGTTGCAGTAGCTGATCTCGCCATCCTTTACGCAGGCGATCGTCGTGAACTTGGTGATGAACTCCTCCGATGCCGCGACCAGCGCCGCCTCGGCCTTGTCCTTGCAGTCATACGACTCACCCGCCACGACGTACACAACCTTGCTCTTGGACGCTTCGGCCGCCTTGCCGGCTTCCATCGGGCAGTTGTACGACTTGTCGCCGACCTTCATCGTCATCGTCGGCATGCCCGTCTTCGAGCAGCAGCCTTCCTTCATCGACGCCATCGTCACCTTCACGGCATCCTTGCAGCAGCCGTCCTTCGCCGCGGCCGTCGTGCCCTTGGCGGCCTCTTTATCTTTGCAGCAACCCGGGCCGGCCAGCGCCATCGTGTTCAGACAACACACGACCGCCACAGCCAACGCTCCACAAACCATTCGCTTCATCATCACTATCTCCCGTTCGACTCGCATTCCCGTCGGCAGGGGCAACCCTTCGGCCACGCAGCCGCTTGTCGCCCCTCGCCATATTTCCATTTCGTTCACAAGCGCCCGGACGCCGGCCCGCCCCGCGACGCTATCAGAGACTCATACGTTACGATCCTGCCCCCGGTTTCGCCAACTCCCTGTGAAACAATCGCGCAACACGGTCTAGCCCGCCTCGCGGACGTCAACCACCCGCCTAATAGAACCACCCCAACACCCCGCCTATTCCACCATTCAGTGGACGCTTTCACCAGCCATCTCACCCCAGCCCACGGCGGCGTCACTATCTCACGGGGCCAGCGGACTTTATATTTCACGCTTGTGATTGCGAAATCCCCGATCAACGACCCGCCCAAGCCCCGAATGGTCCTCCTGCTGGGAACCACCGCCAGCGGGAAGACCGCCGCCGCCCTCGCCCTCGCCCCGCTTCTGAACGCTGAAATCGTCAGCATCGACTCCATGCAGGTCTATCGCCGCATGGACATCGGCACCGCCAAGCCGACCCCCGCCGAACGCGCCGCCGTGCGGCATCACCTGATCGACGTGGTCGAGCCGAGCGAGTCGTTCAGCGTCGCCCGGTTCGTCGAACTGGCTGACGCAGCCATTGCAGATATCACGGCGCGGGGCAAGACCGTTCTCGCTGTCGCCGGCACACCGCTCTACCTGATGGGTCTGATGTACGGCATGTTCGAGGGGCCGTCGGCCGATGAGTCGTTTCGTGCTGCGCTGCGCGAGCGGGCGACGCGCGAGGGCACGCCCGCTTTGCACGCCGAGTTGGCGGTGATCGATCCAGCCGCCGCGGCGCGCATTCACCCGAACGATCTCAAACGCATCGAACGGGCGCTGGAGGTGCATCGCCTCACCGGTCGGCCGCTTAGCGCCATGCAGACGCAATGGGATGCCTCGCACATGCGCTATGCAGCGAGCGTCGTGGGCATTCGCCGCGAAAAGGAAGACACGTCGCGACGGATCAACCAGCGCGTGCGACAGATGATCGACGCAGGTCTCGTTGACGAAGTCCGCTCGCTGCTGGGCGAATCAACCCCCTCTCCCTCGCAGGTCGCGACAAGTGACTCGCCGCGGCGAGGAGAGGACCGGGCTACTACACCCTCTCCCTTCAAGGGAGAGGGCCGGGGTGAGGGTCAAGTTCCTGACACACCCGGCAGCGCTTCCCCCTCACCCAACCCTCTCCCCCAAGAGGGGAGAGGGCCGATGGCGCCGCTAAGCGACCAGGCCCGCCAGGCCGTCGGCTACGCGGAGATTCTCGCGCACCTCCGCGGCGAATGCTCGCTGGATGACGCCGTCGAACAGATCAAGATCAACACGCGGCGGCTCGCGAAGCACCAGCGGACGTGGTTTCGCAAGTTCCCGATGACGCGCTGGGTGGATGTACGCGAAGAGGAGCCGGAGGAATTGACCGCAAGAAAGTTGCTCGATTCAATTCAATCAACGCCAAATCCTTAGTGCTTGCGCGGCGATGAAATGTATCGGCTTTCTCGTCAGTGTTCCGGATGATCGAGCGAGCGCGGCCACTCTAGTGCAATCCGCTGACCCGGCCGTAGAGTCTTGACCGGCAACTCGATTCCCGGAAACCGTTTCCTGAACCCAGCGATGCTGAGTCTGCTTCCACTTCGACTAAAGTAATGACCCTCTTTCGGATAGATCAGGCACCCGGTCTCATCACATACTCTGTCTTTTGTCGAGAATACGACATAGTACCTATTTGGCTCCTCCAGAAACCCAGTACCGCCGACCTTATTTCGGCTCCCCTTGCCGATGCGCGTAAGTTTGACGGTTGCGGCTGGGCTGTATGATGGCGTACGATTAGCGTAGACGCACTTGCCTGCAAATGTACACTTATTGCATTGACTTCCGACTCGAGGACGAAGCTCAGTATCAGCTTCAATCAATGCGGCTAAATGAGACAGCTTATTACGTATGGAATGCGCATCTTGAATCCGCAATTCCCATGTAACTATTCTACGAGCGTCCACCAAGGCGAAGGTTAGGCGAACTTGATCGCCGCTACTGTCATTCATGTATGGCAGCGCGTATAATTGCAGTTGCTCAGCGAAGATGCGAGGAGACTGACCGGTTTTGTAATCAACTATGTGGATCTGGCCCCGTTTCTCCCTCAATACCAGATCGACAATTCCGAAGACTTTGGTTTCGGCAAGGTCATAGCGAAGCGAATGTTCGACAGCTTCGATTGTTGCGTCTTTCGGCAAGCTACCTAAGGCAAATGCGAGCCGAGAAGCATCATTGCTTGTAGGCTTGGATGCTCGTGACACTAGGTAGTCGGAAACCGTCTTGCCAACGTAGCCTCGAAGCTCGTTCTCGCAATACCGATGAAACTCGCTTCCCGCGCGGGTCATGCGATTTTGCGAACGCCCGATGAGCTTCTCCATGTACGCCAACCGAAACTTATGGGGACAGGTCGCGTAACACTGCAAGCGCGAGAACGAGAGATACTCGGCCTTGAGGCACTCTTGGGGGCTAGAGTATGATGTAGGCCTCTTTCTTGTGTGCGGAGGCGTCGAGTCAGTTGTGTTTGATGATGTATACCATGAATCGTGCCGCAACGCATGCCAACTGAACAACAGCAGGGTGAGTATTAGAAATGCTGTGACCATTTTGGTGATACCGATTGGTCAATCCAGTGATGCTACGTCGTGGGCCTACACTCAAGACTCTTTACGACGGCGAACACGAGTGAAGACCAAGGCCATTGCCACAAGTGAACCCGGCTCCGGGGTAATTGTCATGGTCAAGTAAGTCATATCATTCACGTCGCTACCATTCGCATCGATGATGAAATCAACGGCAGAGCCTGCGGAAACCACTGTTGAAAAGCTAAAGGGCTGTGGGCCCTGCCCGGGTGACGGCGTTATTGCAAAAACAGGTGAGCGATCGACGTACACACGTGCGGCAACGTTGCAGCCGAAGCCGTCCGAACATCCCACGAGTCCTGATACATCGATTTGGCCTGTCACCTCACTCACCCAGCGCCGAATCGACCAATGCTCTATAGGCAAATGACCGTGATTTCCATTTGTTCCGTTTGGATGGCCGCCGGTATCCCAGAGGGCCGTCCAGTAAGCGCCATCCTGAACACGCCAACATGGAACATGAAGGGATGGGCCAAAGTCGCCGGAAGGAGTCGTCAGGTATTGGTTCATCGGTTGAAAGTCTGTGGGGAGATACTGTCCATCCGCGTCATTCGTCCGACCCCAGTACCCGTAGTACCAATTGTCCTGCCCCTGCACGCCGGAAAACTCAGCAACCGAGTCTGCGATGATGGTAGCATTTCCCTGCGTGGCGAAAGCACCAATTACCGTGGCGATGAGCGTGAACTGAAATCGCTTGACGTGCCCTTTCGTAAATGGGCCGCAATGGAGCATTGCGGCGGCCAGTGCCGTGCCGGAGGCCTCCCCCGGCCGCGATCATTATACACGAATGGCAATACCAAACTAAACCTTCTGCGGCTGGGTATGCTCGGCGCGAATTCTTGATTCCGGGTTGACTCGCCAGACGCTATAATATGACGATGATCTCCGACACCATCCGCGAGATGCTAAGCCGTGATCCCTTCGAGCCGTTTCGGATCGCCACGTCCGGCGGGGAGTCGTTCATTGTGCGCGATCCGCACACCGTCGCCCTCATGAAGTCGGAAGTCTTTATCGCCCAGCCCAGGACCGACCGCCGCACGTTCATCCCTCTCCTGCACGTCGTCACCGTCGAGACCCTCGGTAACGGCCATGCCAACGGGCACGCCAAGCGCAAGCGCCGGCGGTGAAAGTCGCCCGCCCTACCGCCCCGCGTACATCTCGTCGTAATACCGCTGATACGCTCCGCTCGTGACGTGATCCAGCCATGACGTGTTGCCCAAGTACCACTCGATCGTCCGCGCAAGGCCGTTCTCAAAATCCACTGCCGGCTTCCAGCCTGTCTCGGCGCGCACGCGCGAGGAATCAATCGCATACCGAAAATCATGCCCCGGCCGGTCTTTGACAAACGTCAACAAGCTCTCCGGCTTGCCCATCGCCGCCAGGATCGCCCGCACCACTTCCAGATTCGACCGCTCACAGCTTCCGCGCTCACTGCTCTTGAGTACGCCGCCCCCGCGTTCGCCGCTTCCGCCGATGTTGTACACCCGCTGCGCTCGCCCGCGCGTCAGCACGGCCCAGATCGCGCGGCAATGATCCTCCACGTGAATCCAGTCGCGCACATTCCGCCCGTCGCCATAGACCGGCAGTGGCTTGCCCTGCCGCGCATTGTTGATCATCAGCGGGATCATTTTCTCGGGAAACTGAAACGGCCCGTAGTTGTTCGAGCAGCGCGTGATCTGCACGGGCAGCCCGTACGTCGTGCCGAACGCCAGCACGAGATGATCGGCCCCCGCCTTCGACGCGCTGTACGGCGAGTGCGGATCGAGCGGCGTGTCCTCGGTGAACGCGCCCGTCTCACCGAGCGAGCCGTACACTTCGTCCGTGCTGATCTGCACGAAGCGCCGCACGCCCGCGTCGCGCGCCGCCAGCAGCAGCGACAGCGTGCCTTCTACGTTTGTCTTGACAAAAGCGTGCGGCCCGGTGATTGATCGATCGACGTGGCTCTCGGCCGCGAAGTTGATGATCGCCTCGACGCCGTGCTCGCGGCAGGCGGCCGTCATCGCCTCGGTGTCGCAGATGTCGGCGCGGAGGAACGTGTGCCGCGCATCGCCGGCCACGTCGGCGAGATTCTCCAGATTGCCCGCGTACGTCAGCGCGTCGACGTTCACCACGCGCGCGACCGGCGCACCGTCCAATTCGCCCTTCAGCAGCATTCGCACGAAGTTCGAGCCGATGAACCCCGCCCCGCCGGTCACCATCACCACGCGCGGCGCGAAATCCTCACCGCCGCTCGCGGAATGGTCCGACGAACCCGGCACGTGGCCATCCTTCGCGCCGCTCACGCTCCGCCCCCCATCACCAGTTGCTGCACGCGCGCCAGGCTCTCGAACGTCCCCGCGTCGCTCCACCAGCCGCGAAGCATCCCAAACGTCAACTCCCCGCGCTTCAGATACGCGTTGTTTACGTCCGTGATTTCCAGTTCGCCGCGGCCCGACGGCTTCAGCGTGCGGATGATGTCGAAGACCGCCGCATCGAAAAAGTAAATCCCCGTCACCGCGAGGCGCGACCTGGGCGACTGGGGCTTCTCTTCGATGGACACGATTCTGTCACCCGTCACCTCCGCCACGCCGAACCGTTGTGGATCGGGCACTTCCTTGAGAAGCAAGCGCGCCCCGCGCTGCTGTGCGCGATAGGCCGCCGCCTCGCCCGCCAGCTCATCCTCAAAGATGTTGTCGCCGAGGA
Source organism: uncultured Planctomycetaceae bacterium (assembly GCA_964592235.1). Taxonomy (GTDB): domain Bacteria; phylum Planctomycetota; class Phycisphaerae; order UBA1845; family UTPLA1; genus PLA3. Next base: position 141,607 of record CAZQCF010000004.1, read on the forward strand.
TCACCGCCAGCCGCCCGCCGGCGCAGAAATGCTCCGCCAGGCCTAGCGCCTGCGCGATGCCGCCGGCCTCGTCCTGAATCTTGTACGTGAAGCGCACGCCGAACTCGCGCCCCGAGCCAAGCAGCTCGACCATGTCGCCCATGTGCTCGACGCCCGAGACGATCAGGATCTCCTCGATGCCCGCCCCACGCAGCTTCTCGATCGGATGAAAAATCATCGGCTTGCGCCCGACGGGCAGCAGGTGCTTGTTCGTTACCTTGGTCAGCGGCAGGAGCCGGCTGCCCGTTCCGCCCGCGAGTACGACGCCTTTGAGCATGTCATGCACCGACGTGTTCGATCGCTTGCGCGATCGGTTCCTTAGAATTGTGAGGCTGAATTACCCGTCGCGGCGCGCCCAGACGTAAGGAATCTCGCCGCCGTGCGGGGCCGCGCGGTGTTCATCGGGCTGCGCGTAGTTGTAGCACTCGGTGGTGACGTTGATGACCATCGCCTCGTTGTCGGATACGCACATCCAGCCGTGGTAGACTCCCGGCGGCACGCGCACCAGCGCGGGCAGGTGTTCGCTCAAATAGACTTCATTCACTTCGCCGCGCGTCTGGGAATCCGTGCGGGCATCGTACAAGGCGAGCTTGATCGTCCCGCGCAGGCAGTAGAAATGGTCCGTCTGGAGCTTGTGATAATGCCAGGCCTTCACCACGCCGGGGTAGGTGGTCGTGAAATAAACCTGCCCGAACTTGGTGAACCACGGGTCATCGGCCCGAAGGATCTCGCCCAGCCGGCCGCGCTCGTCGGGTAAGACTTTCGCTCGCTTTGCGCCGACCCCGTCGATCAGCCGGCCGGTCCCTCGCACCAGCAGCCCTTCATCCTGAAAAACCACGCGAAGCGACTGCGGTTCCGGGGAAGGGAGTTTGCTGGAAGCCATGCTTGTCCTTTTTTGCTGGCGAACGGGCGGCGCCCGTAGTACGATCCGAGATTAAAGCCTGCCAGCGCTACGGATTCAAACCATTGGCGCCCCTTGCGCGGAACAGGACCATGGGCGCTAAAGACCAGAATGGTAGTTGACTCCTAAAGGAGCCTTCGATAGGATAGGTACTCTTAAAGGGGTCCATGATGCCGTCAATTGTTCGAAAAGGGAATCCTGTCCGGACCGTTACGCTAAAGATTCCGGCAGAGCTTTACGAGAACCTCGCGAAGCTGATCGAGGGCACCGGCTTTCGGAGTGTGACGGAGTTCTCAATTCACGTCCTGCGCGATGTTGCGGCGAACGGGAAGCTGGATTGCGGACGGAATGACACTCCTATGGAAGCGTCACAGGCGGTACGAGATCGCCTTCGCTCCCTCGGCTACATCGACTAACACTCCTTTTGGAGTCTAACATGGCAGATAATCGGCGACAGGCTCTGAAATACACCCTTAAAAGGCTCCTTGCCGCGCTGGATGCAAAAGGTGGCCCAGTTTCGCCTACCGCGCTGTTCGCCGCCCTGCAGCACTTCACGCCAGCTTCCGGGGAACTGACGAAGTACCGCGCCTTCAACCGTGGGGGCTATCGCCGAAACCTGATTCATACTGGTCCGGGCTATCAGGCATGGCTGCTTTGCTGGAAGCGGGGGCAGTTCAGCCCGATCCACGATCACACCGGCTCGGCGTGCGGAGTTCGGGTCATTCAAGGGGTTGCGACCGAGATGCCTTTCCGAAAACGGCGCGACGGGCGTCTGGTGCGCGGTCGAACGCGCTCGCACCCGGTCGGCACCGTCATTGCCTCCATTGACGACGACATTCACGCGATGGGCTGCCTTCCCGATGCGGCGGAAGATCTCATCTCCCTCCATATCTACTCGCCCGCGCTGACCGGCATGAAGTTCTACGACGAAGACCTTGTTGTGAAGGTGACGCCGAGCCGCGGGCGGAAACCCGCGACCGCGCCTGCCCTTACGCATTCCGTGCGCGGCGCCGGAAAGTCCGTGATTCGGCCACTCTCATCGGCGGGCCGGGTATCAAAGCCGCGCCGGGCCTGATCGAATAAATCCCTGGGCGGCCGAATGCGAACCCTTGTCATCATCGGAGCGGGATTCAGCGGCACGCTGACGGCGGTCAATCTGCTGCGCCGCGCGGCTCGTGCCATCGCAGAAGGCCGGCCGCTCTCACCGCAGCCTCTGCGGCTGGTACTCGTCGAGCGAACAGGGCGATTCGGCGCGGGCGTCGCGTATGGGACCAATCACTACGAGCACCTCCTGAACGTTCCAACGGCGCGCATGAGCGCGATCCCCGATGCACCCGACGATTTTCTCAACTGGGCTCGATCGCAGCGGCCGACCGTCGAGGGGTATTCCTTCCTGCCGCGGCGGACGTATCGTGATTACATTGAGCACTTGCTTGCTGATGCGCGGCGCGGCTGCCCGCAGATCGACTTGACGCTGCTCAAGGACGATGTGCGCAGCGTGCGGCCGGACGGGAACGAGTCGATCGCGCGCGTGGAGTTCGCGGCGTCGCCGCCGATCGAAGCGAACCGCGTCGTGCTGGCGCCGGGCAACTACGCGCCGCTGGACGTGCGTGCGGCCGGCGACGCGATCCATGAGACGGATTTCTATGTTCGCGATCCGTGGGACGACACGCGATATCAGGGGATCGATCCGACTTGGCCGGTGCTCATCATCGGCACGGGGTTGACGGCCGTCGATATCGTGCTACGGCTGGCAACGAGCGGGCACACGGGCACGATTCACGCAGTCAGTCGTCACGGCCTGATGCCGCAGGCGCACCTTCGATCACCCGTCACGCCGTTGCCCTCATCGATCGAGGCGCTTCCTGCCGCGCCGCGACCGCTGCTGCGCGCGATCTGCCGGCGCGTGCGCGAGGCGGAGCAGGGCGGCGGTGACTGGCGCGCGGTGGTTGACGGTCTGCGCGGCCCGACGGCTGCCATCTGGCAGCGCTTCACCCTCGATCAGCGCCGGCAGTTCTTTCGGCACGTGCGGCACTTCTGGGAGATTCATCGCCATCGCATCGCGCCCGACGTGGCGGCTGTGTTCAACGATCTCGTGCAGAGCGGTCGCGTGCGGATTCACGCCGCGCGAATCGCCGCATACCGTCTCAAACCCGACGGCGTGACGGTGGAGATTCATCCGCGCGCGGGACATGGTCGATCACCCATCACGCTCGACGTTCATCGCGTCATCAACTGCACCGGGCCGAATGCCGACTTCACGCGCGTGACCGATCCCCTGATTCAGCAGATGCTCGCCGACGGGTTGATTCGACCCGATCCGCTGCGCATCGGCCTGGACTGCACCCAACGCGGCGCGCTGATCGGCCGCGACGGCTCGCCTTCCACCGTTCTTTTCACCGTCGGCCCGCCGCAAAAGCCGCTCACCTGGGAGAGCACCGCCGTGCCGGAACTGCGCGGCCAGGCGGCGGACTTGGCGAGCGTGCTTTTCGACGCGCTCCAATAACCCAACGCGCCGTCTCGCGATGGGTAGTACTGGATTACGGGCGCGGGATGCTCGATAATAATGGGCTGATCCAACGGGCTGATCGCGCCCATCCTGGCAGGGGAGCACCGCTGTGAAGATCACCGTCGTCGGAACCGGGTACGTCGGCCTTGTGACCGGTGTCTGCCTTGCGGACACGGGCAACCACGTCGTGGGGCTGGATATCGACCCCGACAAAGTCGCGCGGCTTTCGCGCGGCGAGTGCACCATCTTTGAGCCGGGCCTGACCGATCTGCTCGTCGCCAACCTCGCCGCCGGGCGGTTCAAGCTCACGACGAACCTCGTCGAGGCCGTTCATCACGCCGACGTCATCTTCATCTGCATCGGCACGCCGCCGAAGGCCGACGGCTCGGCCGATCTGTCGCACATCGAGAAGGCGGTGCAGGACATCGCGCGGGCGGTGAACAAGAAGACAATTCTCGTAATGAAGTCGACGGTGCCGGTCGGGACAGGCCAATGGGTGGAGAAGCTCGTCGCGCCGCTGGCCCGGCACCCGATCACGGTCATCAGCAATCCGGAGTTCTTGAAAGAGGGCACGGCGGTCAACGACTTCCAGAAACCCGATCGCGTCGTCATCGGCACGGAGGACGAGGACGCGGCGGCCGTCATGAAGCAGTTGTATCAGCCCTTCGTGCGGAACAATCACCCGGTCATTGTTGTGCGTCGCGCGGCGTCGGAGATGGTGAAGTACGCGGCGAACTGTTACCTCGCCACGCGCATCAGTTTCATCAATCACATCGCCAACATCTGCGAGAAGCTCGGCATCGACGTGAACGAAGTACGCCAGGGAATCGGCTACGACGTGCGCATCGGTTCGCATTTCATGTACCCCGGCATCGGCTACGGCGGAAGCTGCTTCCCGAAGGACGTGCAGGCGCTGGCGCACGTCGCGCGGGAGGCCGGCGCGGACGGCGAGCTGCTCGAACTGGTGCATGCGATCAATGAGAAGCAGAAATCGCTCCTGGCGGATCGGATTCGTTCGCACTACGGCGACAAGCTCGCGGGCAAGACCTTCGCCGTGTGGGGCATTGCGTTCAAACCGCGCACGGACGACATCCGCGAGGCGCCGGCCCTGCGGATCATTGAATCGCTGCTCGCGGCTGGGGCGAAGGTTCGCGCGGCCGATCCGAAATCGCTGGACAATCTGCGCAAGGAGTTCGGCGACCAGCTCGCGTATTGCGGCGACGCTTACGACGCGCTGACGGGGGCCGACGCCCTGGTGATCTGCACCGAATGGAATGAGTATCGCACGCCGGACTTCGAGCGGATCAAGTCGTCGCTCAAGTCACCCGTCATCTTCGACGGGCGGAATCTGTACGACCCGGCCTATCTCAAGCGACTGGGCTTCACGTATTACTCCATCGGCCGCCCGGCGGTGAAGGGCTGACGCGCGCGGATCGAATTGAAATGATAAGGATCGCCCGGCGAACGGCCCGCGCGAAAATGGCCTGGTCACATCTTCAGCGCCGCGACGAAGGCCGATACGTCGGCCCCGTTGACCTCACCGTCGGCGGTCACGTCGGCGAGGTAGCGCTGGCAGTCGGTCGCCGCGGCCGGAGCGAGCAGAACGCCGACAAACGTCGCGATGTCAGCCTCGTTCACCGACTGGTCGCAGTCCATGTCCCCGCGCGGGCAATCGGGCCGCCACCGTGCCCAGTAACCGGCCGCCTTCCCGCCGGCCTTGATGAACTGCCCGCCGGCGATCAGCTCATTCTTGTACTTCGTCAGCGTGCGAACGATGTCCGTTTCAACACCCGTGCCCATGAGCGACCACGTGCCGTTTCGCCAGCGGGCGATTCGGTCGCTCAAGTTGGGCGACCATGTATGGTTGCGCAATGAACCGCCGACGATCAGATCGCCGTCGTAACTGGCCAGGGCATAGACAATGCTGGGGCTGCCGGTGTTCATGTCGGCCCAGGTCGATCCCGTCCACCGCGCAAGACCGTTGCGAAAGTTGCCGTCGGCCTGGGTGAAGCCTCCGCCGGCGAACAACTCGCCGTTGTGCGTGCACAATGCCAGGACGCCGTCGTTCATCCCGCCCGCTAGCGCGCTCCATTGAGTCCCATCCCACCGGGCGATGCGATTGGCCGGCACGCCCCCAGCTGTGGTGAAGTATCCGCCGGCAATCAAGTCCCCGTTGTGAACGGTCAACGCGACAATCGTCGAATTGGACGCGCCGCCCAAACCGCCGCCGACCGGATGCCAGCCTGTGCCATCCCAGCGCGCGACGCAGTTCGCCGACACGCCGCCGGCCGTCGTGAAATTGCCGCCGACGATCAGGTCGTCATTGTAAATCGCCAGTGCGAACGCGCTGGGTGAAAGCGACCCCTGCGCGCCACCCAGTCCGCCGGCCAAATCTCTCCAACCGGTCTTTTTGTTCCACCGGGCGATGCCGTTGACCGGAATCCCGCCGGCTGTGGCGAAGTAACCGCCGACGATCACATCCTCCCGGAAGGGCAAGATGGTAAAGACCCAGTTGTCCACGCCGCTGCCGAGCGGATGATGGGCGACGCCGTCGAAGCGAACGATCCGCGCCGCGTCGACCGCCCCGCCGGTGATGAATCGCCCGCCCAGATACAGGTCGCCATCGTGCTGGGCCGTCGTATAGACATATTCATTCATGCCCCGGCCCACCCGCTCCCACTTGTTCTCGGCCTCATTGAACCGGGCAATGTTCCAACCGGGGATATTGAAATCACCGCCTGAAATCAAGTCGTCCCCGAACGTTCCGACGTGAGAAATCGAATGGAAGCTAGTGATGCCGCTTCCAATCTCATCGGGAAGTCGACTCCATGAAACGCCGTCCCAGATTGATACGCCATTGTTTGTACTTCCGCCGGCAGCGACGAGCTTGCCATTCCATGTTGCAAGCGACCAAACCGCATGTGTTGGGCTGGCGGGAAAGGGCTGCCAGCTCTTACCATTCCACCGAGCGACCCATTGAGTAGGACTACCACCTGCGATGGAGAATGTACCTCCTGCAATCAGTTCATTATTAAACTCACACAAAGAATAGACATTGGCGTTCATTCCGCTTGACAATGGCTGCCATGTCGAACCGTTCCAAGCAGCGATTCGGGAAGCAAAGACGCCGCCGATTGTAGTAAAGTCGCCGCATGCGATGAGTTGCCCCCCCCATTCAATTAAGTCTCTCACTCGATTGTTCGATCCAATTCCCATTGATTGCCATGCGGTACCATTCCATCTTGCGATACGATTTGCTAGGATCGACCCATCCCATGTCCTTGTAAAGTCGCCGCCGGCAATAAGATCTCCATTGTATCTGACCAGGGCTCGCACGACATTGTCGAAACCAACGCCCAGGGGAAGCCATTGGATCCCATTCCAATACGCGATTCTCTGTATGAACCCATCGGGTTGGAAAGACCCGCCCGCCACAAGCTGACCATTGTAGCTTGCCAAGGCATAGACCTGCGCAGACCCGCTGTTTCCGCCCAAGCCGGTTCCGAAATTGATCCAAGCGTTTCCAGCCCAGGCGCCGACGTTGTCCGTGGACTTGTTTCCCAAGACGCTGAAGTTTCCGGCCACCACCAGCAGCGGCGACTTCGGCCCAGGCCCGTCCGGATCCCATTCAAGCGTCTCATTCAGGCCGTTGCTGCTTCCCTTCATGCCCGACAACCATTCGTCGGCCGCCCAGCCTGATGGACACTGCGCCCAGGTCGCCCGACACGCGCCGAAAATCGCGATCAACGCGCAGGCAAAGATTCTCGTACCCATGACAGTGCTCCGGTCCCCGATTCACTGCGAATTCTTGACGCGAAACACCCAAGTCGGGCCTACGGTGGGTCCGACGTTGGGGTCGCCGGCGCAACCGTTGATCGAATCCACTCGCCAATAATAGACCTCGCCTTCTTCGAGGAGCCCGTCAACGAGGTACTGTGATGGGATTTCAATGGCGGGGAACTGCCCTGTACCGATCGGATTAACCTCGCCGATCAAGACGGGAACTTCCGATGTGATGTTCCCCTTCTTAAGATAGACGCGAAAAACTTCCATTTCGTTATCGTTCTGCTTCCATTTGAGCTCGGTCTCGAACGGCTCGACCAGAGGCTGAAGGCTGTTTGCGGGCGTAGGGTCGGTCGCCATGGCGGGCTTGAGATCGTTTTCGACGTCCGATGGCCAAGTCCACTCCCCGCTATCAATCGAATCTCTGATTTCATGGTCTTCGGAATCCAGAGCAGGTTGGGATGTTGGCAATCGGCAGCCCACGTTGTTCCACACATGATCGAAAACACTCTCTTCCATGTCGCCTTCTGGATCGTCAAACAAGTCATTACTATCCCACATCTCCCACGCTGACGACCGCTGGAGCGCCGAATCGAGATTCGCGGTGAAGCTCGACCGCGAGACCGCCCAGGTCAGGTTCCATTGGTTGCTGACGCTGTAGGGCCTGCTCCAGCCCTGCGGCGACGAATACAAGTCCCATCGCTCAAAAAGATTCCCATCGAGATGAATCGTCTCATGGTTATCCGGTACATAAAGCGCGCCGCACGGTTCAGCGCAAGGCTGGGTCGTGGCCACGGCTCGGATGGGATCGCTGTATCGCAGCGGCTGCTGGGGGTTTTCCGTGTAATCCCCCCAATCAGGGACAAAGTCGCGGGACGAGCGATACCAGTTGTAGAGGATGTTGACGCGCGGCCCGTCGCTTCCGTTGCCGGAGGCCAATTCCGTCTGCCAGATTCCGTTGCCCACGACGTTGTTGTAGAAATCGACTCGTTCGGGTCCGGTGAACAACATCTGCCGCATGAAGGTGCCGGCGATCAGGTTGTGGCAGAAGGTGATCCCCTCATCCGCCGCGAACGAGCCGGTCCCGCCGCTGCCGATGCCTGCCTTGCACGCGTTGTAGGCGCCGCCACCGATGATGCAGTTTTGTACCGTAACATGACAGATCGATCCATAAAATGAGAAATTATCGTCCTGCGATGCGCCGATCGAGCAGTGGTCGACGATGACGCTGTGGGTCGTGACTTCTTCGCCTCCGATGGCCAGCGACCGTGCACAATGGAACTTCCCGTTGGTGCTTCGCCCGGACCGAAACCGCAGGTATCGCAAGACAATGTGATGGCTGTTCTTGATGGTGAACTGGCTGCCGGTGATGGTGATGCCGCCCTGCGGATAGTTCTGGCTGTACGGCGCGGTGCTGCCGTCGATCCAGACATACTGTCCACGAAGATCAAGCTGCGTTACCAGGTTGATCTCCCCGGTCACATCGAAAATAATGATCCCGCTCCTCGGCGGGATATCGCCTTTGATGCACTTACCTTGATCCTCTTCGTCGAGACCTTTGCAGCCGATCTCAAAGTCAATGATATACCGAAGCGTGCCGTGCAGATTGGTCGGTACGAGCGTGGGTGGTGTCGTATTGTAGTCGAGCTCTGGATCGTAATCCGCCAGCGTTGTGACATGAAACTCTGGAATCTCTGTTGGCGCATCAGCCCATGCGAACCGCCCATAACCGGATGCACCCTGGAACGCCGGCGGAGGCTCAAACGGCAACGGGCCAGATAAAATTCCTTCCGGCGGGCACGTCTGATATCCAAGACATTTATCTGTTATCAGAACGCACATGCCGAGAGAGAGAGAGAGAGAGCATTTGTCTAAATTGCCCGTTGCGCGTCATGCGACCGCTCCTATGCCCCCATGCCCAGGACCCGGCTGCCCTCGGAAGACCCACCCGAGGTCCGTTCAACCAGCCCATGTCGAGCAGTCTAACCCGCAACGGGGCCGCGGATCAATGAAATTCTCCGGAAAAACACTCTCCGAGAATTTCGCTGTCATTGACATGCCTCCTGGTCGCCGGCCGGCGCCAGGCCAATTGCGAGTGCCACTTCCAAGTCTTTTTGCTATCATGTCTTACGTCGCGGCAAGCGATGGGCGGGCTGTGCCAGCATGGCGATTTCGACGTGTGGGCGAGACGGAGCGGGTCAGAGGATTCAGGCCTGTGCGTTCATGCCGAACGTCGCACGGAGGACGGCGCGGGCGTCGCGCTGGATCAGCGCGCCGATCGCGCCGAGGGCGGCGTATTCGATCGGCAGCGGTCGCGTCATCGGGCGGAGCATCAGGTAGCTGCCCGTCTTGACCGACTGGGCGACGGCCGCGCTGCTCGGCGCGCCGACGACGTATGCCACGGTCGCGACAATGCCGACGCACAGCAGGGCCCAGAGGTTCGAGCGCAGATCGAAGCAGGCGTGCGCCACGAGCGCCGCGGTAACAAAGCCAAAGGCGACGGCGAAGTAGACCTGGCCGCGCAGAATGGGCGAGTTCTCGCGGCCGATGGCGAAGGAGATGACCAGCCAGGCGACGACGGTCGAGATGGCAATCGCGCCGGCGGACTGGCGGATGTCGGCGGGGCCGGTGGCGGGTTTTTCAGCGGGGTGCGTCTCGAACCAGCCATCGACCCAGCGACCGGCGACGTAACCGACGGCGATCAGGCCAAGCCAGAGCCAGGTTTCGGCGGCGAGGCCCCAGGTGGGGTAGGGGTCGGGTAGCGATCCGTCCGCGCCGGCGCCTGCGGCGGCTGATGCCACAATGCTGACACGATGCAGCACCAGCTTGTCCATCTGCGCCCCCCGCGCGGCCAGCGCCGCCAGACCGACGGCGACCGCCAGCGGCCCGCGCGCGGCCGAGCCGGCGCCGGCGATGGCCACAGCCAGCCCGCTCGAGACGATTGCCAGGCCGAGCAGCTCGGCCATGGTGATGAGCCCGCTGGGGACATCAATGAGCGAGACCGGTCCGCCGGGATCGACGTGCCCCAGCGCCCACGGTCCGACGAACCAGAAAATGGCCGCGGCGACGGCGAGGCCCGAAAGCAGGCGAATCTGTCGAATGAGAGTCCGGCCGGCGCTGTGAGCGGAGTCGGCGGCGGGCGAGGCGTCGGTCATGGTGAGGGCCTTGGTCACGCGGGTTGCCGGACGGGCAGGGCGCCGAGCCACGGCGCGACGATTGTCTGTAACTCGCGGCGCTTGGCCGGGTCCATCGTGCAAAGCGGCAGGCGAAACTCCTCGGCCATCAGGCCGCCCAGCGCCAGGGCCGTTTTGATCGGCACGGGGTTGGTGTCCAGTCGCATCAGCGCGCGAGCGATGGGGAACAGTTTCTGGTGCGCGGCGCGGGCCGCGTCCAGATCACCCGCGAGGGCCGCGGTGGTGATGGCCGACGTCTCGCGCGGCATGAGATTCGCAACGACGCTGACCGCGCCGACCGCGCCGACCGCCATGAGCGAGGCCGTCAGCGTGTCGTCCCCGCTCAAGATGGCGATGTCGCTGGCGGCGGCCAGTTCGCTCGCGCCGTCAATGGAACCGGTCGCGTGCTTGACCGCGACGATGTTGGAATGATCGGCGCGCAGCCGAGCGATGGTCTCGATGGGAATCTCCACGCCCGTCCGACCGGGAATGTTGTACAGTACCATCGGCGCGCCCAGCGCCGAGGCGAGGTAGCTGAAGTGCTGATACAGCCCGCGCGGGCTGGGGCGGTTGTAATAGGGCGACACGATCATGACACCCGTCGCGCCGGCCTTCATCGCCGCCTGCGCCAGGGCCAGCGCGTGTTCGGTGCAATTGCTCCCCGCGCCGGCCAGCACCGGCACGCGGCCGCGCGCCCGCTTCACGACGGCTGCGATGATCCGCGCCTGCTCCTCATCGGAGAGCGTCGGCGATTCGCCGGTTGTGCCGCAGGGCACCAGACCGCTGACGCCGCCGGCGATGACGTAATCGACCAGCTCGTCCAGCGCGCGGAAATCGACCGCCCCATCGGCGAACGGCGTGACCAGCGCGACGTACGTTCCCTTGAACATGACCTATTCCTTCGGGCTGTGCTGCAACAGCAGTTGGTTCATCTCGCTGACGGCCGCGCGAAGCCCGGTGAAGATCGCCCGCGCAATGATGCTATGGCCGATGTTGAATTCGCAAAAGCCCCGCATCGCCGCGACGGGCGCGACGTTGCGATAGGTCAGACCGTGTCCGGCGTGAACCTCCAGCCGCGACTTCAAACCCAGCTCCAGCCCCGCCTGCAAGTCGGCGAGGCGCTTCTGCCGCTCGGCCGGCGATTTTGCGTTGGCGTACCCACCGGTCCAAAGCTCAATCGCCTCGAATCCCATGTCGGCCGAGGCGCGAATCTGATCGGCGACCGGCTCGATGTACGCGCTGCAAACAATCCCCGCGCCGCGCAGCCGATCGACGACGCTCTTGAGCCGCGCCCCGAGGCCGACCGCATCCAATCCGCCTTCGGTGGTGATCTCTTCGCGCCGCTCGGGCACCAGCGTGCACTGCGTCGGTCGATTGCGGATGGCGATGTCCACGATCTCCGGCGCGATGGCCATTTCCATGTTCAGCTTGACGTTGACGACCTCTTTCAGCGCGGGCACGTCGCGATCGATGATGTGCCGACGGTCCTCGCGCAGATGGAAAGTGATGCAGGCCGCGCCGCCCAGCTGGGCCTCGACGGCCGCCCAGACCGGGTCGGGTTCGTCGGTGCGCCGGGCCTGGCGGACGGTCGCCACGTGATCAATGTTGACGCCAAGTTGTGCCATGGTCCCCCGCATTATAAATGAACGGCGGCGGGTCACAATTTCCCTGCGCCTTGTTTCCATCCGGCCGCCGCGATATAGAATGCCCCTTCCTCGCGCGAGGTCCCGCATGCAAAGCAGTCTGGAGATTACCGTCGGGCGGCAAAAGATCGCCGCCTGTCTGCACCGGCCCGACCCCGGCAGGTCGGCCATCGCCGCGCCGGTCGTCGTCTGCTGCCACGGCCTGACCGGCACGCGCGTCGGGTCTTCGTATCGATACGTCACGCTGGCCCGTCGGCTCGTCGCCGAGAACATCGCCTGCCTGCGGTTTGACTTTCGTGGCTGCGGCGAGAGCGACGGGCGATTTGAGGACGTGACGGCGGCGTCGCTCCAAGAAGACTTGCTCGCCGTCATGGCCGCGGTCGATCACCTGCCCAATTGCGATCCGACCTGCGTCGGCATGATCGGCAGCAGCTTCGGGGCGTTCACGATCTCCATGTGCGCCAATCGCATTCCCAGTTTGCGGAGTCTCGTGTTCCTCGCGCCGGTGGCTGATCCGGCCGCGCTGATCGCGCGTGACATGAGCGAGGCCGCCTGGTCGCTCGTGCGGAAGCAGGGTTGGATCGATCATCACGGGCAGAAGCTTGGCGCGGGCTTTCTGGACTCGCTGCCGAAGGAGAACGGGCCGGCGCGGCTCGCGCCGTGGATGAAGCCGCTGCTGATCTATCATGGCAGTCAGGACCACGCTGTGCCCCCCGAGCAGGGTCAGGCGTATGAGGCCGTGGCGCGTGCGCGGGGGGTCGAGGCGAAGTTCGTCTCGGTGGAATCGGCCGATCACGGGATGCGTACAGTCGAAGCGACCGAGCAGATCATCGAGGGCAGCGTGGCGTGGTTGCGGCGGTTTCTTCATCCGGACTTGCCGGTCAAGGCATCCTGAATCGCCGCGCGCGGCGCACCGATGTCAACCACATGCACGCGGCCGAGCCAATCTCTTGCGGCCGGATTTCTGAAGCCGACTTTTTGTGCGACAAACGTGATGGTGTGATCCGCGCGCACGGTCGGGTCCGCGGCGTTGCCGGTGTCGCAATCAAGACCGGAGGGGATGTCCACGGCGAAGACGGCGGGCGCCGGCTGCGTCGTGCGGGCATCGCGCGTTTGGTTGATCGCGCGAATGAGCGAGGCGATCGGCTCACGTGGGGGGCCGACGGTTCCGGTGCCGAGCAATGCATCGACCATCACGTCGGCGATTGCGAAGCGTTCGTGCGCGGCCTCGACGGCGCTCGCGTCGGCAATCACCGCGCGCGATAGGTTCATACGACAAATGATTTCATGGTTCACCAGCGCGTCGCCGGTGATGCGATCCGCCGGGCAGGCGAGCAGCAGTTCAACCATCAAGCCCGAGTTGGCAAGGTGGCGCGCGATGACGAACCCATCTCCGCCGTTGTTACCCGGGCCGCAGGCGATGAGGGCGCGCTGCGCGGCAGGATACGTTACGCGAATGATCTCCGCTGCGCCGCGACCCGCGTTCTCCATCAGCACGATGCCGGGAATGCCGTAGGCTTCGATGGCGCGTTGATCGACTCGCCGTACCTGCTCGCGAGTAAGAACAAGTTCGTTGCTCATGGTCGATTCGCGGCCGGGGCGCCGGCCGGCGCGGAGGTCGCGGTGGATTGCGTCGTTGCTCTTGATCGAAGTTGTGCCACCGTTGCGTCCAGCTCCGCCGTGGAAAGCCCCGCCTGCCGACGCAGCACGAGGGCGCGTTCATAGCACTCCAGCGCTTCGGTCGGACGCCCCATTGCAATCAGGGCCGTGCCGAGGTTCCAGGTAACGGTGGCGTTGGTCGGGTCGGCTGCGACCGACTCGCGGTACAGCGCCAGCGCGAGGTCCGCGCGTTTCGCGCGGTGCATGGCTTCGTCCGCCACCTCGGCCATGACCTCCGCCGCGTCGCGCCCGGATGCGGCAGCTTCGCCCAAGGCGGCGCGCACGCCCTCAAATTCACCCAGGTGCGCGTGCGACTTCGCCAGCTCGATCCAGCCGCGTGACTGATTCCGCCCCAGACCGATCTCCAGCGCGCGGCGGATCGCCATCACACTTTCCTGCGGACGACCGCATTTTCGCAGCGCGAGGCCGTAGACGCCCCAGACTTCGCTGTCGGTTGGAAGAAGCTCCGCAGCGCGGGAGGAGAGCCGCAGCGCCTCGGCGGCGTCGTCTTCGTCGAGCGCGATGGTCGCCAGGTGCATGAACAGCTTTCCCTGTCGCGGCGAAGAGAGGGTTACGTGCGAATAGAACGCCTTGGCATCGGCCCAGACATTCTGCTGTGCCCGCGTGAGAATAATGAAGGGCACGAGCATGAGCGCGACCGCCATGCGATAGGCGCCGCTTCGCCGGCGCATGAACAGGTCGCCATGCCAGAGCAGGACCGTCAGCGGCATCAGGAGAAAGATCACCGGGAGATAGAGAAATCGATCCGCGACGCAGGTGCCGGTGAAGCGAATCCCGCCCAGCGTCGGTGAGAGCAGCAGTAGAAACGCGACCAATCCGCTGAACAGCGGCGGCCAGCGCCGGCGCGACGCCAGCACAAGCAGGCCGATCGACGCGGCGCACGCCACACCCGCGATGATCGCCGGATTGGCGAAGGTCAGATCCTCCGGAATCGCGCGATAGGGCGACAGATGCATCGGCCAGACGAGATTGCCCAGATAGAGCATGAGGTTGTAGGCGATCAACCCGCCGAGGCGCAGCATCACCGTCCAGCTCTGGGCCGACGGCACCGCCAGCGCGTCGGGCGCAGACGCCTGCGATTCCCACGCGACCCAGGCCGTTACGACCATCCACACGGCGAAAGGAGATTTCGAGAACAGGTGCGGCGCGATCGGTTTTCGCAGCGGCCAGCGGTCCAGCAGCGGGCAGACCAGCGGCAACAAGACTGTTGTCGGTTTCGCGAGCGTTGCCAGGGCGTACCAGCCGCAGGCGGCCCAGGCGACGCCGCCGCCGCGCCGCGCGCCGTGCCGCAGGTAGCTGTGAATCGAAAGGATCGCGAACAACGTCGCCAGCACGGTCTTACGCTGCGCGATCCAGCAGACCGCTTCGACTTGTGCCGGATGCAGCGCGAAGATCGCCGCCGCGAAGGCCGGCGCGAAGAGCGACTCTTCGCAGGTTGGGTCGCCGCCCTGGGCGCGATGAAGCGACAAGACGGTTCGCAAAAGGGCGAAGACCAGCACTGAATTGATCGCGTGGATCAGGACATTCGTAAAATGAAACAGACCGGGCCCGGCGTCGGGACGACCTGCGATGAGCGAATCGAGCATCAGCGAGGCCATCGTCAGCGGCTGGTAGTAGCCATCCACGGTTTGCGGATGCAGGACCTCAACAAAGAACGCCTTCAGCCCGTCGAGCGACGGCTCGCGCACGCGCGGGTTGTCCACGACGTACTGGTAGTCATCCAGCCGCATGAAGTCGAAGCGCAGGCACGCGCCGTAGAGGAGCAGCGTGGCGATGAAGAGCCCCCAGCCGATGCGCCGCGCCATTCCGTGCGTTGCCGTGTTCGCCGGCCCCCACGCGGTCTCGTTGCGATTCACGTCACTCACGCGCTCTATCCCTGACGTCCCCGCGCACCGGTTGCCGGCAACCACTCGACGCCATCCAGCACCGTCGGTGGCGCGTCGCTTAAGTCGATCAACTCCTCGAACCCCGGATGGTCGTGCAGCCGCCGCAACGCGTCAAACGTCGCCGCGCGCGAGGACGCCGACGGCTCCTGCGCCACGGCCATCGCAAGGTGCCGTCGCGCCAGCTCAATGTTGTCATTCATGGCCCACGCCGCGGCCAACCCGAGATTGACAACCCAGTCGCTGCGCACGCGCAGCGCTTCCTGAAACTCGCGCCGCGCCGAGGCCGCGCGCTCGACGCGCAAGTAGGCGTGCCCCAGACCGACGTGAATGGCCGCCGAGTTCGGGTCCAGATCGCGCGCACGCTCCAGGAATCGAATCGCATCCTCCGTCTGCCCCGTTCGCGCCAACGCCACGCCGAGGTTCTGCAAGCAAGCAATCCAGTCGCGGTTGCTCTCCAGCGCGCGACGCAACGGCGCGACCGCCTCGGCCGCGCGCTGGTCCCGATGCAGCAGCAGCACGGTGCCGAGATAGAACTGCGTCTGCGGATCGGTCGGTGCGAGATCGACCGCGCGGCGCGCATGGCGCAATGCCCCGTCCAGATCGTTTTCGTCGATGCACGCCTCGATGAGGCCGACGTGGCCACCGGTCCAGCGCGGGTAGCGCGCCAGCACCTGCTCGTACAAATCGCGACTGTTGTCCCAGATCAACGTCTGACCGTAGGCCAGCACGCCAAACGTCATCACGACCGCCGCCGTCGCCGGCAGCGCCACGCGCGAGAAAACCGCTCTGCGCATCGGGGCCCTCGTGTGGTCGGCCTCGCCAGTCGAACGCACTCGACAAGCCGCCGCCAGACACAACAGCGGGACCACCGCGATCGCATACAACCATGCGTCGTGCAGCAGCTCGCCGCCCGCCCCGCTCCACCACAACGCCGGCGCCGTCAGCGCCAACGCCCCCGTCGCCGCCACGAATCCCGGCCGGTGCCGATATAATGTCATCAACCAAGCCGCCACCAGCGCCGCCGACGCCACCATTGGCCACACGCCCACCATTTCACTCAACGGGTAGAACGGCGACAAGCGCACCGGCCATATCACGCGTCCCACCGCCGACACGACGTTCAGTGACAACCATTCGCCCCAGCCGAGATCCCGCGCGGCCAAACCGCTCGCCGGCGTCGCACCCCATGCGGTCATCCCGATCGCCGTCGCCAGAAACACGAGCATCGGGGATTTTTCCAGCAGGCTTTGCAGTCCGGCCCGGCGCAGCGGCCACACATCCAGCAGCACCAGCACCAGCGGTGCAGCCACGTACAACGGACTGGCCAACGCCGCCATCAGATACCATCCGAATACCGGCAGCGTCCAGCGCAACCGCGCATCGCGCGCGAAACGCAGGTATGCGGAGATCATCAGCAGCGTGAAGAACCCGCCTAGCAGCACCTCGCGCCGGCTGAACGACGCGACCGACTCGGCCTGCAATGGATGCAGCGCGAAGAGCAATCCTGCCGCCAGCCCGATCCACACACGGCCCGACAGCCGCGTGGCGATGACGAGCAACAGGATTGCATTGAGCGCGTGCAGCGTCAGATTCGTCAGCCGCACCTGAAACGGCTGTACCAGCGGCGTGTCGGACAGGTACGCGTCCACGGCATACGACCCGCGCGTCAGCGGCGAAAGCGACACGGCCGCGCGACGCGGCGATACGAGCTGAAGCGCGAAGCGCTTCGGATTCGAGCGCATCATCCACGCGTCGCGCTGCGACTCCAATAGGATCGCTCGATCGGCCGACCCGACCATCCCGGCGGTCAGTGCCGGGTGAAACACCGCGAAGACCGATGCCCCGATCGCAGCCGCGGCGAGAAAGACCGGCAGAAACCGCAGACCGGCCGTCGCAGCGGTCGGTGCTGAAATCGGGCGTGCTGTCGGCGGATCGGTTGCCATGGTGTCGTAGATCGGGATCGGTCCGGCGACGGCGCGGGGTGAAGAGCTTGGCCGGGCGGTCGAAATTGTAGCCGCGCCCCGCGCGACCTACAATTCGACCCCATGCGAATCCTCCTAACCAACGACGACGGCATCTTCGCGCCCGGCATCATGGCCATGCACGCGCAGCTTGCCGCGTCGCACCAGGTCGATGTCGTCGCGCCCGAGAACGTCCAATCCGGCGGCTCGCACGCCATCACCATTCGCAGCCCGCTCACCTGTCAGCGCGTTCACGTCAGCGGCCGATTCGAAGGCACCAGCGTCCATGGCACGCCCGCCGACTGCGTCAAGCTTGCCCTGCACGCGCTGCTGCCGCAGCGCCCGGACCTTGTCGTCTCGGGCATCAACGCGGGGCTGAACACCGGCATCCATGTGCTCTATTCCGGCACGGTCGCGGCGGCGATCGAAGGCGCGATCCTCGGTGTGCCCGCCGTCGCCGTCTCGCTCAAGCTGTATCGCGATATGGATTTTGATCGCGCGGCGGTCATCGCGAAGGACATCATCGCGCAGATCGCCGCGAAGTCGCCCCTTCCGCGGCAGGTGTTCAACGTGAACATCCCGGAGCTGCGGCCGGGCTGGCCGCTCGGCGTGCGCATCGCGCCGCAGAGCACGCAATCAACGCTGGAGACGCTGGAGCGCCGGACCGATCCCTCGGGCCGGGAGTATTTCTGGCTAAGCGGCGACTTCGGGGACCTGGATGCTGCGATCGAGACCGACCTGCACGTCGTGCGCGAGGGCTACGTGTGCGTCACGCCGCTGCACCTGAATCTCACCGACGCGCCGCTGCTGGAAAAAATGCGCGCGTGGAAGTGGGCGTAGCGGCTCGAGGTGTGTGGCGTAGGGTGCGTCCTCGACGCACGCGTTCCAAACATGGCGGCCGTGGTGTGCGTCCAGGATGCACGCCGCGAGCGACCTTTCATTATGCCCTTCCGTGACGCCATTCAAATCATCGCCCATTGTCTGCGGCTGCGATGTCCGCGATGCGGGGGCGGTGCAATCTTCGAAGGCTCGCACGACGCGCTGGATCCGAACGAAACGACGGACGCACCCGCCGCGCGCGATCCGAGCGGCGCACCGCGCCGGCGGCCGCAGCAAATTGCGTGGCATCGGTCCGTCCGCGAATGCTGCACCGTGTGCGGCCTGCCGCTGCGCCGCCGCGAGCCGGACACGTGGCTGTTCATGTACGTCAGCATGGCGCTGATCACCGGGCTGTATCTCATCGCGATGCTGTGGATCTTCCCCGCGCCGTCGCGCCCGTGGCTGTGGCGCGGCCTCATCGCCGCCTCGGCTCTGTGCCTCTATCTCGTCACCGCGCCGGTGCGCAAGGCGCTCTCCCTCGGGCTGGATTACTGGGTGGAGCGAATGTGGAAGGAGCCGTGAGGAAACGGCGAAACATTGTCACGGTTGAATGCAAACGTAGAAATGACAAGCTTGGGCGTAGGGTGGGCACGGCCCACCAACTCGCTCAATCCACGTCCATCGCGCCCGCGGCTATCGCATCGCAAATCGACCGATCGCGAACAACTCGCCCGGAAGACGCGAGCGGCCGGTGGTGACCAAGTCGGCCAGCGCCTCGCCGACGACGGGGGCGAACTTGAATCCGTGGCCGCTGAAGCCGCCGGCGAGGAAGACGTTCTCGTGCGACGGGTGTCGGTCGATCACGAAATGGTCATCCGGCGTGTTGGTGTAGAGGCAGACCTTCGCGTCGCGCAGCGGCCCGTCGGCCGTCGGCATGTGGGCGCGGATGTATCGCCGGATGTCGGCCTCGTCGGCGGGATGCGCGGCGCGATCGACCGTGTCGGCGGTGGTCGCCGTGCCGCCGTGATGCCGGGCGATCTTCACGCCGTGGCCGTGATCGGGAATCCCGTAGAACGCGCCGGACAGGTTCGCGGCGCCCGCGGATGCCGTGTTTACGTCACCATCCAGAAAGTGAATGAACACCGGCATCGATCCCGGCGCGAAGCGCGCCGGCTCGCGCGGCGTGAACCACGCCTGCACCTGTCGCTCCACGGTCAGCGGCAGGTTCAGTTCCGCAGCGATGCTCGGCAGCCACGCCCCGGCCGTGATGACCAGCGCGCCCGCTTCGATCGCGCCGCCGTCGGTCTCGACGCGCACGGCCGCGCCGCCCGCGCCGGTCTGCTTCAGCACGCGCCAGCTGCGCACGATCGTCCGCTCGCGCAGCTCCGCGCCGGCGCGCCGCGCCCGATCAGCCATCGCGCGCACGCAATCCTCCGGGCAGAGATACCCCGCGTCGGCCTCGTACACCGCGACGTGATCCGGCGGCGGCTCAAACGCCGGATGCCGCCGGCAAACCTCATCGGCCGCGAGCACTTCGTGCGCCAGCCCGTGTTGCGTGACGCTGGCGCGCACCCCGCGAAGGCAAGGATGATCGGCCCGCCCGATATTAAGACATCCGACGAAAGTAAGAAGCGTTTGCCCGGTCTCCTGCTCGAGCCGGCCCCAGGCTGCGTACGCTTCGTGCAACAGCGGCACGTACCGCGGGTCTTCAAAATACGCCTTGCGAAAGACGCGCGATCGGCCGTGCGAACTCCCCCGGTCGTGACAAAGGTCGAACTGCTCCAGCCCGACAACGCGCAAGCCTCGTTGGGCCAAGTGGTAACAGGCGGAGGCGCCCATCGCGCCCACTCCCAGAACCATCGCATCGAACGGCCGTTCCGCCATGAAGGGCATTGAAAGCACGCCCATCGGCCCCGGCAAGCCCTATGCAACCGCGCCGCCGGCGATACACTATGCCCCCGGTGAGCCGTTCGATGTTTTCTCAAACCCCATTCCAACGAAGGAGCCTCCACATGACCCGACGATTGTCCGCCCTTGCGCTTTGTTGCGCTTGTAGCTTCGCTGTCCTCGCTGGCTGCTCGCAGCAGCAAGGCATGAACAACATGGACCCCGCGGCGATGCAACCCCCGCCGCGCCCGGCCGAGCTGGACCAGCTCAACCCGTGGGTCGGCAAGTGGGAGACCACGGCCGAAATGACGATGCCCGACGGCAAGAAGATGACCGGCACGGGGTCGTCCGAATCGGCGTGGGATCTCGACAAGCGCGTCGTCATCGAGCGCAGCACGTTCTCGATGGGCGAGATGGGCACGATGCAGGGCATGGGCATCTTCACGTATTGCCCCGCGACGAAGAAGTTCAAGACCGCCTGGTTCAGCAGCATGGGCGAAGCCAGCATGGGCACCATGTGGTGGGACGAAGCCAAGAAGTGCTGGTGCATGAAGGCCAACTACATCAGCCCGATGACCGGTGAGCCGACCGAATTCAGCGGCACCATCACCATGCCCGACAACAACACGATGAACTGGGAAATGACCGAGTCCACGGTCGGTTTCCTCGGCATGAAGACAAAGTGCTGGGAAGGCAAGGGCGTGTCGAAGCGCAAGGCGTGATCGCGCGCGACGCACTCTCAATCTCATAACTCAAGAAGCCCGTCGGCGCGAGCGCGTCGGCGGGCTTCTTCTTTATCGCTATTCGCCATTCGTACTTTAAGCGGTTTCAAGACCCCCTCTCCCTCAAGGGGGGAGGAGTATAGAAACTGGTTCTTTTCTCACAACATCTCTCTCGCCGCGCGCTCGCCCATGGCCGCCAACCGCACCGCCGTCTCCTCGAGCGGCCCGCCCAGTTCATAGCAACCATCCAGCATCGCGCGGCACTCGTCCGCGCCCTCGCCCACCGCGCCGACCATCGCCGCGACTGGCACCCCGGCCGCTCGCGCCAACCGCGCCAGCGTCCCCACGACCTTGCCCATCATCGATTGCCGGTCCAGCCGACCCTCGCCGGTAATCAGCAGATCGGCCGACGAGAGCGCCGCCGAGAACTGCGTCGCCTCCATCACCAGGTCGATACCCGGCTCGATCTGCGCCGAACACAGCGCCAGCAGTGGCAGCGCTACGCCGCCGGCCGCACCAGTGCCTGGTTCGTGTCGCCCGTCGCGCCCGGTCGCTTCCGCCAGCAGATCGGCCCAATGCGTCAGTCCCGCCTCCAGCCGCTTCACGCCGTCGGCGTCGGCGCCCTTCTGCGGGGCGAAAACCGCCGCCGCGCCGTCCGGCCCCGTCGCGGGGTTGAGCACATCGACCGCGATCGTGAAGACCACGTCCGCGATTCCTTCCGGCGCGCCGTCCCACACAAAGCGCCGAATGTCTAATAGATCGCCCCCGCCGATCGGCCGCTCGATCACGTGCCCGCGATGGTCGTAGAACGTGGCCCCCAGCGCCTGCATCATCCCCGCGCCGCCGTCGACCGTCGCGCTGCCGCCGACCGCCAGCGTCACCCGGTCCAGATCGCTCTCCACCACGCGGCGAAGCACCTCGCCCAGCCCGAACGTGCTCGCGCGCATCACGTCGCGCCGCGACGGCGGCACGAGCGCCAAGCCGCTCACGCGCGCCAGCTCCACCACCGCGCGCGACGCCTGATCCACCAGCCCCACGACCACGGTGACCGGATCGCCCAGCGGGCCGTGCGCCTCAACGTGACGCCGATGGCCCCGCGCTGCATCGACGAGAATGTCCAGCGTTCCCTCGCCGCCGTCGGCCATCGGTCGCAGCGTCACCGTCGCATCGGGCCGCGCACGACGCACCCCCGCGGCGATCGCGTCAGCCGCTTCGCGCGCCGAAAGCACGCCCTTGAACTTGTCCGGCGCGATGACAACGTGCATGGGCAGTGCCTACCGTGCGGCGACGATCACATCGTCGCGCGACCAGCCCTCGGCCGTGATCTGTAACACGCGAAATGGGATACCGTCGCCGCGGTTGACCTGCGCCAGCAGCGGCGCGAGCTTTTCCAGCGATTCGACGGGCCAACCGCCGAACATCGTGATGACATGCCCCGGCGCGATGCCGACGCGCGCCGCAGGCGAGCCGTTTTGCACATCCTTCACCAGCAGCCCCAGCGCGCGGCTCATGCCAAGCCGCTTCTGTTCATCCGGCTTCAGATCCGCCAGACGCAGACCGAACCGCGCCCAAAGCACCTGTTGCGTCTCGATGCCGCTTTGCGGCTCCAGCGCGAGCTTCACCTGTTGCGCCCTTCCGTCGCGCAGCACGCGCAAAGGCAGGGCCCGACCGGTCGGGGCAGTCCGCAGCACGCCGAACGCGTCGATGTAGTCACGTGTCGCCGTGCCGTCGATCTCGGTGATCACGTCGCCCGCCGCCAGCCCGGCCTTCGCCGCGGGCGAACCCGGCTCCACCGCGCGCACGCGCACGCCGTGCGGCGCGCCGGCTGCCGACCCGGCCGCCGTCATCGCCCCGTTCTGCCCCTCGAACTTCGCCCCGAGCGTCACGCCGCGCACGCGCTCGACGTCGAGCAGCTCCGGCAGCAACGCGCACACCCGATCGGCGGGAATCGCGAAACCGATGTTCTGCGCATCGCCGCGGATGGCCGAGTTCACGCCGATCACCTCGCCCAGCACGTTCAGCAGCGGCCCGCCGGAGTTGCCGGGATTGATCGGCGCGTCGATTTGAATCAATCCGTCGTAGGTCACGCCGCGGCCGAACTTCAGCTCGCGGTTCAGCGCGCTGACGATGCCGGTCGTCACCGTATGGCCCAGGCCCATCGGATTGCCGATGGCGACAACTGTCTCGCCCGGCATCAGGTCGTCGCTCCGGCCCAGTCGCAGCGACGGCAGCGGCCCTTCGGCCCGCACCCGCATCACGGCGATGTCGTGCGCCCGGTCGATGGCAACCTCTTCCACGGGCAGCTCGCGCCCGTCGGCGAAGAGCGCCTTGCACTCGGCGGCCTGTGCGACCACGTGCGCATTGGTCACGAGGAATCCGTCGGGATGAATAATAAACCCCGATCCGACTGAATGCGTCTGATAGCGGCGCGGGGCGAACATCGGCATGTTGAAGATTTCATTGAGCGGGTCGCGCACCGTCACGATCTGCGTGGTGGAGAGGTTGACCACCGCGGGGCTGGCCTGCGCGAAGACACGCGAGACAGGCGTCTGGCGAGCCGCGCGATTCTCGTCGCGCGAGCGTTCGCCGGATTGAGCGCGTGCGGATGCGATCAGCGACGGCGCAAAAACCGTCAGCACCGCCAGCGCGCACCCCGCCAAACGGCCAAGCCTCGCTTTTGCCGCTCGGCGGATCAGGCATGGCGCGATGACCCCGAATTCGCATGCGTTTTCTTGGCTATTCGCCAATTGCCATTCGCTATTCATACCTCAAGCACCTCGTACTGCTTCTCCCGATACGTCGAGCCGATGCTCACGCATTCCAGCCTCTGCTTGCGGCAGCGGCGCGAGCGGTGCGAGTGGCCGCAGAATGCGTGCGTCACCTTCGGTTGCTCCAGCAGCAGCTCGCCGAACAACTCGCTCCCAAGGAACCCCGTCGCGAACTCCCAGTTCGGGATCGGGCTGTGCGGCACGAGATCGGCGAACGGCAGATGATGCACCGCCGCGACGATCCGGCTCGCCCGCGACGACGCCTCCTCCAGGTGCCGCCGCAACTTGTCCGCCAGATGCTGCGTGAACGCCACGTCGCTCATCGGCAGCTTCACGTGCACGCCGTCCATCCAGCGGCAGGTGATCTCGCGTGCGATCGGGCCGACATCCTCGCGCCCGTCGAGCAGATGCCGATGCTCCTCGAAATACGCCGCCGCACCGGGCGCGACCTTGTGCTGATAGAACCGCAGCGGCACCTGCATCGAACTCGGTCGATACGAGAAATCGTACCAGCCGACGTTGCCGACGATGGCCACGTCTCCCAGATAATACGGCGTCGCATCGAGGTAATGCACGCCGCTGCGAACACACGCTTCGGCGATTTCGTTCTCATAACAATAAAGCGAGTCGCCTCCGGGCACGTCGCTCGCGTCGCGATGTCCATGGCCGTTGTCGCCGTTACCGTGGCCGCGTGCGGCGCGACCGCGCGGCACCCAGAGTTCGTGGTTGCCCGCGACGGCGAGGCGCGGCCCTGGGAACGCCTCGAAAAGTCCGAATACTTCGTCTAGAATCGCGAGGTTGCACGAGGCGCTGT
The DNA here is from genome assembly GCA_964592235.1 of uncultured Planctomycetaceae bacterium. Lineage (GTDB taxonomy): Bacteria > Planctomycetota > Phycisphaerae > UBA1845 > UTPLA1 > PLA3. The sequence goes on from CAZQCF010000004.1 coordinate 166,192, forward strand.
CTCCCACAAAGACGAGGCAGTCGCCCCCGGCCTGACAAATTCGGCGCGCCACGTCGCGCGTCGGCTCCTGGCTTCGCGCGATGTTGTAGTGCAGGTCCGACGTGAGAAGAATGCGCATGGTTCCGCAATGCCCGTTCGATCGGCAGGTAATCCCATCATAGCCGCCGACAAAACCCCGCGACAACGCGACCCCATGGCCCAGGTCATCGCCATCGCCGACGTACACAAGACTTATCACCTCGGCGACGAAGCCATCCGCGCCCTGCAGGGCGTCAGCCTGACGGTCAACCGCGGCGAGTTCGTCGCCATCATGGGAGCAAGCGGCTCGGGCAAGACCACGCTCCTCCACCTCGCCGGCGGCCTCGATCTACCGGATCAGGGCGAGATCATCGTCGCCGAGCAACGACTATCGCAGTTATCTGATGAAGCGCGAACCTTGTTCCGTCGCCGTCGGCTCGGCATCGTCTTTCAGGCGTTCAACCTGTTGCCGACTCTCACCGCGCTGGAAAACGTCATGCTGCCGCTGCTCATTGACGGCGTGCCGGCCGCGCGCGCCGAGACCCGCGCCCGTGAATTGCTCAAGACGGTGCGACTCGAGCATCGCCTTCGCCATCGACCGGCCATCCTCTCCGGCGGCGAGCAGCAGCGCGTCGCGATCGCCCGCGCGCTCATGAATGAGCCGGATGTCATCCTCGCCGACGAGCCGACGGGCAACCTCGACCCGACTTCGTCCGAGGAGATCTGGAGGCTCCTGCGCGACCTCGCGCTGCAAACCGCCACCACCGTGCTCATGGTCACCCACGAACCGGCTGCCGCCGCGTACGCCGACCGGGTTCATGTTCTGCGCGAAGGCCGATTCACCGGCGTCATCGAATCACAAGGAGCCGGCGATGCAGCACTGGTTGCAGATCGCTTCGCGCAACTGGCGGGCTAGACCCGGCCGTGCCGCGCTGGCGACGCTGGCGGTCGCGCTGGGCGTCGGCGTCGTCGCGTGGGTCACCTGCTGCTACGAATCGGTGCAGCGCAGCGTCACGCACGTCGTGCTGGAGTGGATCGGGCGCAGCCACGTCATCATCGAGGCGACCGAGGGCGTTTGGGCGTTCTTCGGGGAGGATGTCGATTCAATCGCCGCGCAGGTCCCCGGCGTGAAAGCGACGACCGTTCGCACGCGCGAATATGTGTATGCCGCGCCGCCCGATCGCGCCAGCGGCCGCGCGCCGAGCGATAACCAGTTCATCCGCATCGAAGTGACCGGCGTCGTGCCGGAGAAGGAACTCACGTTTCGCACGTACAAGCTCGCCGCCGGGCGGTTCCTCGACCCCGCCGCGCGCGGCGAGATTCTCGTGGAGAAACTCATCGCCGACGAATTCAAACTCGGCCTGGGCGATACGATCTTCTTGCGCGACAACGACCCACCCGGTCCGCCGACGCCGTTCAAAATTGTCGGCCTCATTGACCGCCGGCGAGCCAGCTTGAATCAGGCCGTCATGACGTGGGCGGCGCTGAAGGATGTCCAGGCGCTCTGCACGCTGCCGGGCAAGATCAAGGGCGTGGACATCATGCTCCACGATGCATCGCTGGAGAACATCCGCGCGACGGCCGATGTGATCCGAGCGCGCCTCGCCGAGCGCGAGAAGATACTCAAAGCGGCCGGTGGCGCAAATGCTTCCGTCGAGTCGCTGGAATTGAAGACCACCGAGGCGCAGCATCAGCGGCTCGGCGCGGCTCGCGGTCTGCTTCAATTCATCATGATGCTGCTCGGCTGCGTGGTGCTCCTTACGGCGCTGTTCATCATCCTCGCGTCGATGGGCATGGGCGTCACCGAGCAGATCACCGAACTGGGGCTGCTCCGATGCGTCGGGATGACGCGCTTTCAGGCGGCGATGCTCGTGCTTTGTCAGACGCTGCCGATCGGACTGCTTGGCACGCTCGTCGGTGTGCCGCTTGGCTTGGCGCTGCAATGGATCACGGTGCAAGTCGCGCAGGATTATCTCGGTCAAATGGCGATCAGCGGATGGGGGCTGGCGCTGGCCGTCGCGGGCGGACTCGGCGCGACCGTGCTGGGCGGGGCCGTGCCGGCGGTCGGCGCGTTTCTCGTGACGCCCGTCGATGCCACGCGCCCGCAGGCGACCCGCACCCCGCAACGGCTGCTTGCCATTTCGACCATTCTGGGCGCGGCATTGATCGCGGCGCACGAACTCATCAAATCTCGCATACCGATTGACGCGGGAAACGCGCCGGGCGCGTTTGACGCGATGGCGCTCGCGTCGCTCATGACGCTCTACGCCGGCTTCGCCCTGATCGCCCCGATCTGCGTCGCGCTCGTCGGCAGGCTCTTTGTCCGCGTCGCTGCGCTCGCGCTGCGATTGCGCCCCCAGTTGCTCGGCGAGGAAATCGACAAAACGCCGATTCGATCCGCCGCCGTCTGCTGCGGCCTGATGGTCGGCCTTTCGCTCATCGTCGGGCTGGTCGTTTGGGCGCGGAGCGTGAAGGCAGGCTGGGAGTTCCCCAAGGAGTTTCCCGACGCGCTGTTGTACAGCTACGACTCACTGCCGCTGGATGAAGTCCGCGCGCTGGCGTCGATGCCGGGCATCACGAAGTTCACCGTCGCCGACGACTTCGCGTTCACGTTCACCAAACCGAGCCGCTTGAGCATCTTCCGCGCCATGCAGCAGATGGACCCGAGTCAGCGCTGCCTGGCGATCGAACCCGAAGAAGGTTTTCGTATCGTCAAGCTCACGTTTCTCGAGGGCAACGAAGCCGACGCGCTGCAGAAGCTCAAGGCCGGCGGGCATGCCCTCGTCACGCGCGAGTTCGCCCAGGCGCGGCGCAAGCATCTCGGCGATAGCGTCAACCTTTGGGTTGACGAGACGAGGGCAACCTTCAAGATCGCCGGCGTCATCGCCTCGCCCGGCCTGGACATCGCCATCAGCTTCTTCAACGCCAGCGAGTATTTCCAGTTCTACGCCGTGGGCGCAGTCATTCTGACACAGGCCGATGCGCAGGCGAAGTTCGGCCGCCGTTATGGCAAGCTGATGCTCTTCAACTTCGATTTTGCCGCGAACGATCCCTCGCGCGTCGCCGGCGGCACACCCGCCGTCGTCCGCCAGTCGGATGCGAAGCCCGGCGCGCGGCCCAATTTCTCGCTCGGGCCCGGGCCGATTCCCGGCGACGGCCCCGAAGAACGCATCGTCAATCAAATGCTCGAACGCCTCGGCTATCCGTCAAAGGCCTTCGTCACCGCGCGCGAATTAAAGCAGCAGATCGACCGCAACATCGACCGCGTCACGCTCCTGCTCTCGGCGATTCCGTTCGTCGGGCTGGTCGTCGCCGCGCTGGGGCTGGCCAATCTGATGGCGGCAAACGTCGCCAGCCGTTCGAAACAAATCGCTGTGCTGCGGTCGCTTGGCACGACGCGCAGCCAGGTGCTGCGAATCGTCATGGGCGAGGCGATGGTACTGGGGCTGCTTGGCAGCGCGATGGGTTTGGCGCTGGGGATGCTGCTGGGACGGACGAGCAACCACATGACGTATCTGCTCTCCGGGTTCCAGCCGCCGTTTCAGATTCCGTGGGCGCTGGTCGCCGCGAGCGCCGCGCTCTCGACCGTGCTGTGTCTGCTCGCCGCGCTTGTCCCCGCGCGACGCGCCAGTCGATCAAACGTCGTTGAGGTGCTTTCGAGCCTGTAAAGGGAGCGCTTTCGCGCCGCGCCCGGTCGCAACAAGTTGCGATGGATGCTGATGCGTCTTATTTGGCCGCCGGGCCCGCCACCGCGGATCTGCGACTTGCTCGGCGCAGTGTGCAAGAATGAATCTCTCCGATTCCACGCTGGCCGACCTTTGCGATCACGCCGCCGCCGCGTACCCGCGCGAGTGCTGCGGCATGATTCACCGGTCCGGCCGCGTTCGACGATGCCGGAATATCGCCTCGCGCCCCGACCGCTTCGAGTTCGCCGCCGACGACGTTGTCGCGCTCTTCGAATCGCAAGCGACCGCCGACCCCGTCACCGTCATCTACCACTCGCATCCCGACGCCAAGGCCGATTGGAGCGCTGGCGATGAGGCGGGCGCGCGGGCCCTCGGCGCGTCGATGCTCGCCCGGCTGACCTGGCTCGTCGTCACCTGTCCGGCCGGCCGGCCGACCCAGATTGTGTCATATAAATGGCACTCCGCGACCGAAGCGCACCCCAACGTACCCCCTGCCACCGCCGCAGGCGGCCGGTTTCTCCGACTCGCCGAGAAAGTTTTTCACAGGCGCGAAGACCGTGTGGTTGACCTGATCGGCCCGACGGCAGCAAACTCCTCGCATCGAGCACATAACTATCTGAAATAAAGCAGGTTATGGCGAATCATGGGGCGAATTCCCCACGCCCTCGGAATGGCCCGAATTCACCTATCTTTGTGGTAACGCGAGACTTGCGACCCATCCGCCACGAAATGTGATGCGCCGTCATGCTTGCAAGTCACCAACTAGTTGCTATAGGATAGGTTACAATCGTTTCGACCGGGACGAACCGGCTGATTCAGTGCCGCACGCTCACAGTCGCGAAGGCGGTGAATTGTTGCGGTCGCCGGCGGATGATTTCGAGCGGGCGTCCAGTTTCCCATGTCGCCATGATTGCAGGTGCTTTGCCATGAACACGATCACCAAGAAAGACCTGATTGACCGCCTTGCGGACAAGACCGGCCAGAAGCGCGTGGTTGTAAAGCGCATTATTCAGGGCTTCTTGGATGATATTATTGATGAACTGGGTCGCGGCAACCGCTTGGAATTTCGCGACTTCGGCGTGTTTGAAAGCAAGGTCCGCGCCGCACGCACCGCCCAGAACCCCAAAACGCTTGAACGCGTCGAGGTTCCCCAGAAGCGGACGGTCAAATTCAAGGTCGGCCGAGTCATGAAGATGAAGCTCGGCATGGACCACGACGGCAGCGGAAATTCCCGCCCGTCTCCAACCCCTTCCAGCACCTGATTCCAGACCTCCTACCTATCCGCTCGTAACTCGCACCCGCGCAACGAGATAGGCCCGCGCCGGCCACGCATGCAGTCACCTGCATCCTGGTAGCCGCACGCCCTTGGCGCCCCTGCGCTCCGGCGGTCTAAGCACACTTATCAGTTTCAACCGATTCATGGCGGTTTTTCCCTTTGACAGGGCCCCATTCGCGTGCTAGGCTTAATTGAAATTGAGTCTCAATTACAACGAGTCGCAGGCCCGGTAAGGCCTCGTCCCGTTGAGCAGCACGAGGCGCGGTTCAACATGGTTGCCCAAACCTTTCGAAGCCTGGCCGATCTGCATCCCGGTGAATCCGGTCGCGTTGCCCGCGTGGAGGGCCTGCCCGAGGTGCGCATGCGTCTGCTGGAGATGGGGCTGACGCGCGGCACGGCGGTTCGGCTGGTTCGTGTGGCGCCGCTGGGTGATCCCATCGAGCTGGATGTGCGCGGCTACCGCTTGAGCGTCCGCAAGGGCGAGGCCCGGAGCGTCAGTCTCGGGAACGAGTAATGACGGCCGACGGGTCAGTCGATGCGGGGCCGATTCGCATCGCGGTGGCGGGCAATCCCAATTCTGGAAAAACGACAGTCTTCAATAATCTGACGGGGCTGCGCGCCAAGGTTGGCAACTACCCCGGCGTCACGGTTGAGAAGCGCGAAGGTTTCCTGCGCGACACGCCGCATACGCTTCTCGATCTGCCCGGCACCTACAGCCTCTCGGCGCGGTCGCCCGATGAAGAGCTGGCGCGCGATGTGCTGCTGGGGCGCGTGCCCGGCACGGCGCGCCCCGACGCCGTGTTGCTCGTGATCGACGCGTCGAACCTTGAGCGAAATCTCTATCTCGCGTCGCAGGTGCTTGAGTTCGGCATGCCGGTGGTCATCGCCTGCAACATGATGGATGCGGCGGCCGAGCGCGGGCAGGTCGTCGATTGCGATGCGCTTTCACGCGAATTGAGCGTGCCGGTGATCGGCACCGTTGCCGCGACGGGTGAAGGACTGGACGCAGTGAAGGAAGCGCTATTGCGCGCGCGGTCGCTCCCGACTCCACCGCCGCGCGCGTGGACGTTGCCCGAGCCGATGGAGGCGGCAGCGCGAGACGTGGCGGCCGTCATGGAGGAATCGGGAGTGATCCCCGCACGCGCGGTTCGAGGCGGGGCGGTGCTCTGGCTGATGGATTACCTCGCGGGCGACGTGGCCAGCCGGCGCTCGGCCGAACGATTCTTGACGCGCTTGCAGCCGGCGCACGCCGCCGCGTTGTGCGCCGCGGCGGATCGATTGCTGGAAGCGATGGTCGATTCGGCGGGGGCGGCGGTCGAGGCGCGATACGAGTGGATCTCCGGCGTGGCGTCGCGCGTCGTGCGGCGCGAGGGGCCGCGTGATGAGAGCGGTCGCGGTGTGAGCGGTTCGACTGCCGCGCTTTCGACACGGCTGTCACCGGAGACGCTCACCGATCGGATTGATCGTATCCTGACGCATCGCGTTCTGGGGTTGGTGATCTTCGCGGGCGTGATGTTTTTGCTGTTTTTGTCTATTTTTTCATGGGCCGAGCCGCTGATGGGGCTGATCGAGGCCGGGCAGGGCGCGCTGGCAGAATGGGTGTCGGCCCGCATGGCCGATGGGCCGCTGCGCTCGCTGCTCACCGACGGCGTGATCGCCGGCGTTGGCGCGGTCGTGATCTTCTTCCCGCAGATCTGCATTCTCTTTTTCTGCCTCGCGCTGCTGGAAGACAGCGGCTACATGGCCCGCGCCGCGTTTCTCATGGACCGCCTCATGAGCCGCGTCGGCCTGCACGGGAAGAGCTTCATCCCGCTGCTCTCGAGCTATGCCTGCGCCATCCCCGGCATCATGGCGACCCGCACCATTGAAGACCGCCGCGACCGGTTCACCACCATCCTTATCGCCCCGCTGATGAGCTGCTCCGCGCGGCTGCCGGTGTACATCATCCTCATCGCCGCGGTCTTCGGCGATCGCACCTGGCTCAAGGCCGGCGTCATGTTCGGGCTGTACACCCTCGGCACGATCACGGCCATGTTGCTGGCATTGCTGTTCAAGAAGACGCTCTTCGCCGGGCCGCGGCCTGCGTTCATCCTCGAACTACCCAGTTACCACGTGCCGCGCGTGGGGGCACTGCTTCGCTCGACGTGGGACCGCAGCAAGTTGTTCCTCACCAATGCCGGCACGGTCATATTCTGCGTCTCGGTGATCGTCTGGGCGTTGAGTTACTTCCCGCGCTACGCAGAGAGCGAGTTGCCAGCAGACGCGCGGACGCGCATCGCCGCCGCTTCGGACGACGCCGCGCGCGAGCAGACCCTCGCCGCCGAGCAACTCAAGGCCAGCTACATCGGACAACTGGGCCACTTCATCGAGCCAGCCATCGCGCCGCTGGGCTACGACTGGCGACTGGGCATCGGCCTGTTGTCGTCGTTTCTGGCGCGCGAGGTGTTCGTCAGCGTGATGGGCATCACGTTCGCAGTCGGCGAGAGCGATGAGTCGTCGATCGATCTGCGGCGGCAGTTGCAGACAGCGGCCTGGCCCGACGGGCGACTCGTGCTGACCGCGCCGGCCGGGCTGGGGCTGATGGTGTTCTACGTTTTCGCGTGCCAGTGCATCAGCACGCTGGCGGTCGTGAAGAAAGAGACGCAATCGTGGCGCTGGCCGATCTTTATGTTTGCCTACATGTCCGTGCTGGCCTACGCGGCGGCGCTGGGGGTCTATCAGATCGGCTCGCGGTGGTAGGGTGCGTCTTCGACGCACCGATCGATCACAAATCCATTCGTTCGATCTTTGTCGCACAGGCGTCTCGCCCGTGAGTTCACCCGCGGCGGCGGGGGACGGCCGGTTGCGTGGCGGCGGTGCGGGCGGTGATCTGCTCCTGTCGCAGCAGCGGTTCGAGCCTCGACTTCAACCGCGCGAAGCTATCCGCGACGGGTTTCAGCAAGCGCTCGCGCTCGGCCTGCGCGGCATCGCGCTTTGCGGGCGGCAACTTCGCATCCTTTAATTGCGCCTCGACCTTCTCCAGGTCCGGCCGGCGCTTGTCCAGCACGGCGCGGGCCTCCTTGCGGCAGTCGTCCAGCACGCCGCGCGCCGCCGTGCGCTGCTTGTCGTCCGCGTCGTATCGCAGACACCACCGGCGGACGTAAACCTCCCACTCGTCCGGCCGCGTCGGCAGATCGTCGATGCCCTCGTTGCCCGACGGGTCGTACCACCAGGCCGGGTAGCGGTAATCGTCGGCCTTCTGGTTCCGCGCCATCCGGTCGCGAAGCTCGCGGTTGCCGGTCGCTTCGCGCACCTGAAGCCATTGTTCCCTGGGGATTGACTTCGTGCCGTCCCATACCAATCGTGTCCCCGCCTGGGGGTCTTCGACCCACGAGCCGGCCGGGATGTTTAGCATCGCCATCGTGATGGACTTGGGATGCTCCGGCCGATCAATCGTCGCCTGCTTCAATTTGTATTCAAATCGGTTTACTCGCTTCGCATTGCCTTGAGCCCAACCCTTGTAGTAGGTCGGAAACCAGTAACCATCAATGTGGCCATACTGCGTTTCACATTCCCCCCAAGTTTCCCACGGCGCAGACCCCATCTTCCGCGTGATCTTGATTGAAATCACGGCGAAGTCCTTTGATGGATCGATGCGCCAGGTATACCGGCCTTGAATTTCCAGCCCATCGTCGGTCTTGATTCGGCCTTCTGCTGTGACTTCGATAATCTCCTCCATCTGTTCAACACGCCAGTCGGAGGGGTTGGGATGATATTCCTCCAGGTTCTGGCGAATTTGATCCAGAGGTCGGATCAAGGGCACGCATTCCATTCCGATCCCGCGCACGTCAAAGGCTGTGGGCCGACCATCGGAGTGAACAATGGCCGAGTAGCCGGACTCGATGTGTGTCCATGCCTCGCCCTTTTCGGCGTCCATAAGTTCGAGCCGCGGGCTGCATCCAAACCGTGTGCCCAGCATGGGCCTTCCGGTGACCCCATTGACACCCATCACGCCATCGTCGTCTCCTGTATGCCGGACGACATAGGAACCCTTGCTCGCGCGCAGCTCATCATTCATGACTTGTTCGCGTTCCGGACGGCTGATCGTCATGCGGTAGCTGATGTGCGCGGTGCGCATGGACTGCCTCGCGGCAAAGGCGCGCTCAGGCGGCTCGGGCAGCTGTGCGATTGCACCGTTTAGAAGCAGACAAACCGATATGATCGGCTCAATCATTTTTCCTTCCCTCCCTACACCGCGAAATCACAGCAAGGCTCGGAAGAGATAAGCCACCAGCCCGGCCACGACATGGGAGTGCCCCCGAAGATCTCACAGCATTGCGATGGTTTGTTGCAGAGATTGTAGGGTCCGCACGGATCGCACTCTCTGCTTTGACCGCAGAGCATGTTGCCTTCCGTGAAACAGAAGCCAGCACATCCCTCGGTTTCACAGTTAATGAACGCACTGGGATCGGAATTGGTGCGAATCGCTGTATTGGTCAGCCGAAAGCCGTTTGCACAGTACACCGTGTGACAGAAGCACCAAATGTCCGGCATACAAGTCTGCGGATTCTGCGGCATGTTTCCGCAGCAATCAGGCCAAGGCCCACAAGGGCAGGGGTGGTCGCCGTTGATGCCCATGGTTGTTCCCAATACGCAAAGCGAAATCAGGATGCAGGATGCAAAGCGTCTCGTCGACATGATAAACCTCCTGTTGATCCTTGGCGCCCGACACTCGTGTGTCAGCCAATTGTAAATCTTCCCCCCCCCCCCCCCGAGCGCGTGTCAAGTCTTTTTCCTAGAATGGCGATTGTGAAATACGTCACAATGTCAGTATTGGATTGCCGGATTTGTGACGCAATCGCCAAGTAATAGTTGCCAGGACGGGGAATGCGTCTCTACCCTGGCAGGCCTGCTTCTTGGCGTCGTAGTCGTAGGGTGCGTCCTCGACGCACCGCCGATCATGAATCCATTCGTTCGATCTTTGTCGCACAGGCGCTGCGCCGGTGACATCACCCGCGGCGGCGCGGAACGGCCGGTTGCGTGGCGGCGGTGCGGGCGGTGATCTGCTCCTGACGCAGCAGCGGTTCGAGCCGCGATTTCAACCGCGTGAAGCTATCCGCGACGGGTTTCAACAAGCGCTCACGCTCGGCTATCACTGCATCGCGCTTGGCCGGCGGCAACTTCGAATCCTTCAATTGCGTCTCGACCTTCTCCAACTCCGGCCGCCGCTTGTCCAGCACGGCGCGGGCCTCCTTGCGGCAGTCGTCCAGCACGCCGCGCGCCGCCGTGCGCTGCTTGTCGTCCGCGTCGTATCGCAGACACCACCGGCGAACGTAGACCTCCCACTCGTCCGGCCGCGTCGGCAGGTCGTCGATGCCCTCGTTGCCCGACGGGTCATACCACCAGGCCGGGTAGCGGTAATCGTCGGCATTTTTGGTTGCGGGCCATCAAGTCGCGAAGCTCGGCGTTCTTCGTGCGGTCGGCCTGGACTGCGGCGCGCCATTCCTTAAGCGGCACGGGGCCTTTGCCATCCCAGCAGTGCGGCTCGACGATTCCCGATCCGCCGACCCACGCGCCCGCGGGGACTTTCAGCATATCTACGGTTAACTCTTTTGGATGCTCCGGCCGGTCGAAGGTGGCGTCGAGGAGTTCGTACTCGGCTTTAAGAATGGAATTATTGCGATGGCTAGAGCGATTTTCATTCGCACGTAGCGGCGTAGCCGCAATGTTTGAAGAAGCC
>CAZQCF010000005.1:0-143560 GCA_964592235.1 uncultured Planctomycetaceae bacterium
GGCTGGACGGACTGTTGACAAGTGTGCAGCGCAGCGACGCGAACGTGCTGCCGCCGCCGGCGGTCAAACCACAGTCGATGCGCGATGGTAGCCCGGCGCCGCTGCCGCAGCGCGACCCGCGTCAGGCCCCGCAGGCTGCGCCGCGCACACCGACGCCCGCGCGACCGTGATGAATGAAGGCGTGGTATTCGATTGAGGTGGGACCGAGCAGAAATTCAACTTGACACGGGTTGGGGGGGGGGGGGGTAGAATCGTCGCTCGTGGTGATGGAGCCGATTGGCGATTGTCATACTGAAAGGAGCATGGCATGAGACGAGCGATGTGGACGATGGCGGCGGCGGGCCTGGTGCTGATGGGTTCGGATGGCGCGGTGCGGAGCGATTGCCCGCCGAGCGGTCAGACTTGCTCCGGCGCGGGAAATCCCATCTGCGTTTGGAATGCGGACACCGAAGAATTATGTAATGAGTCTGTTATCTCATCGTGTGCCTGTACAGTGGGTGTATGCGTTTCGCCCACCTATCGCAGAGTAGCATTGAACACCCTTCACAAGTTTCTGGATTCCAGCGGGACCAGGCCGGAAGGATGCTGCGATGAAATCTCACCCTGGGGGTCATGCTATAAGGAAGACACTCGAGACTGTTACCAGCTCTGGGAATGTCGGGCACATGACGGCGGCTCAACGGGTTGCAACAAGACGTTTAATCAGTGCTACTTTCAAGGAGGATATATTGTAGTCCGTACGGGCTATTGGTCGGTTCCATATAGCGCTTGCTGCGTGGATTCTCAATGATGGTTCGGATTCTTATTGTGTATGGGCTGATTTGGGCGCCGGCGTCGCTTGCAGCAGACGATGTCGCCATTCCTGAAGTATTAGTGAAAGCGCACGAAGCGCGCATGGCGCCTCGGACAGGGTATCTAGAGTACGTACAGGTACTGCGCATGGGCGGGAATGCGGAAACCAGATCGCGATTCATCGCTCGAATCGCCGGAGAGGACCTCTATCTGGTGAACTCGGGCGATTCCGACGGAGTGGTATTGCGTCAACCGGATGGCACTCCCTTGCTGGGGGTCAATGGAGCATGCGTTCCGCAATTGTCGGTTGTTCGCTACTCACGGGGTGAATACTGGACTCGTCGGGAAAACGACCCGGGGCTTAATCTTATGGAGGTGGAACAATCGCCGCCATTTCTGGATCCCCGTCAATTGGGCTTGCATTGGTCGCCCGCTCCGTTCGAACATCCGCTGCGACGATTGCAAGATATGCGCGAGAACAGCGATCCAGCCGCTCGCTATCGGGTTGAAAGCAGTCGCGGGCTTACCGTTGTAACGTGCGAGGTCAGCCAGGACCAACCGGTGCGGCACCGCAGTTTGATGGTGTGGACGATTGATGAGGGACGAGGGAACTCGATTAGTCAGATCGAATTATTGGAACAGATTGAAGACGGGGCGCTGCGCCGCTTGTGCCAGCTTGAATGTCAGAACGAACTGTTCGACGGGTACTGGTGGCCCCGCCGAATCGAAAGCCGCTGTGAGGGGACCGGCTTCTATATGAGCACTAATTTTACTCACGTGGAGTTTGATCGCCCTGACCAGCCCGCGGCGATTGATCCCGATATGCTCGGTGCACCGCCCGGCGCGATGGTCGGCACTTCACGTTTCTCATCACGTCGGCAATTGGGTCGTTACCTCGGGGCCGGCGAGGTGATTACAGAGGATGAGTTTCATCACATCAAATCCAATTACGACTTGGATGCCATAAAGGCGTGGGCCGAAAACGTTATGGCCAATCGCGGCGCTTACCCCGCCTGGTGGGATGACGCATCGGGTCGCTTCGGGCTGGAAGGCGTCGAGCACAAGCCGGACGAGTGGGAGGCCTACGTTCGCAGGTGGATTCTGAAGCGAAGCAGCGGTGAGGCGTACAAGCTGGCCGAGCCGCTGACGGACAAGCAGAAGACTGCGGCGTGGGCGGTGCTGGCGGATTGCAAGAAACGGTCGCATCCGATCGTGGAGAAGCGGGCGGCGGAGCTGGCCGAGGCGCGCAAGCGGCTTGGCGAGAATCGCAAGGTGATCGAGGACCTGCGGGCGCAGACGGGGGCGACCGAACAAGGCAACGCAGATCAGGGCGAGGGCATCGCGGCGGCCACGCCTGCGGGGGCGAAGCACGCGACCGCGGCGGGAGGTTCTGCGGGCGAGATGCCGAAGCCTTCGACCGGCGGATCGGAAGAAGCGAAGCCGGTCGCCCGCGAAGATGAGCGGCTGACGCAGGCGATGCAGGCGTCGCAGCGGTTGCTGGCGGCGGTGAGGGAGTTGGAGAAGCCCGACGGTCGATTGGCGGAGATCTTCGAGGAGTTGAAGCGCCGGCTGGACGGACTGTTGACAAGTGTGCAGCGCAGCGACGCGAACGTGCTGCCGCCACCGGCGATCAAGCCGCCGCCGATGCGCGACGGTCGACCGGCGCCGCTGCCGCAGCGCGACCCGCGTCAGGCCCCGCAGGCTGCGCCGCGCCTCCCGACTCCCGCGCGACCCTAAGATCGCGAAGCAGAACTGCAGAGAATCTCGTATTGTGCACGCGAATCAAGAAATGTGGGACCGGCTAATAGCCGGTCCGACACAGGCTATTAGCCTGTGCCACACAATAACAAGGCTTGCCCGGTTGTACTTAGAGCGTCTAAAAGAAGCATATGTGGCACCGCCGTCTCGGCGGTGAATCACGGGCGAGACGCCCGTGCCACAAGGTACTTGGAGGCGCTCTTAGCTGGTTTTGCGCCAGCGCGTGACCGAGACGTATTCAAGAGCTCCCTTCCTGGCCCTTGACCGTGCTTCGCATCATCAAGTGACGAGGCGCTCGCGGTTCGGATCGACGCGGCAACAGCGAAATGAACGCCGCAGCAAGTGATTTCGCAAGTGTTTTTGGCAATTCTTGACGACCCATTCACGCGCTTCTATTCTCATACGCCCTCGGCGTTTGAGGCCGTAACCTGATTCATTCTCCTGGCGCGAACACCCGGCGGCCGGCAAACGTTGTGGAAACAGACTTGGAGGTTGGCTTCATGGCAGCGGTGAAGGTCGGCATCAATGGATTCGGTCGGATCGGTCGCATGGTCGCCCGCGCGATGGCGATGCGCCCGAAGGAGTTCGAAATCGTCGCGATCAACGACGTCGGCCCGCCGGCGAAGATTCACGCGCACCTCTTCAAGTACGATACCGTCCACGGCAAATGGCAGGGCGAAGTCGGCCACACCGACAATTCGCTCATTATCGACGGCCGCTCCATTCGCGTCTGCGGCGAGAAGGACCCGACCAAGCTCCCGTGGAAGGAACTCGGCGCGACGGTCGTCATCGAAGCGACCGGCGTCTTCACCGGCAAGCGCGATGCCGCCAAGGGCAAGGCCGGCTACGACGATCACATCACGGCCGGCGCGAAGAAGGTCATTCTCTCGGCGCCGTCGAAGGACGCGATCGACGCGACCGTGGTGCTGGGCGTGAACGATGAGTCGCTGCGGCCCGAGCATACGTTCGTCAGCAACGGAAGTTGCACGACAAACTGCCTCGCGCCGTTGGTGAAGGTGCTGGCCGACAACCCCGCCGTCTTCGGCGAGAACATCACCGGCATGATGACGACAGTCCACGCCTACACCAACGATCAGCGCATCCTCGATCAAGTCCACGGCGACGATCTGCTTCGCGCCCGCGCGGCCGCGATGAACATCATTCCGTCGTCGACCGGCGCGGCCAAAGCCATCGGGCTGGTCGTCCCCAAGAAGACGATTCAACTCGACGGCTTTGCTTTGCGCGTGCCCGTCATGGACGGCAGCGTCGTCGATCTGACCGTCTCGCTGGATAAGGAAGTGGACGTGGATACGGTCAACGGCATCTTTAAGAAGGCGGCCGCCGAGCCGAAGTTCAAGGGCATCCTTCAGTATTCGGACGAGCCGATTGTTTCGAGCGACATCATCAACAACCCGCACAGCTCGATCTTCGATTCAACTCGGACGATGACCGTGCCCAAGGGCAAGGGCAAGATGCTCAAACTCATGAGCTGGTACGATAACGAGTGGGGTTTCTCGAATCGCGTGTGCGATCTCGCCGTGCGCCTCGCGGCCATGTGACCCCGACGGATCGTCCCGGACCCGCGATCCTGACCCGCCGGAAGTGAAGTACAGTCTCGCCGATTCCGGCCCGAATACACCTCGCAACGTGAAACGGCCTCGCGCCGGCGCCTGCGCCCTTTTCCTGTCGCGAACGGGGGTGGGGCGAGGTGCCACAAGATAAGAAATGAAGCGATACCTGGCCTTTACCCGCTGTTCCCCCTCTTGGACGAAATGCCTCCATTCAGGCACGGCTCGCCTTCTTGTCGCGTTGATGATGACGTTGACGGGGTGTCTGGCCGGCTGCGGCGTGCAGCAACCGCCGCCGTTGCCGTACGAGATTTGGAATCCGCCCGAGGCGACCGACGCGGAACTGGACCGGGGCCTGATCATTCTCTACCCCGGCCTGTTGAGTACGACGAACGAAATGATCACGCTGTACCTCGTGTTGCGCGCGGTGGGGATCGACCGCGCCATCGACATCGGCGTGTGGGGGCGGTTCCTCGAAGGCATCGAGAACATCAACGCGTACGAGCGGAACCGGGAATGGTCGGCGACGGAGGCGGCGCGCATCACGGAATACATTCGTGCGCATCCAGGGCGGCCGGTGACGCTGATGGGTTTTTCGGCCGGCGCGGCAATTGCGATCTGGGTGGCGGAGGCGCTACCCGAGGATGTTCAGGTGGATCGCGTGATTCTCATCAGCCCCGGCGTCTCGCCGAGTTACGACCTCGACGCGATGCTGCGGCGCTGTCGCCGTGGGGCGGTTTCATTCTGGTCCGCGATCGATGTGCAGGGCGCGCTGGCGGCGCTGGTCTTCGGCACGATGGATCGAATCAACGAAGTCCCCGCGGGCACGGCCGGTTTCGCGATGCAGCGGCCGGACCTTGTGCAGATCCCCTACAGCCCGGAGATGGCGGCCTACGGCCTGACCGGCAATCACTACGAATTGATGGATAACCCGCTTTGGATTCAGGACTACGTGGTGCCGTGGGTGCTGTACGACGACGGCCCGCGGGCCTCGGACACGCCGCAGAAGCACCACGCGCCGATTCAGAGCCGGGGCGTATCGCCCCGGTGAATGGAAGCATCCTCCGATCGTCCGGCCCGAAACGGGCCGGCTCTGAATGATCGCGCTCGCCTTGGGCAAGGCCCGTGCGTATGCTCTGTTGCATGCCGGAGACACCCGACGAAGACATCGCGCCGCAGAAGCCGATTGAAGGCCCCGACTGGTCGGCCGTGGAGTTCCATCCGCAATGCCCGCTGTGTGAGTACGACTTGTTTGGGTTGTCCGCGCCGCGCTGCCCGGAATGCGGCTATGCATTTGACTGGGCCGATGTGCTGGATCCCCGCGCGGCCGAGCATCCGTATCTGTTTGAGTATCATCCCGAGCGAAACGTCCGCTCGTATTTCCAAACCGCGTGGCATGCTCTTCTTCCGGTCAGGTTTTGGAAACCACTGCATCCATCACATCCGCCCCAGCTTCGTAGGCTGGTGTTGTATAGGATCACTGGAGCGGCAATCTACCTGATCTGCATCATGATTCAGTGTTTTGTCGAGACTGCGCTGATTAGCTCGTTCTATTTATCGAGCTTCAATTCGTTCGACAACATGATGTCTGCTTTTCGACGCGCTCAATTCATTTACGCATCGCGTCCGGGAGCATTCACGATAGATGTAGTGGTCTATGGACTCTTGCCGCTGGCCGCTTCATGGGTAATGCTCGGCGCCCTATGTGTTTTTCGGATCTCCATGAAACGCGCAAGGATAAGGACCGCGCATGTCGTGCGTTGCGTGGTTTATAGCGTTGACCCCAGTGGATGGAGCGCAACGGCAATCTTGGTCACTTTCTCCCATCTTGTTCTAATGGCGATATCCAGGCCAACTTGGTGGAGTGATACGTACAGTCCGATGTTGATTTGCGGCTGGATTAGTTTCAATTTCTATCGACTCTACGAGGCTTACAAACAGTACCTTCGTTTCGAACGTTCCTTCGCGACTATTCTCGCGGCAAGCATTATCGTATTTTTGGTGTATGCAAACTTGTTCGTGGACCGGGATCAAGTGTATTGGTATTTGTCCAGTCGCATGGGCATTGGATAGAAACGCCGGACTAAGTTTGGGCATGGCTGTTCTCTGTCAACGCCGGGTCGTATCGCTCCGCAGGTCGCATGAACCGCATTCAAAGCCGGGCGTGTCGCCCTGATGAATGCCTGCAACGCCGGCAGTTTCCGGCCTGACACGGGCCGGAACAGTTGGGAGTCTTGCTTCCTAATCATGTTCCCGCTCCCGCACAGCCTTGCGAACTTGTTTGACGACGCGGTCGGGAGTTGCTAGAATTGTACAAGTTAAACAAAATGTACAAAGGTGCCCCATGGTCCGCATTCCCACCAGTCAGGTTCGCCAGGAACTGGCCGAAATCCTCAACCGCGTTGCCTATCAAGGGGAGCGAATCGTCCTCAAGCGCAACGGCCGCGACGTCGCGGCGCTCATTTCGCTTGATGACTTGCAGCGGCTGGAGGAAATCGAAGATCAACTTGACTACGAGGCGGGTGAAAAAGCCCGCAGGCGCATGAAAGCAGGTCGACAGAAGCCGATTGCATGGGATCGGGTGAAGCGAAAGCTCAAGCTTCGATAAGGGATGCCGTCCGTGTCCTTTCGGATTGAGTTCGCCCCGTCCGCTGTTCGTGAGCTTCAGCGATTGCCGCGCGAAGTCCAAGTTCGCATTGCTCGGAAGATCGATGGCCTCGCCGCCAACCCGCGACCATCCGGTTCGAAGAAATTACAGGGCCTCTCCGATCGCTGGCGCATCCGTATTGGCGATTATCGTGTGATCTATGATATTCACGACGACATCGTCCGCGTTTTGGTTCTGAAGGTCGGCCACCGGCGGGATATCTACCGCCGACCTTGATTCCGCCGGGAAAACGCACTCTTACTGGCCGAAGGCCCCACCTACCGGCGCGGCGCTACCGGCTCTTCCGCTTCCGATCGCGCCGCTTGTCCTTTTTGCTCGGCTGATACTTCGGCCGGCTCGGCGCCTTGAGGTTCGGCATCTTCCCACCCGCCATCGACATCTGCGCGAACTGCGAGCCGAACTTCATCCGGTCCATCATCGACATGCCCGCCATGTGCTTCATCATGTCGCGCATCTGGAGAAACTGCTTGCACAGGCCGCTTACGTCTTCCGTGTCCGTGCCGCTGCCGCGCGCGATCCGCCGCCGCCGCGACGAGTCGATCAGCTTCGGGTTGCTCCGCTCCTTCGGCGTCATCGACTTCACGATCGCCTTCATGCGCGTGATCTCGCCCTCGTCGATCTGCATCTCGGTGTCGCGCATCATGCTCCCCACGCCGGGAATCATCTTCAACATGTCCTTCAGCGATCGGCCGCTCATCACCTTTTCCATCTGGCCGATGAAATCGTCCAGCGAAAGGTTGCCCTTCTTCATCTTTTCTTCGATGCGGGCCGCTTCTTCGACGTCCACTTGCCGCTGGGTCTGCTCTACGAGCGAAACAATGTCGCCCATGCCCAGGATGCGACTGGCCATGCGATCCGGGTGGAACTCTTCCAGCCGGTCGAGTTTTTCGCCGACGCCGATGAACTTCACCGGTTTCTGCACGATGCTCTTGACCGACAGAATCGCTCCGCCGCGCGTATCGGAGTCAAACTTCGTGAGAATGACGCCGTCCAGTTCCAGCCGCTCGTTGAAATGCCGGGCCGTGCTGACCGCGTCCTGACCGGTCATGGCGTCCAGCACGAGATAAATCTGATGCGGCGAGACCGTATTCGCCACGTTCGACAGCTCGGCCATCAGTTCGTCGTCAATCGCGAGCCGGCCGGCCGTGTCGAGGATCACCACGTCGAGCAATTGCTTCTGCGCCGCGGCGACGCCGTTGCGGCAGACCTTCATCGGGTTCTGATGATCGCGCTCGGCATGGACGGGCACGCCCAATTGCTGCCCGAGCACTTCGAGCTGATCGATGGCCGCCGGGCGTTTCAGGTCGGCCGCGACGAGCATCGGCTTCTTGCCGCGGTCCTGGCAATACTTCGCGAGCTTGGCGCAGGTTGTCGTCTTACCCGAGCCTTGCAGGCCCGCCATCATGATGACCGTCGGCGGGGTGGCGACCCACGGGATACGCGAATCGACCGGCCCCATCAGGCCGATCAATTCGTCGTGAACGATCTTCACCATCACCTGCTCGGGGTGCAGTGTTCCGATGACTTCCGAGCCGATGGCCTTTTCGGTGACTTCCTGCGTGAATTTTTTGACGACATCGAGGTGAACGTCGGCCTCCAGAAGGGCGGTGCGCACGTCGCGCATTACCTCGCGCACGTTATCCTCGGTGATTCGTCCGCGGCCGCGCAGGCGGCGGAACACGTCATTGAACCGGTCGGTCAGTGCGTCAAACATGGGGTGGGTTCGCCTCTCCGGGTGTTACTCTTGTTGGCGGAAGTGAAGATACGGGTGCAATTAGCGCGATTCAAGCGACGCAGAATTCGGGCTGAAAAATAAGGGGCATTCTGCATCGCTCGCTTCAAACGTTGCCTGAATCACTCGATCATATCGTAATCGCCTATCCCGAATAATCTTGCGCAAAATCCGCCGATGGACTATCAACCCGAATATCATCTCTCGTCGATGGAACTTTCGGCGTTCGAAGGGCGTACGAATCGCAGGCCCGAGCGGTCGACAATCGGAGCTGCGAATTCAACTGCCATACGGATTATAAGGTCATGTTCTGAATAAACTTAGGAGGCCTGATCGCGACGCCGAAAACCGTTGACACCGCTCCGCCGCCCGGTTAAGTTCACCGCAAGTGTGAGTGGGGGTTGAAGGGCCTTTCGATTGCAGCTAACCGCTACGGATAACGGCTTTCTTAGCCGTGGCGCTCCTCCGGATCGGAACACGGTGTTTCGATCCGGAGGTTTCTTTTTTTGTGCACTGTAAGATTAGTAACTTCAATAGGTTGCGCGAGTGGAACCGGCCTGCGAATTGCGACCTGCGATCATTGCCTCGAGGGTTGCCGGATTCCGCATACCCTGTCGCGAGCATTTCGAACTGACGTTGAGCATCGTGGAATTTCCTGCCGCGCAACCGGGGCAATTCGTCCAGATTCTCTGCCGGGACTCCGTTGAATCGCTGGTGAGTGGGCAGGCGATGCTTCGCCGGCCGTTCAGCATCGGGGGACTTCGACGCGGGGCGCAGGACGTTGAAATAGACATTCTTGGAAGAATCGTCGGCCCGGGGACGGCGTGGCTGGCGGCGCGGCGGCCGGGCGACGGCGTGAATCTCCTGGGTCCGCTGGGGTGCTCGTTTTCGATGCCGACAACCGGCGAAATGCCGATCCTCGTGGCGGGCGGCGTGGGGTTGCCTCCGATCCGATGGCTCGCCCAGACGCTGGCGCGAGCGGGTATCCGCTCGTCCTTTGTTTACGGCGCGCAGTCGCGGGATCTCTTGGCAGTGGCGTTGAGTTCGGAGCCGTCGCGGGATGGGAAAATGAGCGAATGTATTAAGGAATTCACCGGTTTGGGCGTCTCGGCGGTGATCACGACGGACGATGGATCGTGCGGGCTGCGCGGGCGCGTGACGGATGCGCTGGCGCTCCAACTGGATGCCTGTGCCGGGCGCGCGGCGCGGGTGTACGCGTGCGGACCGGAGCCGATGCTGCGCGCGGTGGCGACGAGTTGCGCGGCGCGCGGCGTGGCGTGCGAAGTGGCGATGGAGCGCGTGATGGGCTGCGGCATGGCCACGTGTCAGTCGTGCGTCGTGCCGGTGCGCGACGGCGCGAGCGCGGAGGGCTGGCGGTACGCGCTGTGTTGCCGGGAAGGTCCGGTGTTCGACGCATCGAATGTGATCTGGTTTTGATGCGCGCAGGGGTTGCGGGGAGCTGGCCGCGCGGCGAATCCGGAAAATTTATTTTTTTTGGACGAGTCGAGGCAGTTCGAGGGGGTCTTCCAGAAAAAAATCGGGGGCCTCGGCGCGAAGCACGTCAAAATTTTGATATCCCCAGGTCACGGCGACGGAAATCATTCCGGCGTTTCGCGCCGTTCGAATGTCGGCGACCGAATCCCCCACGAGCGCGACCTGTGCCGGCGAGATACCCATGCTTTGCGCGAGCCGTTGCGCGGCGCGCGGGTCGGGTTTCTTGTCCTCCTCGCATCGGTAACCGATCACATCTGCGAAGTACGACATCAGCCCAAGTCGGCGGACTGTTTCAGCGGCCAATGCGTGAGGCTTGTTGGTCAAGACCGAACAGGGCACGCGCTGGATCTTCATTAAGTCGAGCATTTGCATGATGTTGGGAAACGGTCTTGTTTCGTCGACAACGTGCGCCGCGTAGTGCGTTCGCGCGTGAAGAATGAACATCTCCAGCGCGGATTTGTCGAGTTGCGGCACCGCGCGGCGGCAGAGCGCAGGGAGTCCGTCGCCGATCCAGCCGCGCGTCTGTTCACGGGTAACGGGAGGGAGATTCATCGCGCGCAGCGCGTGTGAAAGCGCCTCGTGAATGTCGGGTAGCGAGTCCACGAGCGTGCCGTCGAGGTCGAAAATGCACGCGCGAGGGGGTGCCTTGGGAGACGAATCGGTGGGATGCACTCATGTATTTGACCGCGGCGCGCCGAAAAAAGAAATGACGAGCGACCAAACTTTTTTGTTGACAAAGTTTTGGGTCACTCTAGACTTTGCGAAAAGAAAGGAGGTGACGCTAATGGCTAAACGCAAGAAGAAGAGCGCCACCAAGAAGAAAGCCACCAAGAAGAAGGGTCGGAAGTAACTCTTCCACCCGCGGGTAACTTCGCGGACGTGATCGAATCACTTCGACGCGATCTTGCGACACCCGGGTCTTCACAGCGATGAAGACCGACGAATGCATGGAAGGTGCTCCTGCCACGGCGGCACCTTCCATTTTTATTGCGCTTTGCTCGTTCGAGCCGTTGTTCCGTTTGAAGCACGCGCCCTGCGAATTCAATTCGCGATTCCCGGGTGCGGTCGCATGGACGGTCATCATCGCCTCATGCCGGGAAGCGCTTTCCTCGCGTTCATCCGTTCGCAGTGCGGATCTCCTACGGTTGCAACAGCCACGCACGCGTAAACGTTACATGTTCGATGTGCGTCAGATTCGCGGAATACACCACGTGGATTCGGCCGTCGGCGGTTTGAATCGCGCTGGGGTAGGAAAGCTGCGGCGGGCCGCCGGCGATGATTTTCGGCGATGACCACGATTCGCCACCGTTGGTTGATAGTGCGGCGACCAGCGGCGTGCGCAGCGTGGCGCTGTCGTTGTAGATGGCCAATAGTTCGCCGGTCCAAAGCCGAATCAGCTCAACGCCGCTATTGGGATTGGGCAGATCGCCCCGTTCGCGGACGGTCCAGCCGATGCCGCAGGCGTCGCCGCGGGCGTCCAGCATGGTTCCGCTGTTGGATCCGTTCCGCAGGAGTGTGAAGAGCGAGCCATCAGCCAGTTGGACAACCGCTGGCTGGAGGTTCAGCGGCACGGAGAATAGTTTTCCGGTAGCTTGCCAGGTAGCGCCGCGGTCGGAACTGCGCCAGAATTGAGATTGGTACACCGCCTGTTCGTAGGCGGGGATGATCCATGTGCCGCCGGCGGTGATGATGGGTCGGTTGCGCAGAAGGATGCAGACAGCATCGAGCAGCGGGCGCGGCGCGGTCCACGTGACGCCGCCGTCGGGGGAGTCCATCTGCATCGTTCGGCTAAGGCAGAAGTTGTCGCCGAACAGCTCGACGTAATAGAGGTGAAGCGTGCCGTTATCGTCGAGAAACAGGACGCAGTTGGCGTCGGCGAAACCGGGCTTGTCGGCCAGCGTCGCCGGCGATGACCATTCCTGGTTGCCTTCGGAGCGACGCGAAACGACGATTTGCGTGTCGGGTGCCAGCTCGTAGGAACCCGCGCCCCACGCGACGAGCAGGTCTCCGTTGGGGGTTTCGACAATCGACGCAGTGTGATTGTAGGGATAGGGCGGCGCTCGGTCGGGGGATGATGGGAGACGCTCGCTCGTGAATTCCGGGGGCAATGAATCGGTTGATTGCGGTGCGGGCGCAATCGTCGTGGGGCAGGTCAGAAGCGCAAACCAATCCTGGATTCCGCAACCACTGGCGGAAAAGGCGATCGACGCTGCCAGGAAGATCATTGCCGCGAAAGGCCTCCCAGGTGGTGCGCACCCTGCGCGAAGCCGATGGCTTGCAATCCGTCGGCATCGCAGCTGGCGCGTGCAGTGCGCTGGATCGAATCGCGCGATCGTGTTGCAGGAGTTATGGGGCATGACGGCCGCTAACTGGTTGGTACAGGGTGGATAAGATACGATGGCCAGCCGATGAATCCCAGCGCTGCACGGGAGTGGCGGCGTATCGCTCCGACGCGCATCAGACGTGGTACACCCAATGCTGAAAGTGATGTGCATCTGTGGGGCGCGGCCGAACTTCATGAAGATCGCGCCGTTGGTGGAGGCGTTTCGAGCGACCGGCCGCATCACGCCGATCCTCGTTCATACGGGCCAGCACTACGACGAGAAGATGAGCGATCTGTTCTTCCGCGACCTGGGCATCCCCAAGCCGGATGTGAACCTTGAGGTCGGATCGGGCAGCCACGCGGTGCAAACAGCGGAGATCATGCGGCGCTTTGAACCAGTCTTGCTGGAACACAAGCCGGATTGGGTGGTCGTTGTTGGCGACGTGAACAGCACGATCGCCTGCGGGCTGGTGGCGGTGAAGCTTGGCGTGAGGCTCGCGCACGTGGAGGCGGGATTGCGGAGCTTTGACCGCACGATGCCGGAAGAGATCAACCGAATCCTGACGGACGCGATCTCTGATCTGCTGCTCGTAAGTGATCCGAGCGGCGTGGAGAACCTGCGGCGCGAAGGCGTGCCCGATGAGAAGGTGCGGTTCGTCGGCAATGTGATGATCGACACGCTGCTGAAGAATCGGGCGCGGGCGGATCAATCAACCGTGCTGGAGACATTCGGGCTGCGGCCCGGCGGTTACGCGGTGGTGACCCTGCACCGGCCGAGCAACGTCGATGATGCGAAGACGCTGGGCGGGATTCTCGACGCGCTGTCGACGATCGCGCGCGACATGCCGATTATCTTTCCGATGCACCCGCGAACGCGAAAGAATGTTGCGGCTATGGGCCTGGAGCCGAAGGTCGCGAGGATCGCGGGTTTCCAGACGCCCGAACCGCTGGGCTATCTTGATTTTCTCAAGCTCATGGCGGAAGCTGCGATTGTGCTGACGGATTCCGGCGGCGTGCAGGAAGAGACGACGATCCTGAACGTCCCATGCCTGACCTTGCGCGAGAATACCGAGCGGCCATCGACCATTTCCGACGGGACCAACAAGCTCATCGGTCCATCGCCCGGCGCGATCTTGGCGGGCTATCATGCGCAGCGTGCGGTCGGTCGCGGGCCGGGGCGGAAGCCGCCGCTTTGGGATGGACAGGCTGCGGTACGAATCGCGAATGTGTTTCTGGAAATGCACCAGCGGTAGGGTGCGTCCCCAGGACACCATCGTACGGTGGGCGCTGCCCGCTTCAGCAGTGGAGCCAGATTCCCGCAGGTGAAGCGGAGACAACGGAAGATGGCCAAGAAGGCGCTCATCACGGGGATCACCGGGCAGGACGGGAGTTACCTCGCCGAGTTGTTGCTGTCCAAGGGCTACGAAGTTCACGGGTTGATTCGCCGGTCAAGCAGCTTCAACACGGGCCGCATTGATCACCTATACCGCGACCCGCACGACAAGAACGCGCGGCTATTCCTGCATTACGGCGATCTGCTGGACGGCTCCAGCCTGCGGCGCGTGCTGACCGCGGTGGGGCCGGACGAGGTCTATAACCTCGCGGCGCAATCGCATGTGCGCGTGAGTTTTGATCAGCCGGTGTACACCGTCGAGACGGGGGCGATCGGCACGTTGATGCTGCTGGAGGCGATCCGCGATACGCAGGTGCCGGCACGATTCTACCAGGCGTCGAGCAGCGAAATGTTCGGCGCATCTCCACCGCCGCAAAACGAACAGACGCCGTTTCGGCCGCGCAGTCCGTACGCCTGCGGCAAGGTGTTCAGCTATTGGCAGGTGGTGAATTATCGCGAGGCGTACGGCTTGTTCGCGTGCAACGGGATTCTCTTCAATCACGAAAGCCCTCGACGCGGAGAGACCTTTGTCACGCGAAAGATCACGCGCGCGGCGACCCGCATCAAGGAAGGCCTGCAAAGCAAGCTGTATCTCGGCAATCTCGACGCGCGGCGCGACTGGGGATTCGCCGGCGACTATGTCGATGCAATGTGGCGGATGCTTCAGCAGGACGCGCCCGATGATTTCATCATTGCGACGGGGCAGATGCACACGGTGGGGGAGTTCGCGGATGCCGCGTTCCGCCATGTGGGACTTGATTGGAAGGAATTTGTAGAGATTGACGAGCGGTACAAGCGGCCGACCGAAGTGGATGCCCTTCAGGGGGACGCGAGCAAGGCCCGGCGCGTGCTCGGCTGGCAGCCACGGGTGGGGTTCGCCGAACTGGTGAGAATGATGATCGATCAGGATTGGGCGCTCGCGAAGGAAGAACGCGTGCTGGCAAGCCATCGCAACGGTGGCGCCGGACCGACGCGAATCTCCCCGTGATGTAAGTGTCGAGTCGGCTGCAGCCTAGGACCCAAGTAACCGGGACCAGCGCGAACCAGGAACCGTGCTCCCAGAATTCACCTCTTGCTTATCTTAAATACCCCTTCGGACCTCGGACCGCCGGTCACTAATCTGTTTGCCCCAATTGTCCGGACCCTCTGAATTTGGTAGAATCGGTGTGCAAGCCTCCGGGATGCCATCGGCCCCCCGGACGGCCAATGCGATTGGAGGAGCCGTATCGCCCTTTGATATCGAGGCTCGATGCGGAAGGAAAGAGGGTTCGTCCATGGGGTTAGCTCATTGGATGGCGAAGCAGGCGGGTGTGTCCTGGGCTGATATCCTGGGGGACGCTTCAGCGGTGAAATCGTCCGGGCGATCACCGGGCGCGGTCCGTGGGGATCGCGATTCAGGAAGCGACGTTCTCTCGCGGCGGAAGCTTTTGCTCGGCGGGCTGTTGGCATCCAGCCTGGCGCATCGCGAGGCGCAGGCGGCGCCCTCGACCAGTGCGACGCGGTGGCTGATCAATCGCCTGACTTACGGCTGGACGCAGGCCGAGCAGACGCGTGCGGATCAACTGGGCTATCACGGGTATCTGGAATACCAGCTCAATCACACGGCGATCGACGATTCCGCGCTGACGCAGCGATTGAATCCCTATTTGTATCTTCGACTGACGCCGGCGCAGTTGATCACGATCTCGATGCCGAGCTACATCATCCACCAGGTCGTGGAGTCTACGTTTATTCGCTCGGTACACAGTAACCGGCAGCTCTATCAGAAAATGGTGGAGTTCTGGACCGACCATTTTCACATCAGCATCACGAACGAGCTTAATGCATGGCTTCGTTACGTCGATGTGCGCGACGTGGTGATGCCGCATGCTCTGGGCAAGTTTCCCGACATGCTCAATGCGAGCGCGCGAAGCGTGCCAATGCTGGTGTACCTGAACAATCAGGAGAACGCCTGGTGGTCGATTAATGAGAATTACGGTCGCGAGCTTCTGGAACTGCACACCCTGGGCGTCGACGGCGGTTACACGCAACAGGACGTCATGGAGGTGGCGCGGTGCTTCACCGGTTGGGGGACGAACGGAACCGACGGCACATCCAACGCGTTGACCTTCATATATTACCCACATAAGCATGACAACGGACCGAAGACCGTGCTGGGGAACAGCATCCCGGCCGGCGGGGGCATGAATGACGGGCAGATCGTTCTGGACATTCTTGCGAACCATCCGAGCACGGCACACTACGTTTCAAAGAAACTGTGCAGGAGATTCTACGACTACGACCCGCCGATCAGCCTCGTGAACAGCGTAGCCCAGACCTATACGGCAACCGGCGGCGACATCAAAGCGATGCTGCGCACGTTGTTCAACAGCGTCGACCCGTTGACGGCGCCGCCAAAGCTCAAGCGGCCGTTTAATCTCTTTACCTCGGCGTTTCGCACGACCGGCGCGGACGTCGTAGACTTTCCACAGGGGTGGACGACGCAATTGCGCAGCCTGATGTCGGATTGCGGCCAGCAACCGTTCCATTGGGGCCCGCCGGATGGATTCCCAGAATCGCTGGATTTCTGGGTGAATCTCCTTACGCCTCGATGGGCCTTTGCGTCCACGCTCGGGTCTTTCGGGATGTTTCAGGTTGGCCTGGATATCACGGGATTCATGAGCGGATTGACGAGCGCTGACTCCATGGCGGATCGAATTGAAGCTCGCCTGTTCCCCTACGGAATGTCGGCTTCAGAGAAGAGCCTCATCCGGGACTACCTTGCGGTTGATCCGAACTCGCCCGCTCGGCAACGCGAAGCCCTGGGGCTGGCCGTCGCATCACCCACGTTCCAATGGGAATGACGAGCGGACACCGGGCAGATTTTGTTAGAGGATATGGGAATGAGCCACGCGGATTACCAGGGATGCAGTGAGTACCTGCAACTGACGCGACGCCAGTTTATGGCGGCCGCGGGTGGAACGGCACTGGCCGCGACGGCGCCGGCATGGCTGCCACGCGTGGCGCTGGCCGATGATTTCTGCTCCTCGCGAGACGTGCTCGTCTACATCTTCCTTCGTGGTGGCGCCGATGGTCTCTCGCTGTGTGCGCCGATCGGGGAGAGTGAGTATTACCTGCGGCGGCCGACGCTTGCCATTCCACAGCCCGATAGCGGGCATCCGATGGCGGCGATTGACCTGGATGGGTTTTTTGGATTTCCGAGGGTATTTGAGCCGCTGATGCCGGCCTACCAGGCGGGGCATTTGCTCGTCATCCATGCCTGTGGAATCAATGACACGTCGCGGTCGCATTTTGACATGCAGCGATTTGCCGAAGTCGGCAAGCCCGCCGATATCACACTCGGCACCGGCTGGATCGGGCGTCACCTTGCCAGTGCGCCGCCGTTTCAGCCCGGCTCGATCCTCCGCGGCGTCGGCATCAATTACGGGTTGCAGCAGGTGATGGTGGGGGGGCCCAAGACGACTTCCGTCCCCAAGCCGGAGCAATACGGTCTGGCGGGCGACGTCGCCACGCTCGCGGCGCGCAAGGCAGTGGTCCAGCAGATGTATGCCGGCGCGGGAGAGCCGCTCCACACCAGCGCCATCACGTCACAACAAACGATTGACCTGCTCAATTCGATTGATTTCAGCGGTTATCAGCCGGCCGGCGGCGCTGTGTATCCCACCAGCACGCTCGGCCTTTCGTTGCGATCGACGGCGGCCTTGATCAAGGCAGACGTCGGCGTCGAGGCCATTGCGGTCGACAATCTCAACAGTTGGGACACCCATGTCTCGCAAGGTTCCATCCAAGGCGGCATGGCAAACAGCATGGCGACCTTGGCGTCGGCGCTGGCGGCATTCCATGCCGATATCTATGCCGGCAATGGGCGAAACGTCACCATCATCGTGCAGACCGAGTTCGGCCGGCGCCTTCAGGAGAATGGCGGTCTGGGCACCGATCACGGCCACGGCGGTGTGATGTTCTTGATCGGCGGCAACATCACCGGTGGCCGAGTCTTGAGCCACTGGCCGGGGCTTCAACCGGAGCAGCTTTTTGAGGGGCTGGATCTCGCCGTGACGATTGACTACCGCGACGTGCTCGCGGAGATCGTGCAGCATCGGCTCGGCAACCCCAATTTGGCTTTTGTCTTTCCGGACTACACGCCGAAGTTTGAAGGTGTGACGGCGCAATGTCAGACAACGGCCGGCGATATGAACTGCGACGGAGCCGTCACCGTCGATGACGTGGCGCCCTTCGCAGGCGCGCTCCTTGATCGCGACAAGCAGCAGGCCGAATCACCGGGCTGCGATGTGATGCGGGCGGATGTTAACGCCGACGGCGAGATCAACGGCCGCGACGTCCAGCAATTCACCAACAAGATACTGGGAATGTAAGGCTGATCGGCCTCATGGGAGGAGGCATCGGCCGTCTTGCGCCGAGCGCTTGGTCCGCGCCTATTGATTAAGCAGCAATGCCACGAAGTCCGGAATGTCGGCATCGGTGATAAAGGTGTCTTCGTTCACGTCGCAGGCGCAGGTCTCGTTCGGCGTGCCCATGCCGCCGGTCAGGATTCGCACGAAAATCTGGGCATCGCGACCGTCCACGAAGCCGTCACCGGTCGTGTCACCAGGAATGCGGAACGGGCAGACATCGCAGGCGTCTCCGCGCCCGTCGCCGTCGGCGTCGGCCTGATTGTCTTCGTTGGGCCCGTTGGGGACGTTGTCGCAGTTATCGCAACCGTTCATGACCGTGTCGCCATCGGAGTCAAACGGGCAACCGGCGGCGTCTACGGTGGCGCA
This sequence comes from uncultured Planctomycetaceae bacterium, assembly GCA_964592235.1. Taxonomy (GTDB): domain Bacteria; phylum Planctomycetota; class Phycisphaerae; order UBA1845; family UTPLA1; genus PLA3. The sequence goes on from CAZQCF010000005.1 coordinate 18,507, forward strand.
GGTCGGCGTTTGGGGGCAGTTGTCGCCGTCATTCAGCACACCGTCGCCGTCGTCATCGAGCGTGGAGCAACCGACGGCGTCGATCAGATCTCCTGATTCGGTATTCGGGCATGCGTCGAGGGTGTCGGGAATGCCGTCGCCATCGCCGTCGGCCTGCCCCAGAATTGAAAAATCGTCAACGTATGCGATGTCATTCCCGCCGGCGTCAACGTGGTACAGGTCCACATCTGCGAGAATGTCGTTGGCGCCCTGACCAAAGGCACGTTGGTACGCAACCCGAACGCCATTGAGGTACACCGCGACGTTTCGCTGGCCTGATGCGTAATTGAGCAACACGCGAAACGCATGCCAGGTATTGGGTGCTACGAGAACGCCGGTATTGGTGAAACTCAAATTGTCCCAGACGAGCAACTGATTGGAGCTGTTCACTGCGACGGCCGTAACCCGGCGCGTGAACGGCAGGGAGCCATCGTACACGTCGATCCCCCACAGCGTGCTGGCGCTGCCGGCGTTTCGATCGATGTAAAGACGAAAATCAATCTGGATGACGGATGCGGAGCCTTGCACCTCATGATTCAGCGGCTTCCACCACCAATTCGACAACGTGGTCAACGCCGCATTGATGCGGATGGACCGGGGCGGGCTGAAACTGAATGCGCTCTGCACCGCCGCCAGGCCGGGCGTTTCCGGCGAGTTGGTGCTGATCCATCCATCCTGGCCCGGTAAGTCGCCGTCGACAAACGGAGGGCTGTCGAAACTGGTTAAGTAAAGCGTTTGGGCCTGGCTCGCCGAAACTGCGACGCCGAGCAGACCGGCGATCGCCAATGTGAGCGCCTTGCGCATGGTTATTCGCCTTTTGCGGGACACGGGCGGCCGTTCGCTGCGGGATTCGTGCGGAAGCGGCCAGGCCCTCCACGGGCCATGAACCACCGTCGCGGCAAGCCCCCGAAGTAGCCGCAATCTTGCTTCTATCGATCTTACCGTTTTGGGCCTGTTGCTTCAAGAAAATCGGGCCGTCCCAAAGCGAGCGCGCGTGCCTGATGGGCGCGGTGACCCGAGCATTATGGGCCGCGCTGGTTTGGGGATTCGTGCGTCATGGCACGGCGGCTGCGTAACGCATAAACAATCGAGCTATCCAGCGATGATAGACCTGGCACGGTCGGAGATGTCGCGTGCCGAAAGTCCGGCTTTCGCCAGGATATCTTCCGTCGATTTCGCACTCTTGGGGATCCGGGTGACGGTCATGGCATGGACGCGGACGCCGTCGCCGTCGGAGTTCGCCGCCGCCTCGGCCAGCGCGCCCGCCAACCCGCCGAGGTAGTTGTCTTCCACGCAGAGGATATGCCCACCGGTCTTGCGGGCCGCCGCCAGCACGGGGGACGCATTCAACGGGAAGGAGTAGGCGTCGATCAGGGTGCACTTCGTGCCTGCTGCCGCGAGTGTCTCCACCGCTTGCTTGCAGACATGCACCATGTAGCCCGACGACACGATCGTGAGCGCGTTGCCCTCGATCAGCACGTGTGAGCCGCCGAGTTCGAAATGCGTCTCGGGCGCGTACAACAACGGGACATCGGGCCGGTGCGTGCGCAGGTAACACATGCCGACGTGATTGGCCATGAGCCAGGTGCAGTGGAACGCGCTGACGGCATCGGACGGATGAAAGACAACGCAGGCGGGGCGGCCCTGACCGTTGTCGGTCTGCGTTGCGCAGCGAAAGTATGCGACGTCGTGAAGGCTCATCTGGCTCGGGCCGTCGGCCGCGAGGGAAATCCCGGCGTGCGAGCCGGCGAGCTTGATGTTGGCGCGAGAGATCTGGGCCATCTCGATCTGGTCGTAGGCACGCGAGAGGAACTTGGCGAAGGAACTGACGAAGGGAATGTATCCCGCGGCGGCCATGCCGGCGGCGGCCGAGACCATGTTCTGCTCGGCGATCTTGCACTCCACGAATCGGTCGGCGTGCCGTTTCGCGAATATGTCTGCAAATGTCGAATTGCTCACGTCGCCGTCCAGCGACACGATCCGCTGGTCGGCGTCGCCCAGCGCCGCCAAGGCCGCGCCGTAGGCCCGGCGCGTCGCGATGGCGTTCTTGCGAACGGCGTCCATGACCCCCGCGGCTTCCATCGCCGCTTCGAACTTGATGGGCGCGATGGTCCGGGCCTCCACACGCGTCGAGGATGGCGGCTTAACGGGTGCGCATTCGAAGCGGCCGGCCGACGCCGCCGCCAGTTTGGCTGCGGTGGCGTCCAGTTCGGCCAGCGCGGCATCGAGTTTGTTCGCCGCAACGGGCTTGCCGTGATTCGATTTGTCCGCCAGCGATGGGCAGCCCCAGCCCTTTTGCGTCCTGGCGACAATCGCCAGCGGCGCAGAGCGGGGCAGGCCGGTCGTTACGGCGGACTTGATCGCCTGCGGGTCATGGCCGTCGATCACGGCGACTTGCCAGCCGAAGGCCTTGCACTTGGCGGCGAGACTATCGGCGGATTGTTGCGCGGAGACGTAATCCGCCTGCCCTTGGCCGTTGCAATTGAAGATCGCCACGACGTTTGTGAGCTTGCGCTCGGCGATCATGTCCATGGCTTCCCAGATCTGCCCTTCGCGCGATTCACCGTCGCCGATCAGGCAGTAGATTTGCTTGTCGATCCGGTCGAGCTTTGCCGCGAGCGCCAATCCGGCCGCAACGCTAAGCCCCTGTCCCAGTGAACCGGTCGCCGCGTCGAAGAATGGAAACCCTTCGGCCGGGTTGGGATGACCATCGAGGACACTATCGGCTTCACGCAGGGTTGCCAGATCGGCCTTCGTGAGCGGCTTGGCGCCGTCGCGGCGCTTGCCGACCAGTCCGCCCAGATCGGCGTAGGCGGCATAAACGGCCGGCACGGCGTGGCCTTCCGAGAGGACCAGCCGATCATTGCCAGGGTGCCAGGGATCGTCTGGCGCGAAGCGCATCACGTCGTGCATCAGCACGGTGACAAGGTGGATGATCGACAGGCCGCTGGAGGGATGACCGGAACCGGCGGCGGTGGTCATGCGAATCACATCTTTGCCGAGTTCGACGGCCTTCTGGTGAATCTGCTCGGAATAGGGCATTGCTTCTCCCGGAAACGGTGATGATTAGCGGTGGTACGGCGAACAAACCGGCGCGTAGCCTAACCGGTCGGCGCGGCACGGCCAACACCGCATGAATCGGGCCTTGGAGGGCTTTTGTGGCGGCTTCACCGATGCCGATGTCTTCGGTATGATGACTCAACTGATTACCCCTCCCTCGCCCGCGAAAAGGCATGGAGGCTCTGCGCGTTCGACCGTTCCGGTCAGGGGTGAAGACGTGGATTGCTTTGTTATAACCGGTGGCAACCGCCTTCGAGGGACCACTTCGGTCAACGGCGCCAAGAACGCCGCGCTGCCCATCATGGCCGCGTCGATTCTGACCGAAGGCGAGACCGTCCTGAAGGGTGTTCCCTATCTCGAAGACATTAAACACCTGGCCGTCCTTCTGGAACGGCTGGGCGTCAGCGTCTCACGCGACGAAAAGGGTCATCTTCACCTGAAGGTGGAGGATGAGCTGAATTGTCACGCCGAGTACGAGCTTGTGCGCAAGATGCGAGCCAGCGTGTGCGTGATGGGGCCGTTGCTGGCCAAGCGCCGGCAGGCGCAGGTCAGCCTCCCCGGCGGCTGCAATATCGGCGACCGACCGGTGGAACTGCACGTCATGGGCTTGCAGGCGCTTGGGGCTGAAGTCGAACTGATCAGTGGCGACATTCACCTCAAAGCGAAGCAGTTGAAGGGCACCGAGATGTTCCTCGGCGGGCCGTTCGGCTCGACGGTCCTCGGCACGGCTAACATTATGATGGCCGCGTGCCTTGCAAACGGCACGACGATTATCGAATCGGCCGCCTGCGAGCCGGAAGTCGTCGATCTGGCGAATTACCTGAACGCCTGCGGCGCGCACATCACCGGCCACGGCACGCCGCGCATCACCATCGAGGGCGTGAAGACGCTGCGCGGCTGCGAGTACACTGTCATCCCCGACCGCATCGAAGCCGGCACCATCATGACGGCGGCCGCGGTGACGAACGGCGAGGTGACGATTCCCAACTGCCGGTTGGATCATCTGCTCGCGTTTGTGGACCGGCTGCGCGCGATCGGCGTGAACGTCGAGCGGGATGCCGGCGGCGTCACGGTTTCGTCGTCGCGCCGGCTGATGCCGGTCAGCGTTACGACCCAACCGTATCCGGGGTTCCCGACCGATTTGCAGGCGCAAATCATGGTGCTGCTCTGTCTGGCTGATGGGAACAGCATCATCACGGAAAAGATCTTCCCCGACCGTTTTGTGCACGTGGCCGAGTTGAACCGTATGGGGGCGCGGCTGCGCAAGGAAGGGCCGACCGTCATCGTAGAGGGGGTCAAGGGCCTGGTCGGCGCTCCGGTCATGGCGAGCGATCTGCGGGCGTCGGCGGCGCTGGTGCTGGCGGGCCTGGTAGCCAAGGGACAAACCCGGGTCTCCCGCGTGTATCATATTGATCGCGGCTACGAGCGCTTTGAGCAACGGCTCAATGCTCTGGGGGCCGACATCAAGCGGCTGCCGGAATGAACTGCGTCAAGTGCAATTACCTTCTCTGGGATCTTCCAGACAATCGCTGCCCCGAGTGCGGGCACCTTTTTGAGACGACGGACTACGCATTCAAGCCTCGCTCGGTGCATTTCATCTGCCGCGCGTGCCACCAGCCCTACCTCGGCACGGATTTCGACGGATTGCCATATCCTCGCCGGTTCACCTGCGTCAGTTGCGGCGATGCGCTGGATGCGGCGAACCTGATGGTGCACCCGCTCTCCCCCGATGCCGTGGCCGAGCCGACGCGCGAGGGCACGCCGTGGGAGCTGCGCGATCGGGTGGGCACGGCGCGGGCGTTTGTTGACGGCCTGGCACGGCTGGCGACGCAGCCCGGCGAGTTCTTCCGAATGTCGGTTGCCAGCAGCGGTCATGGTGCGACGCTTTTCTCCGTGGCGTGCGCATACATCGCCGTGTTCATGGTGGCTGGCGTGTTCACGTTTTTCCGAAAAGCCGGGTTGATCAACTGGCTGCCTGATCTCGGCGCGTGGATGGCGATGCCGCAGGGGCTGGTGTTGCTCGCGGCGATTCCGTTGATTCAGATCGGTTGGAATTACTTATTCGGCACGCTGATCCAGACTGTCCTGTGGGGGCTGGGGCAATCGGGATCGGAGCTGGATCAATCCGTGCGCGCCGTGGCCTTCGGCAGCGCCGTGCTGCCGGCCGTGTTCCTGCTGCCGCCGGTCGGGTTGCTCTGGTATGTGTTCGTTGTCTCGTGCGGGATCGAGCATTATCAATCCACGACGCGCAGCCGTGCCGTCGTGGCGACACTCATTCCAATGCTGCTTGCGGCCAACGTCGCGCTCGCTGTGACCTACGCGGTTTTTTATTGATTGCTACGCCAGGATCGGCAGCGGCAGGACGCCGGGCGCCGGCGACGGCTGCGCCGTCTTCACGAACACATCGGAATACTGGTCTTCGAGGTATTCGCGCTTCGGGCCGGATCGAATGTGATCCCACGGCAGGATTTCATCGGTCGCGCGCTCGCGATGGGCGTACCAGTCGGGATCGACGCCGGTCGCCTCGAACGCGCGCAGCCAGATGCCGTAGTCAAACGATTCATCCCACCCGTCGAACCGCGCGCCGAGCCGAAAGGCCTGTTCCACCGTCGCGCAGAGCCGCCGATCGCCGCGCGACAGCACGGCTTCGAGGATCGAGCGCTTGGCATCGTGCGTGCTGACCCGGACGGCCTTGGTGCGGCCCGCATGAACGGCCGCCGCGAGAATCCGCCGGGCTTCCTGAAAGTACTCGATGCGAGGCTGCGCGGCCCACTGAAATGGCGTGTAGGGCTTGGGCACGAGCCAGCCGACGCTCGCGTTGATGAAGGCGGGCGGCTTGCCGATGCGCTTTCGCGCGGCCGACATCTCGCGCGACAGTTCGTAGATTCCGCGAATATCGTCCGCCGTCTCCCCCGGGAAACCGACCATGAAATAAGTCTTGATGCGATTCCAGCCGGCCTTGTACGCCTCGACGAGGCCGTCCATCAGGTTGCCGTCCGTGACTTTCTTGCGAATCGCGGCGCGGAGCGTGTCGCGCGCCGCTTCGACGGCGATGGTCAGCCCGCCCTTGCGCACGCTGCTTGCCATCCACGGGATGTTTTGCAGCATCTTGTCGACGCGAAGCGAGGGCATGGAAATGTTGACGTGTCGCCCGGCGAAACGCTCATTCACGCGGGTCGAAAGCTCGCGCAAGTGCGGGTAATCGGCGGTGGAAAGACTCAACAGGCCGATTTCCTCGTGGCCCGTTGCGGCGTATTGCTCTTCGAGGATCGAGAGAATCTTTTCGACGCTTCGCACGCCGACGGGTCGCTTGGTATAGCCGGCGTGACAAAATCGGCAGCGCTGCGGGCAGCCGCGCATGACTTCCACAGCCATGCGATCATGGACGACTTCGGCAAAAGGAACGAGCGGCCGCGTGGGAAAGGGCGCGTTCTCAAAATCCAGGGTCTGGCAGCGTTCAATCTGCGCGGGCAGACCGGCGACGCGGGGCATGACGCCCGCGATCGTGCCGTCGGCGTGGTAGGACACGTCGTACAGGCTCGGGGCATAGGCCCAGGGAAACCGCCGCGCCATGATCTCGATCATGTCGCGCCGGCGCACGCCGCTGGATTTAAGCTCTTTGTACAGTTCGAGAATCGCTGCCATCGCTCCCTCGCCGTCGCCGATGACAACGAGGTCCACGAAGTCGGCCACCGGCTCGGGGTTGTCGGCCTGCGGCCCGCCGACGATGACCAGCGGGTGACGGTCGTCCCGTTCCGCCGCCCGCAGGGGAATGCCCGCAAGGTCGAGCAACTGGAGAAAGCCCGTGAACCCCAGCTCGTACTGGAGCGAGACCGCGAAGATATCCGCCTCGCTGGCCGGCCGGCGCGTGTCCCAGGTGAAAAGAGGAATACGTTTGTCGCGCATGAGCCGCTCGGCGTCGGTCCAGGGGCAATAGACGCGCTCGGCGCAGACGCCGTGCGTGTGATTGCACAGCCAATAGAGGATCTGGCAGCCGAGGTGCGACATGCCGATCGTGTAAGCATCGGGGAACCCGACGACGACGCGCACCTGCGCCGCGTCCCAGTCGCCGTCGCGCGCGAGTTGATTGAACTCGCGCCCGATGTACTGGGACGCTTGCTTCACAAACGGAAGCAGTTCATCGCTGATTCGTTGAGCCAGCATGTCGCAATCCTGAAGGGGGTCAATCGCGCTCGACCCGCTTGAGCCGGGTCATTCTAGCCGAGCGCGGCTCGGAGCGGTCCGAATAAACTGCCTCATTACGGACTCGACGCGGCGACGTCGCTTAGAGACACGTGGGAGCGTCCTACAACATAGCCGGAGCGGTTCGCAGCCGGCAGAATCCGACCTGCCGGTCCGGCCGCACAGCACTCCTCGCGAGCCGGGGTTTACAGGTTATGGGGGCGAAGCGCGGTTCGTCTATCTGTTGGAGCGTAAAGTAGTTGTGTGACACGGGTTTGCGAGTCGCTGCGGCTTGACCCCGAGCCGCGCCGCAGAATACCATAAGGTGGCTGCAAGGTAGTCCCACCATACCCGCCTTGCCACACGCCGGGGGGCGCACGCCAAGGTTTCGAGCCAGACCGGGAGGATCGGCCCAAATGTCTTTACGTCGTCAAGCTTTCCGCCTGTTCAAATCGGCCTCGCTTTGGATGTGCTGCCTGACCGTCGCGGCGCTCGGGTCCACCTGCCCGTTCCTCGGCGGCGATGCGTCGCCGTTCCCCACGCCGACCGGCGGCAACACTGCGCCGCGCATGCAGATCACGAACGTCATCACCGACTTCGGCAACAACTTCGTGCAGCAGGGCGACCCGGTCGTGATCCAGTTCAACGGCAGCGACGCGGAGGATGCCTGCGTCGCGCGGATCTTCGCGTCGCAATCCGCCAACCCGACCCCGGCGCAGCAGGTTTCCATCAGCGAAGGCATCGAAATCGGTCCCGGCTTCGGCAGCGGCATCGCGCAGTGGGACACGACCAACGTGCCGATCGGCGCGTACACGATCTTCGGCGAAATCGACGACGGTAGCTTTGATCCATTGAGCGGCACGGGCAACCAGCCGGTGCGCGTCGCGTACGGCTCGGTGATTTCCATCGCGCCGCGCGGGTCGCAGCCGCTGAACAGCCCGCCGCGGCTCACTTTCCTTGAACCGCTGGCCAACCTCGGTCTCTCCGTGCAGGACGAAGTCACGGTGCGGTACATCTACGCCGACACCGACAGCAATAACGTGAAGATCACGTTGCTGCTCGACAAGGACCGTATCCCGACCAATGACGACGTGAACAACCCCGGCGATCCGCTGGATCCCGCGAGCAACATCATCATTCTGCCGTCGGCCGTGCGATTGAACACCGACCCGACGTTTGATGGCGACCCCGCGCCGCCCGTGGATCTGGCGCAGCTTCAGGCGGCCGACAGCATTGAGCTCCGCACAAATCCACGCACGTTCGGCGCGCCGACTGTGCCGGGATTGCTGCCGTTTCCCGGCGCACCGCAGGACGGCGAGTTCAAGGAATACCGCTTTACGATCGACTTTGCGCAAATTCCGGTTCGCACGCAGCCGTATTTCCTTCGCGCGACGATCACCGACGGCGTGGTGACGGCGCATGCCTACGCGACCGGCTCGATTACGATTTCCTCGCTGGCGAGCGGATTGGTGGACGTCGGCGCGCTGGGCTTCTCACTGGCCGGAGCGCGGTTCCAGGGCTTCAGCTCCGGGGAGAATCTCGGCTCGATTATGCAGACGTCGTCGGATCTGGATGGCGACGGCGTAGACGATTTTCTGCTTGCGGGGCGATTTGCCAGTCCGCGAAACCGATTCCAGGCCGGCGCGGCCTATCAGATTTTTGGCAGGTCCAAGCTTCCCTTCCCGCTGGACACGAACGGAAACGGAATTCCCGATGTGCCCGGTGTCGATGGAACGCCGATCGATTTCCCGGTGCCACCGGATTACCTGCCCACTCCGTACGATGCGGCCAATGTCGGGCGATTTGGCGGCATCATCAGCATCAACAGCGTCGGCTCCTTCTTCCGCGGCACGACCTATGGCATGCCGCAGGGCCGCTTCCCGGTGCCGGCGGTACCGGGTCCGCTCACGGATGGCACGCATCCGTTCTCAACGTCTGCAGGGTTAACTTCCATTACCCGGCTTGACGTAACGCTGGACGGAATCGATGACCTGGTGTTCGGGCTTCCGTATGTCGGCGGCGCCCAGGATCACGGAGACGACGATCCCGCGGATGCCGGTTGCGAGCAACCCTACAACGACGGATTCCCCAATGGCGGAAACTGCAGTATGGGCGGCAATGACGATTTGGGGCTGACGTTCGGTGGCTTGGTCGTCATGGTCGACGGAACGAATAACATCGTGACGAACTTCCCACAGTTCGTGGACGCAGGCACGGCAGGGCAGTTTGATCCGCAGGCCATTCTTGACGACGAAGGATTTCTGCACGGAGGGGCGTCGATTCCGCGCGGCGCGCGACTTCGCGGGGCTTACCTCGATGAGAACGCGCCACCGGTCACCGTGGATAATGAATACGGTCGTTCCGTAAACGTGTTGCCGGCCTTTTCGAACACGAACCTGGACTCGCTCGTGATTTCGTCGCCGGGCTTCAGCCTGCCGGGGTTCCCTCCGATTATCACGCCCTTGGCACGTTGCGGAAAAGTCGTCATTTTCGAACCCAATAACTTCATCGCTGAAGGTCTGACGCTCGATGGCGTGCGATCCTTCCCGGTCTTCGGCATCTGTCCGGGCGGTGCCTGCATTGGCATGGAACCGACAATCTGTTGCCGAACAACCATTCCGATGCCGAACTGGGTCAATGTCTACGGTGCAGCCGCCGGCGACGAACTCGGCTTCGCCGGGCCGGCCGGTCAGTTCAACCAGGACGGCCGGGCCGACGTGATGATGGGAGCGCCCGGTGCGGATCGACGCATTACGGCGGGCGGACCGATCCTGTCCAACAACGGTGTGTTCTATGTGCTGTTCACTCCTGCCGGCGGATTTGGAAACTCCCAATTGACGGTACTTGATCCTGACAATCCTCCGGTCCCGGGCGCTCCGATCGGGCCGCCCCGGCTGGAAATTCGCGGTTCGCATTCGGAAGACCGCTTCGGCGCCATTCAAACCGCGATCCAGGATATGAACGGTGACGGGCGCGATGACGTGGCATTCGCTTCGCCGAGCTACGACCACAATGTGGTCGGGGCGGACGCAGGATACGTCGGCATCATTTTCGGTAATCGCCCGTTAACGGGCGAAAACGGCTTCACGCCGGAACAGGTCGGAACGGCGGCGCTGGCCGGCGTGCGATTTGTCGGAGCCCACTCCGGAGCGATGGCCGGAGCGAGCATCGCCAGCGCGGGTGACTTCAACCGCGACGGCTACGGTGATCTGCTGATCGCCTGCCCCGGCGAAGTGCGTGTTGTGAATGGTGTGCCGCGAAAGGGTGTTGCCTACTTGATCTTCGGCAATGCATCGCCGACTTTCCTGACGAACAACAGCGGCCAGGGCTTCAACCTGTCGTCTGTGGGCGTCAAGGTCGGTAACGCCACGCCGCTGCCGGGCATCGTCTTCGTCAGCCGCTTCGCACAAGGGACGATCGATGAAGCACCGCTCGACTCGGTCGGCGGACTGGGCGACATCGACGGCGACGGGTTCGACGACATCGGCGTCGCGGCGACCAGGGCGGATTTCGTGAATCCGTCATCGCCTAACCAGCGCCGTGACGACGCCGGCGAGGTGTACATCATCTACGGCAACAATCAGGGATCGAACAACATCAGTGGCGGATGATGGAAGCAGTGGCCAGTGGTCAGTGATCAGTGGTTAGTGGACAGTTGCCTGCGGTCCTTGCAAGTTGTCAGCGGAATGTAGGCAGAACATTGTGAAATGAACCCCGAAGCCGGCGGATTGTATCCGTCGGCTTCTCCTTTTCATCCGATCCATTTATCTAATTCGTCCCCCCGCTTATCATGTCGCACATGGATCGTCGATTTGAAATCGTCGTCATCGGCGGTGGCCACGCCGGCGCGGAGGCCGCCTGGGCTGCAGCACGGCTGGGCGTGCCCACGGCGCTGATCACCATGCAGCGCGAAGCCATCGGCCGCATGAGCTGCAACCCGGCCATCGGCGGCATCGGCAAGGGGCAGATGGTCCGCGAGATCGATGCGCTGGGCGGCCTGATGGGTCTTGCCACCGACCGCGCGGGCATCCAATTCCGCATGTTGAATCGCCGGAAGGGGCCGGCTGTTTGGGCGCCGCGGGCGCAGTGTGACCGCGACCTGTACGCGGCGGCCGTGCAGGAATTACTCGCGCGGACGCCGAACCTGGAAATCATCGAGGGGACGATCGAGCGAATTGAAGTAACCGACGCCGTTGACTCCGGCGAAGGCGAAACCCTGACACCCTCTCACTTTCAGGGAGAGGGCTGGGGTGAGGGTCAATGGACGCTCGGGGTCGGCATGTCTCCCTCACCCGGCATCTCCCCCAAGGGAGAGAGGAGCACCACGAGCGACCGTCGCGAAGCGACAAACCTAATCCGCACTGTGCGAGCGGTAAGACTCGCCGATGGCCGCGTGTTTGCGTGCCGATGCGTGATCGTGACGACGGGGACGTTTCTCCGAGCGCTGATGCACACGGGCGAGGCGAAGGCCGAGGGCGGGCGGATCGGCGAAGGCAGCGCAGTCGGGTTGAGCGCGTGCCTGCGTGACATGGGATTGGAACTGGGTCGGTTGAAGACGGGCACGCCGCCGCGCATTGCCAAAGAAACAATTGACTATTCCGTGCTGGAGGAACAGCCGGGCGACGATCCGCCCGAGCCGTTTTCCTTCATGACCGACGCCATCGCGCAGCGACAGGTATCGTGCTGGATCACGTACACCGGCGCGCCGGCGCACGAACTGATTCGCGCGAACCTGCACCGCGCGCCGATGTACACGGGTCAGATCGAGTCGCGCGGGCCGCGATACTGCCCGAGCATCGAGGACAAGGTCGTCCGCTTCGCCGGCAAGGATCGGCATCAGATTTTTCTGGAGCCGGAGGGTTACGCAAGCGACCGAATCTACTGCAACGGCATCAGCACCTCCCTGCCGGTCGATGTGCAGGAGGGCGTGGTTCGGTCAATCGTCGGGCTGGAGCAGGCGCGGATTCTGCAATGGGGCTACGCGGTGGAGTACGACTTCGTGCCGCCGCATCAGATCGATGCGACGTTGCAGGCAAAGAACGTTGCCGGGCTGTATCTCGCGGGTCAGATTAACGGCACCAGCGGCTACGAAGAGGCGGCCGGGCAGGGGCTGCTCGCGGGGATCAACGCGGCGCGGCGCGTGCTGGGTCGCGAGCCGGTCGTCCTGCGGCGCGATCAGGCATACATCGGTGTGATGATTGACGATCTGGTAACGCGCGGCGTCATCGAGCCGTATCGGATGTTCACGTCGCGCGCGGAATATCGCCTGCTGCTTCGCAGCGACAACGCCGATGCGCGGCTGACGGCGCTGGGGCGGGAGATCGGTCTCGCGGACGACGCGCGATGGGCGCGGTTCACGGCCAAGCGCGACGCGATCGCCGCGATCCAGCGCTGGTCCGAGCGGACGATCATCGAGGGCGTGCCGCTTGCGCGCTGGCTGGCGCGGACGGATGGCGAATCGGTCGAGCGCGTTCCGTGGCGCGCGTGGCGCAGCGACGGAGTCGGGCGGGATTCATGCGGCGGCGGCTTGGAATCGCTGCCGGCGCTGCCGGATGACCTGGCGGGGGTCAGCGGCCGCTTGCTCGACGAGGCGTTTGAGTCGGCCGCGATCGAGGCGAAGTATGGCGGTTACGTTCGTCGGCAGTTGCGCGAGGTCGAGCGCTTTCGAAAGATGGAGACGCGCCGGATACCGGACGGGCTGGATTATCACTCGATCCGGCAGCTTCGATTCGAGGCGCGCGAGCGATTGAGCAGCATCAATCCGCGCAGCATCGGCCAGGCCCAGCGGATCAGCGGGATCAATCCGGCCGATATCGCGGTGCTTCTGTTGCATCTGGAATCGTCCCGGCGAGCCGGAGAAGCGAAGAGCGCGTGATCACGTTCTGACGCTTGCGCCGGAAGTGCTGCACGTGCCCAACCTCATCGCCGCACCGCTGGTCCCAATTTGCAATTCCCCATACCGATCCCATCGCATCGTAAAGATTCGGGTGTAGCGGCCCGATAGGGCGCGGTGTTGTTAATCTAGGGAAACTGGGTAAGATGTCGAGCGAATTGTCATCCGGGGGCGGCATGGATGCCGGTGCAGCCGTGGCCGAAGCACTGGACGCGGCGAAGCGGGGCGGAAACATGAAATCTGTCTATACGACGGGCGAGGTCGCCGAGATCTGCAGCATCAGCCAGCAGACGGTGATTCGCTGTTTCGACAGCGGGCGGCTGAAGGGCTTCCGCGTGCCGGGGTCGAAGTTTCGGCGTATCCCGCGCGAATCGCTGCTGGCGTTCATGCGTGAGAACAACATCCCGCTGGAGAATCTCGCGGCGGGCCGGAAGCGCGTGCTCATCGTGGATGACGATGCAGAGATTGTCTCCATGATGTCGGAGATTCTCGCGGGCGACGGACGATTCGAGGTGCGCACGGCAAACAACGGTTTTGACGCGGGCGCGCAGACGAAGGAGTTCCGGCCTGACATCGTGCTGCTGGACTACATGCTGCCGGACATCAACGGAAATATCGTCTGCCAGCGGATTCGCAGCGATCCCGAGTTGTCAAGCACGCGTATTATCATTGTCTCCGGCGCCGCGCGCGAGGCGGAGGTCGCGATGCTTCGCGCCGCCGGGGCGGACGATTTCATCAAGAAACCATTCGACATCACGCAGCTACTCAATCGCATGGTCGAACTGGTCGGCGTGTAATCCGTCGCGCGGGTGGGACACGGTTGGACATGAACCGGCGGGATGCTTACGAAGACGAGGCCATTCAGATCGAGCGCGTCTACGACCGGCTCGATGCGCTCGCGCCGCCGCCGGCCGAGCTTCTAAGCCTCTTGCGACATCCGACCCGACTTGAGCCCTTCGAGCGACCGGCAACGGGCCCGGACGATGCCCCGCGTCGCTGGGGGCTCGTGAAAGCGCTGTTCGAATGGAGCCGGGCTTGTGCGGCCAGCTCGCCGATGCAGCTGCGGGCGAGCGTAGTTGAAGCGCCGGGACCGGACTGGGCCGGGTTCTGGGCGCACGGCGTGGCGGTGGGACTTTCGGCGATCGCGGGGGTATCAGCTTCGCGCGCGGGCGAGCTGTTCTTGTGCGGTTTGATGCACGACGTGGGCAAGGCGGCGCTTGTACGCATCATGCCGAAGAGCTACGCGCGCGTCGCCCGGCTCGGAATCATTGCAAGCGGTAATGTGCGGACCGCAATCCACTTCCTTCAGGGCCTTGCGGGCGCCGAGCATGAGCGGCGACTGCTTGGTTTGGACCATACGCAGGCCGGGCGTCGTCTGGCGGAGCGCTGGGGCCTGTCGCGCGCCGCGCGGGAGTGCATCTGGCTGCATCATACGCCGGTCGAAGCACTGCCCCTGGCTTGTTCGCCGGAGGGATCGGTTCGAATTGTTCAATGGGCCAACAGAGCAGCGCGAACGCCGGGCAGCGGACTGGATGAGCATCTCGTCAATGAAGGCGACGAAGTCTTCTCGCGATTCAGCGACCACTCGCTTACCGGCGAGCACCTGGAGGGATGGCTGGAGGCGGTCCGGGAGGAAGTTCATGCGATGGAGACCTGGTTGTCGGGCGGGGAGGCGCCTTCTCCGCCGGGCGTTTTTCCGGCACAGCGAGCCGAAGTCAATTCGGTCGGGGACGTGCGCGCGGAGCTTTACGCCAGCCGGCGCACGGCCGCGCATCAGGCCGCCTGCCTCAAGGCGATCAGTGAGTTCGCTGGGTCGATTCGGCGCGGGAGCTCGCTGCGGGAGGGATGCGGTGAGGCAGCGCGGGCACTGAAAGCGTGGTACGGTCTGAAGACTATAATTGTCTTTTCTCGGCGGGAAGACCGGCCGTGGCTGGAGTTCGCGTCGGCCGGGGCGATTGAAGAACGCGGCGTACTCGACCTTGCGTCTTTCGGCGCCGGCGGTGCGAGCTGGCCCGAGGGTCTGGAAGGCCAGGCGGGTGAGCCGAGCTGGCTTTCGGTCGAAGCGGCTCAATTCGGGCCGCTCGCTTCTCGCTTTCGATTGCTCCTGGGAGAAGGCACGCTCTGGTATCTTCCGCTCTGCCACGGCGGCGAGCATATTGGAGGCGCGTTGACGTGCCGCGCGAACAAGCCGGAAGCGACCGGTGAGGTCGAATTGGAGCAGGTCGAGAAGCAGGCGTCGGGGCCGCTGCTGGCGATGATTTCGATGGCGCTCGTTCAGACTCGATCCGAGTCGGCAATCTCGGCGATGCGCGACGATCTTGCCGAGGTCAACCGGCGCCTCCTCGCGATGCGGGATCAGGTGATTCGGGCGCGGGCGGTGGACGCGGTGGCCTCGCTGGCGGCGGGAGCAGCCCACGAATTGAACAACCCTCTGGCGGTGATATCGGGTCGTGCGCAGCTGCTTCGCGGACGTGCCGCGACGCCCGAGGACCGAGAAGCGCTGGATCAAATCGTTCGTCAGGCGCATGCCGCGAGCGAGCTGGTGTCGAGCCTGCTGGAGTTCGCGGAGCCGCCGGAGGCTCGCCTGCTGCCGATCGATCTGCGTGCCTGGCTGCCGAAGGCGATCCCAGCGTTGCTGGAGGCGCGGTCGATTTCATCGGCTTCGTGCTCGGTTTCGATATCGTCCGATACGCCGGCGGTGTTCGGCGGTCCGGACCTTCTGACGCGCGCGCTGGGCGAGTTGATCGATAACGCGTGGGCCGCAATGGAAGGAAGACCCGCACGACTGACCATCAAGGCCTTTGGCGATTGTGCCGAAGAGTGTGCAGTCGTGCAGGTGACCGACAACGGTCGCGGCATGACGCCGGACGTGCAGGCGCGGGCGATGGACCCGTTTTTCTCGCAGGGTCCGGCCGGACGCAAACGGGGGCTGGGCTTGGCGCGCGTGCAGCGCTGGATTCAGGCCGGGGCCGGCAGCGTGCGGATTCGCAGCGTGCCCGAAGGGGGCACGACCGTGGAGCTTCGACTTCCGTCGAAGCGACCGGCGAATCGGGGGTAAGAGACAGTCGTATGATTAAACCGGCGTTCAGGGGGGCCGGGGCGTTCCGCGCGATCGATGAATTTTGAAATCCGGGCCGGGCGGGTCGCGTAGGCCTCTCTCCTCCTCCCCTCGCTCTCACGGCTGAAACGTCCCGCCTGGCACTATTGTCGAACCCGGATCAAGCCGAGAAAGGATCGCGTGAATTGCACGCAGTGCGGGAAATCGGGCCGGACAGGGCGAGCTGATCCAGGAGAAGTCGAGTATTGCCCGGGGGCATGAAGCAGGAAGCGGGAAAGAAAGCGAGGCAAGGATGAATCGCCAGGATATTCAGGTATTGCTCGTCACGGAGGACGCGGATCTGGTTGTCACGCTGGGGCACGCGCTGATGACCGGCCTCTCGGCCCATCTCACCGTCTCGGATCGCGTGGAACAAGCCGGCGTCCTCGCCGAGTCGAATTCGTTTGATGTCATCGTTGCGAGCCAGCACGTTTCCGACGGCACGGGCTTGTCGATGCTCGCCGAACAGTCCGCCGATGCAGCGTCTCCGTTCATTCTGCTCGATGATGAGATGGACGCGCAGCGGATTCTCACCGCCCTGCGCCTCGGCGCGGCGGATGTGTTCGTCAAGCCGTTCGATATGCCGCGGCTTGTCAATTCAATCCGTCGCGCGGCGGATCGACGTCGAAAACATCGGCAGGACACCTCGCGCGCCAATCGACTGCGCAGAGTCTCATCGCGGCTCGTAAAGGATCGCAAGGAGCTTCGCGACCGCGTGGACCTGATCTGCCGCGATCTTGTGCAGGCCTATCGCCGGCTGGCCGAGAAGGTCGTCGGGATCAGTCCGGAAAACTCCGAGCCAGAGAAGACGGGCGAATTCGTCTGATTCCCCAGCGCGATGTCTCGGCGCTGCATCAAATCACCCTTGATGTTGATCTAATTCAACACCGCTCGTGCGGTTGATCTGCGCGGCGCGTGCCCTCGGTTCGCGCCGGCTCGAATACAGTGCGAGCGAGGGGTTCTTATCGCGCCCGCTTTGAGAATCCCCGCCGCACGGCCCACGGAATGCGTTTTGCATCCGCTCTCCACGGGGAGCGATGCCTGTGGGATGCGTGGGGGCGATATCCAGTTATTCCTATCTTCGAGGCTGCCTGCCGCGTTACTGGTACGGCCTGCCGCCGTGGCCCGGTGGTCTGTATGCGTGGCGACGGCAGTTTGACGCCAGCGCGATTCACCCCGGCGTGCGAGCGGGCGATGCGGTGTTCGATGCGAACAATCAGCCGCACAGCTATTACGCGGGCCGGCGAGCACAAGCGTTGGCTGATGCCGATGCCGCATATTCGGCACGCATGTCCGAAATGGGGAATCGTGATGAGACGGTCGGCGAATGCGAACGGAAGCGCCTTTGGCCATTCCGATGGCCGGTTGTTGGATCGCCTCGATCCATCACACCTGCGGATTTCGTTTCGCCGCCGGGCGTGGGGCAGATACTAGATATGACTGTCTAAGGAGAACAGCAGAAAAGTTCTCGTAAGATGCGCAGGAACGAGAAAGTGCGGGACCGCCAGATGGCCGGTCCGACACAGGCTGTTAGCCTGTGCCACACAATCTGAGGGCTGGTTCGGTTCTACTTAGCCGAGAATACGCCCGCTCATCTGATTTGCAGCCACGGCGATTGATCATATTGCCGCTCCACCTTGCGAGCCGATGAAAGACTGTATGATGGCGGAGAATTGCCATCGCCGTACAATGGCGCGAGTTAATCATCCCACGGGGGGCGGAGCGTTTCATGTTGAGCATTCTTCACGTTTCACACGAGGCGGTTCACAAGATCGGCGGCATCGGATCGGTCCTCGAGGGGCTGATTACCTCGCGCGACTACGCCCATGCCGTGGATCGCACGATCCTCCTTTGCCCTCTGTTCACGACGCAGGGTCGCCCCGAGGACCGGCTGGGACCTGAAGGAGAAGTGCTTTACTCATCCCTGGACGGCCGCACGAATCATCCGCTGGCCGAGGCGTATCGCCAGATTCAGCAGCGGTTCCACGTCGAGATTGTTTACGGGCGGCGCTTGCTTCGCGATCCCCTGACCGGCGTGGAGGAGCGGCCGGAGGTGGTGCTGATTGAAGTGAGCCGGGCGAATCCGGCGGAGACGAACGCGCTGAAGCACCGGCTGTTTGAGTCGTTCGGAATCGACTCGGTGCGGTACGAACAGAGCTGGGACTACGAGCAATACGTGCGACTTGCGGAGCCGGGTCTGGCGGTGGCTCGTGCGCTGGGAGCGATGCACGGAACGTGCGTGGTGGTGTCGCACGAGTTCATGGGGATGCCGACGGCGCTGGCGGCGAAGTTGCACGGGGGCGGGTCGATTCGCACGGCGTTTCACGCGCACGAAGTGGCGACGGCGCGGCGGATTGTCGAGGAACACCCCGGCCATGACACCATGTTCTACAACGTGCTGGCGAAATGCGCGAGCGAAGGGAAGTACGTGACGGACGTGTTCGGTGATCAGCGCGGGTACTATCGCCATGCGCTGGTCGAGGCGAGCCGGCATCTCGATGTGACGCTGGCTGTGGGCGATGACGTGGTGCGCGAGCTTCGGTTCCTGTCGCCGGAGATGGCGCGGTCGAACATTCAACTTGTATACAACGGGATTCCGGCGTATGAGAACGCCGAGCGCGAGTCGCACGCGAGTAAGGAGCGGTTGCAGGACTACGCCGAGGCGCTGTTGGGGTATCGGCCGGATTACGTTTTCACGCACGTTACGCGCATGGTGCCAAGCAAAGGGATGTGGCGCGATTTGAACGTGATGGGGCACGTCGATCGGGCGATGCAGGCGAGCGGACAGACGGCGGTGCTGTTTGTGCTGTCGACGGAGATCGGCGGGCCGCGTCCGACGGAGGACATCCTGGAGATGGAGCGCTGGTGGGACTGGCCGCTGGCGCACCGCGAGGGGATGCCGGACCTGACGGGGGGGGAGGCGTTGTATTATGCGGGGGTGCAGGCGTTCAACGCGCGGGGCCGGAATTGTAAGATTGTCTATATTAATCAGTTCGGCTTCGACCGCGCCTGCTGCGGCCGTCGAATGCCGGCTGACATGACGTTCTGGGACATCCGCAAGGGCAGCGACGTGGAGTTCGGCCAGTCGATTTACGAGCCGTTCGGCATCGCGCAACTCGAGGCGCTATCGTTCGGCTGCATATGCGTAATGACCAACGTGTGCGGGTGCGCGGGCTTTGTGCGGCGCGTGGCTGGGCCGCAGGGCACACCGAACGTGATCGTCGCGGATTACACGGCTTATCGCGCGGAGCGGAATACGATCGAAGGATTCCTGGCCTTGAAGCGCGAGGTGCGAGAGGCTTTCGACGCGCGCGTGGCGGAACAGGTGGCACGGGAGTTGATGAGCCGCCTGCCGCGCAGCCGAGAAGAGAAGGCGGCATTCATCCGTCGCGGCTATGAACTGGCTGCGCAGATGAGCTGGGAAGTCGTAGCGCGAGATTATTTCCTCCCGGCGGTGGGCGTCGGCCCAGCGGCGACAAGATCCGCCGGGAGCGGCGCGGCGTAGTGGACGGCTACGATGCCTTGGCAATCGGCGCCGTGTTTGCAATCCCCTCGCGGTCCGGCTGGGGCGGAAGGGCCGCTTCGGCCTGTTCCTCGCCGAGCACCTCCTTGAGCCATGCGTTGAGCTTCTGATTCTTCTGCACAAGCTCGCCAAGCGACCCCTTCGCGAAATTCGCGGGAGCGGGCATGGCGGATTGACTGCCGGCTGCGGGCGGTCTTGGCGTCGTCGCGCTGGGCGCGGTGGATGCGCGGGGGCGCGGCGAAGGAGGCTGGCTTGCGTTCGGAGAAGCGGGCCGGTGTGCCGGCGTCCTGGCAGCGGCCGCCTTTGTCAGACGCGGTGGAACGTCCGCCGCTTTCGGTGCCCCAACGCCGACCGGCTCCTCATCCGTCGTCGTGAGGTGCGCGAGGCGGTGGGAGTCCGGCAATTCCATCGGCGGCGCCTGGAAAAACTGATCGGCCTGGGCCAGGCCGTAGCGAAGGCCCTGGACGCGCGCATCGATGGAGCCGTAGGCCTGCCGGACGATGCCGACAAGCTGGCCCAGCCGCTGGGAATGGGCTCGGATGAGTTGAATTCGTTCATCGGCGAGTGTGTTCTGCGTCATGAGTTTGTCGCATCGTTCATGTGCCGTGCCGCCTGCATCGGCGAGCTTGTGGATCACGCCGGAAACAGAGCGGGACAGCTTGGCGAGGACTTCGGTCTGGCGCGTCGCCGCCTCAATGACATCGCGGGGTGCCGCGAGGTAGGCGTGCGTATCGTCGTAAATTTTCTGGGCTCGCTGAAGCAGTTCGCCGGCCCGGGCGCAGGTTTGAGCTTCGAAATCCTGTACGAGGCGCGCAGCGCGGTCGGCCGGCTCGCGCAGTTCCAGGGTGTACTTGGCGGCGGCCTGGCTGATGCCGTTTTTGGCGAGCTCGGTGTCGTGCTGAATGACGGCATGCACTTCGCGGATTTCTTCGATGTAAGCCTGGGCGTGTTCGGCCAATTGCTGCGCCTGGGCGTCGGCGATGCGTCGAGCCTCGGAGAGTCTGGCGTCGATCTGGGCGGCGCGACGGTCGCATTCTTCACGGAAGTTGTTGCCGCATTCCAGAAGGATTGTGGCGCTGGCCTGCACGCGGCTGGCGAGTGCATTGATCTCTTCAAGGGATTGGCGCCCCTGTGCCTCGATGCGGCGCTCGTGATCGGCCAGGTTCGCGGAGGCGTTTTGCGAGGTGAAGCGCAGTTCCTCGCCGATCTCGCGAAGCTCTCGGCGGATGCGATCGGCGGCCTGGTGGATCTGAAGCAGGCAGGCGCGGACTTCGGACACCGAGCGGCGTCCCTGTGATTTTATCGATGCGACGACTTTCTCACCGAGGGCAACGGCGGCGTCCGCCTTGGAGTGCAGCTCGACCAGTTGTTTGCCGCTGCCCGAGAGCGACTGTTGCACGGATTGAGCGCGCTGCATCACTTCGCGGGCGGTGCGGATGTCTTCGTTGGCGGCGCGAATGTCGTCGCGCGTAGCCTGGGCCTGCGATTCGATGTAGCCGAACGTTTCCTCCATCTTAGCGCGCATTTGCGCCATAAACTGCTCAAGCGTGTGGGCGGCATCAGTCGTTCGGGTGTCAGTGCGACGGGAGACCTGGTCGATCTGGGATGCGATAGCCCGGGCGCGCTCTTCCAATTGCTCCGAGATGACGCGCGCCCGTTCGTCCAGTTGGGCGATGGCGTCGCTGTGGCGGCGCTCGCCGATGTCGCGCTGCTCGGTCCAGCGCATAAGCGTCTGGCGCATCTGCCGGTCCAGCTCAGCAAACTTGCGCTGCTGATCCGCGAGAAAGTGCTCAATCCGGGCCTGTTCGGAGGCGGACGCCGTGGCCATTCGCGCCAGTTGAGCGCGCATCTCCTCCTCCAGCCCGGTATCGATCCGTGGTGGCGCCGTCGGCGCCGGGATCGGCTGGAACGCGACAGGTTGCGGCATCGACGCGACATTCGGCCATTCATCGGGCGGGGCGCTCGGCGCCGGCGTGGGAATCGGCCGTGATTCCGGGGCAACGGATAGCGGAGCCAGGGCAGCCTGCCGTGCGAGGGCTCCACGTGGCGGGGCGCACGCCACCTGCGGCGGCGCGAGCATCTGCGAGACGACTTCCTCGACGATCGCCCGCGTGACCGTCGCGGCGTTGTCGGCGTAGGCCGCGAGCAGCGCGTTGTCGGCGATCTGGTTAATCAACCGGGGCAGGCCTTCCGAATGGGTGTAGATGGATTCCAAAGCCGCGTCATCGAAGAGTTTCCGCCCTGCGGGCAGCCCGGCGGTTTGCAGCCGGTGCTCGATGTATCCAAACGTCAATTCTCGCGTCAAGGCTCGCAGATGAAATGTGCGAAACAGCCGTTGCTGAAGCTGGCGCATGTCGGACCTGCGGAACGTCTCCTGCAACTCGGGCTGGCCGAGGATCAGCACCTGGAGCAACTTCGCGTCATCGGCTTCGAGGTTGCCGAGGAGGCGCAGCTCCTCGAAGGCGTCGTGCGGGAGATTCTGGGCCTCGTCGATGGTGACGACCACGATTCCGTCGCGCGCGTATTGCTCCATCAGGAACGCTTCGAGCTTCAGCGAAAGCTCGGCCGCGGAGGCCGCGGCATCGACGGTCAGTCGAAATTCGCGGCAGATCGCCGCGAGCAGCTCGCGACCGGTGACGCGCGAATTGGTGATCGTCGCGGTCTGGATGTTGGATTCAAAGCGCGACAGGACGATTCGGCTCAAGAGCGTCTTGCCCGAGCCCACTTCGCCGGTGACAAGGACAAAGCCCTTGCGCTCGTGCGCGGCATAGATCAGCGACGCAAGCGCTTCCTCGTGGTCGGGCGTGTTGAAGAAGAACTTCGGGTCGGGCGTGTTGTTGAACGGCGGGACCGACAGACCGAAAAAATCGCAATACATTGGCGACTCCAATGGCGGCGTTTGCATCGCGCGCAGGGATGGTCCGGCTGCGACATTCAGGGTGAGATCGCGCGCCGGATCGTTGTAAGTGTTATCGGAATCGAAACTTCGCGCGCTTGACGCGGAGACCGGCGATCGGCCTGACCGAATCTGGGCCGGAAGCGGTGTCGACTCGCGCAAAAACTGCCGATCGCCCCCCGGGCGTTCTCTTGAGTGCGCCGTCGGGCTGGTCTGACAGCCAGAATCTCGGTCCCTGGTAGTTGAGTCGCCCCCGAACTCACCCGATAAGGCCGCGGGAGAGAAGCGAGCGAGGAGCCATGGACGGCAACATCATCCGAAGCATCGGCGCGCCCGAAGGCACACAAACCCGCTTCCGCAACGCGTGCACGTATGTGAATCTCGCCATCCTAGCGGGATCCATCGCGCTGGGGCTGATGACGGGATCGGGCTGTACATCAACGCCGAACGACCGCGAGATCAATGCGTTCATCCACGACTGGGAAGCGAACGTCTCCGCGGCGGAATATCGCGTACAGCCACCGGATTCCATTGAGATCAGTTCTCCGCAATCTCCCGAGATCGACGGCGAGATCCAGACCATTCGGCAGGATGGCAAGATATCACTTCGACTCCTGGGCGAGGTGCAGGTGGCCGGGCTGACCCCCGCGGAGATCGCGCAGAAGCTGGAGTCGCTCCTGTCGATCTACTACGAGGCGCCGCTGGTCAACGTTCGATTGGCCGACGCCACGAGCAAGAAGTACTACATCTTCGGGCAGGTTGAGCAGCCCGGTGCGTTTCCCTATACCGGACGCGACACCTTGATCACGGCGCTGGCCAAGGCGCGGTTTCGCTTCATCGCCGCGCGGGACAAGGTCACCGTCATTCGCCCAAGCCAGCATGAAGACAAGCGAAGCGTCATCTGTGTCAATGCCAAGCGCATGATCGAAGACGGCAAGATGGATCAGAATTTGCTGCTTCAGGAAGGCGACATCATTTACGTACCGCCGACGCCCCTGGGCAAGCTTGGACTAGCGATCGCCGAATTGACGTTTCCCCTCGGACAGGCGTCGCAGTCGGTGATGATTTCGGGCGGAGGCACGGGCGTGGGGCGCGTGGTGAACGCAACGGGGCCCTAGAGGCGGCCCGACCTTGCAGGGCTCATTCAATCGGGATGAACAAACCGGGGCAGTGAAGAAGGTCGGTGATCCATGCAACACCAGTTTGACGAGTATTCAGTGACGGATTTGCGTCACACCGTGGGCGAAGTGCTGCGCGTGATTCGCGAGCGGCGGTGGCATTTCTATGTGCCCTTTTGCGTGATCGGCGCGGCGCTGTTCGCGGCCTCGCTGTTCGTGCCGAGGCAGTACACCGCGACGACCGTGCTGCGTCGCGACAACGACGGCGTCCTGGCGAACATGATGGGCCGAGCCTGGAAGGAACCATACACCGAAATCAAGGCACACCTTGCGACCGACCTGAAGGACGAGTCCACGCTGCTGGCCGTGCTGGACGAACTGAACCTGCCGATCGACGCGCCGAGGTTTGAGGACGGCAGCCTGACGCCGGCCGGCGAGGCGAGGCGAATGAGGCTGGCGCAGGAAGTTGCGCGCGGGCTGACGGTCAGATCGCAGGAGACGTCCGCAGCGCGGGATGTCGTCAGTCTGTCGCTATCCATGGAGAATCCGTCGCTCGCGGCGCCGATTCTCGCGACGCTCCGCGATGTTTACCTTGAAAGATCGCGCCAGCGCACGTCTCAAATGCTCGAGGATGCCCGCCGGTTTCTCGAGGCCCAGGTTGACAGCGCCCGAACCGATCTGGCCGAGGTGCGTTCGCAGCTGGTCGCCCTGGAGCTGCAGTATCCCGGCATCGATCCGGCCTCGTTGGACCCGAACCAATCGGAGCTGACGGCCCTGGGTATGGAGCGCATCGCGCTGGAGCGGCAGCGGGAACAACTGGAACATCACCGCGAGGCGCTCGAGGAAGCACGGGCCGCGAAGAAGGGCGGTGTACCGGCGCTGCCTGCATCACTGCTTACGTCCACGCCGAATCCGAAACGGGCCGAACTGGTGGCATCGCTCGGGAAGCTGCGACAGGAACTCACGACGTTGCGTACGGCCAAACGCATGACCGAGGCGCATCCATCGGTTGTGCAGCTTCGCACGTCGATCGAGTCGATGGAGGCGGAGTTGTCCCAGACTCCTGAACGAATCGAATCGGACGACGACGTGATCACGGGGCCGGCCTCGCTGGACCGCATCGAGCAGCAGCTCGCGGATGTGGACGGCAAACTGGCGGCGACCCGCGCGCGCCGCGAGACAATCCAGCGCATGACCGCCGAAGTTGAATCGCGCCGCGCCGATGTGCTTAGCCATCGGGATGAGTACCAGCGCCTGCGCCAGCGGGCCGATCGCATCGAAGGTGAGTTGAAGTCATGGCAGGACAGCGTCAAGCCGGTGGCGCAAATGCGCACGGCTCAATACAGCGGACGATCGATTCATTTTGCAACGATTCGCGACGTGGAACAAAGCAGCCGCCCAACCTATCCCTCGGCGCTGCTAGTGCTGGGGATCTGCCTGGCCATCGCAACGGCATCCGGCGCGGTCACAGTGCTGGCTGGCGAGTTTCTGGATCACTCGTATCGAACGGTCAAGCATCTCTCCGGTTCGCTCGGCGTGCCGGTGATTGAGAGCATCGACCTGATCGTGACGCGGGCACAGCGCAAGCGGCGGCTCGCCTGGAACATGCTGGCTATGCCGGCCCTGGCGACGCTGCTTCTTGCGGCGCTGATCAGCGCAGGTACGGCAGCGTATTTGAGCCTGGAGCAACCCGCGAAGCTGATGGAGATCAAGGCCAAACCGCATCGCGCAATTCAAATCGTGTTCGAGCCGAATGTGTCAGACGACTAAGGGGGCGACCCATGGGACGCATTGCAGACGCATTGAAGAAAGCCGAGCAGGAGCGAGCGATTCGCCAGGCGGAGCGCGACGAGGCAACGCCGGCCGCCTCCAGCCCGAACGCCGCAGCCGAAGTTCAGCCCGTTCCACCGAACGAACTGGTCGATCGCCCTGCGATTCTGACCAACGCTCCTGCGGAAATCGTCGGAACATCCGGTACTTACCATCGCGTTGACGCGAGCGTCGTTGCATGGACGGATCGCAGTTCGCAGATCGCGGAGCAATATCGCGCCGCGCGCACCTGGTTGGTCTCGCGCACGAAGCCCGGCGATCGCAACTGCATCGCCGTAACCAGCAGTGTGTCGCGCGAGGGCAAGAGCGTCACCACGGCCAATCTCGCGGTGACGCTCGCCGAGATTCGCCACCTGCGCGTATTGGCGATGGATGGCGATTTGCGCGGCGGAGCGCTGGGCGGCCTCTTTGGTGTGCCGTCTTCGCCGGGACTGGCGGATCTGCTGATCGGCCGTTGCAGCCTGTCCGAGGTGTTGATTAAGAGCCCGCTGCCGAATCTCTGGGTGATGCCTGCGGGACGCGTGGGCGACCCGTCGGGCGTGGCAGAACTGCTCAATTCCAAGGCCCTGGCGCGGACCATGGAGCAGATCCGCGAGAGGTACGACTACATCCTGGTCGATACACCTCCGGTACAGCGGCTGGCGGATGTCGGCGTGATTGGTGCGCTATGCACGGGAATCATCATGGTAGTTCGAATGCACAAGACGCCGGCGCATCAGGTACGGCAGTCGGTGAGCTGGCTTCAACTGAACCGGCTCAACGTGATCGGCTGCATCGCATCGGCCTGTCGGATGCCCTCGGCGCGCTACGCGTACGATCCCGCGGACCGCGCGGCCTGACCGGCGGTCGACCGGAAATTCGAACAAGCACTCAACCCGGCGCGACGTCATCGGTCTCCGTTCACGAAGCAAATCACGATGATGCCGCATTTGCGGCGTACGTCCGTGCGCATCCCGATGCAACGATCTTTCATGGGCCGGGGTGGCGGCGCGCGGTGGAGCAAGCGTTCGGTCATCAAGCGGTCTATTTGATGGCCCGGCGAGGGGGCGAGGTCGCGGGCGTCCTACCGGTCTTTGAAATCGAGAGTTGGCTCGCCGGGCGACTTCTGGTCAGCGTGCCGTACGCAGTGTATGGCGGCGTGCTGGCGAACGACGAGGAGGCGGCGGATCGTCTACTGGCTGCGGCAAAGCGCCATGCGGAACAACGGCGGGCGCGATCTCTGGAGCTTCGCTCGATGGAGGCGGCAGACCCGACGCTGCCGGTCCGCGGCGGCTACGCGACCTTCCGGCGAATTCTGCCGCGGGGCGAGTCGGAGCTGGAGACGTTTCTGCCACGCAAGGCACGGGCCGCGGCGCGAAAGGCGATCGAGCGGCACGCATTGTCGACGGAGTTTGGCATGAGCCACCTTGACGTCATCTGGCAACTGTATGCACGCTCGATGCGGCGACTGGGTTCGGTGAATTACCCGAAGCGATTCTTCAGCGCGCTGGCGGCAAATTTCGAATCTGGCCTGATCGTGCAGGTGGTGCGACAGGCGGGGAGGCCCGTCGCGGGTCTGATTTCATTCAGACATCGCGATGAGTTCATGCCATACTTCGTCGGCTTCGATGAGCGGGTCGAACTGTATGGACTAAGCCAGTATCTTTATCTTGAATCCATGCGATGGGCCGTTCGGAACGGGTGCCGGGTTTACGACTTCGGGCGCAGCCGGGTGGACAATCGCGGCGCGTACGAGTTCAAGCGGTTGTGCGGCTTTGAGCCGCGCCCGCTGGGTTACCAGGTGTATGTACCCGGGGGCCGCGAAGCGCCGGATCTTTCGGCTGGCTCTGCAAAGTGGCGCATGGCCAGGCAGGCGTGGAAATATCTTCCGTTGGCGGTGGCGCGGCCGTTGGGGGCGTGGCTGTCGAAATCGATTCCGGGGTGAGCCGCATGGCACGACCGCGCGTGTTGTTCTTATCTCCGCGACCGCCTTTTCCCCCGAACAAGGGCGACAAGATTCGGACGCACCAGGTTTTTGCCGCGCTGGCGGATTCGTGCGATGTGTTTGCCGCGAGCTTTGTTGCGAATGCACAGGAGCGAGCGGACTTCGAGCAGGTCGCGGCTTGCTGCATCGATTCGCTGGCGGTGCCGCGCCGGGCATGGATTGGTCTCGTGCGCGGAGTGGTGGAGCAACTGCGCGGCGGCACGGTCACGCTGGGGGCCTATGCGAGCAGGGCGCTGCACGCGCGCGTCGCGGCATGGAGCGCCGAGTCGCCGTTCGACGCGGTCTATGCATTCGGCGGGGCGATGGCGCCGTTTGCATCGGCCGCCGAAGCTCGGCGGCGCGTGTTGGACCTTTGCGACGCCGACAGTGAGAAATGGCTAAGCTATGCCGGGCTGACGGCACAAGATGCGTACGCGGCTCGTCCAGGCGGCGGCGGCATACGGCGGCGTATCTATGCAAGAGAAGGTCGCCGCCTTCGCCGATGCGAGTTGACTTGGCTGGACGCGTTTGATGCGGTGACGGTCGTGACCCGGCGCGAAGCGCGCGTGCTGGATGCGACGGGCGCGCGAGGGAATCTGCAAGTTGTCTCCAATGCGGCGCCGATCATCGAGTCGGCCCCGCCTGCGTCGCAGAGTCGGCCGATCGTTTCCTTTACCGGTGCGCTGGACTACAAGCCGAACGTGGACGGCCTGCTCTGGTTTGTGCGGGACGTCTGGCCGATCGTCCGGAGCCAAGTGCCGGCAGCGCGTTTGCGCATTGTTGGTCGCGCTCCGGTGCGATCATTGCGTCAGATGCATGGCATCGATAACGTGGAGGTGATCGCGGATGTACCGAGCATCACGCCGCACTTGCTGGCATCGCGCGTGGCGATCGCGCCGATGCGGCTGTCTCGGGGGCTTCCGAACAAAGTGCTGGAGGCGATGGGGGCCGCGCGGCCGGTCGTTTCGACGCCGGCCGTCGGAGCGAGTCTGCAAGCGGTGCGCCAGCGCGATGTCCTCGTCTCGGAGAGGGCGGCCGATTTCGGATGGTCGGTGACGCGGTTACTCTGTGACGATGCAGAATGCGACCGAGTGGGTGAGGCGGGTCGTGAATTTGTTCGGCTGTATCACGATCGGGAAGCGATTGCTGCATGCTGGCGTGCCACGATTCTTGGGGGAGCGGTGGGCACGCGGGACGGTCCAGCCAAGGCGGAAGGCCGTCCTATAACGAGGCATCGGTTGGCTGCTCAATGCGGCGGAACCGGCCGCATGATTTCGGTTCCGATCTGACTTCAGTTTGGCACGAGCGGTCTCGATAGAACATAGAGTGCGGCGATATGGGACGCGGCGGGGTAGTCCGCGCGCGCGAATCGGGCGCTGCTGCGCAAGGATGCGCCGGTGATTGGTTCCGCAAAGAATGACACGAGCCGTAATGTCGCTCTCCTTCCGCGGTTGCGTTTGCGCCAGAGTGGGAGTTTGGACGGCCGGGTATCCCCATCCACCGGCGTCGCCGCGCTGGATGCGGCCCCGACGCCCGGCGTGGGTGAAGCGAGCGCCGGATCTCGCAAGCTTCTGGTCGTCGCCAGCCGGTTTCCGCCCGTGGCATCGGTCGGCGCGATACGGATTCGCAAGTTCGTCAAGTATCTGCGTGAGCACGGCTGGGAGAGTGTTGTTCTTACCGGCGCGCAGCGCACGCCCCAGCCCGCCGCGGAGGATGCCCGCCGTGCGAGCGATGTGGAGAGTCTCCAGGATGTGCCGGCGGATCTGGAAGTCTGTCGTCTTAGCCCCGGTGCCGACGACGGGCCGAGTCGATGGAGTCAAGACCTCGGCGCACTGCTTGGGATCCCCGGCCTCGTTGCGGGTCTCAATTCGCAACGATGCACGGAGTGGCTGGCGTGGCGCATGCAGGCGATGGGCGAGCGGCTGGCCTTTCCCGATCGCGGCATCTGGCGGTTACCGGAGGCCGTACGGAAGGCGTGCGCGTTGCACCGGCGTCATCACTTCGATGCGATCTTTTCATCGGGCATGCCGTTCAGCGATCATCTGATCGCCTTGCGGGTGCAGTCACGTCTGCGCCGGCCGTGGGTGGCGGACTTTCGCGATCCGTGGGTGGAGTACATTCACTGGCCGCAGTGGACGACGCGACTGGGTGCGGGGCTGACGCGCCTCGCCGAGGCGGCGGTGATGTGGCGGGCTTCGGCAATCGTGAGCGTGAACGATCACATGACGCGGCGATTCGCCGATCGGTATCGCCGTGCCGCGGGGAAGTTCGTCACGATCGAGAACGGTTTTGACCCCGGCGATTTTCCCGCATCGCCACAGGCCGCGCGGCGCGAGTTTCAACTGTTGTATGCCGGGTCCTTATACGGGCAGCGCGGTCCGGATGCGGTGCTTGCGGCGTTTCGCCGGTTTGTGGAACGCACGCCCGGCAGCGCGGCGCACGCGCGGTTTGATTTTCTTGGGCGTGTCGGACCGTTTGCTGATCGGTTCGACCGCGCGGAGGACGAGGGTCGCGTGCGATACTTGGGAATGAAGCCGCACCGCGAGGCGATGGAAGCGATGGCGGGTGCGGCGGCCAACGTGGTTCTGCTGCCTCGGACGCCGGGCGGCGAAGGCGACAGCACGGCGAAGATATACGAATGTATTGGAATCGGCCGACCCATTCTCGCCGTCGTGCCGGCGGACGGGGAGGCGGCGCGGCTGCTCGAGGGCATGGCCGGTGCGCACGTGTGCGAGCCGGATGACGTGGAGGCGATCAGCCGCGGAATCGGCGTGCTGTACAAGCGCTGGCTGGCGGGTGCCGATCGCGTGTCGCATCCGCCGGATCGACTGACGGCGATGACGCGGCGATATCAGGCCGGCCGTCTCGCGGAGGTGTTGGATCGCGTGGTCGGCTCGCGCGCCGTAAAGAGAAGGGTATAAGTGATGAGTTCGTTCGCGCAAGGTCATTCGTTCGAGACATGGACCGGCCGCGTGATGCGAAAGCTCCGCCGCCGGCGAAATGAAACATGCATCCACATCCTGGCCTATCACAGTATCTCTGCCCGCTCGTCGGTCTTCACGGATGGGACTGGGCTGCGACATGAACCGGCGGAGTTTGAGCGGCACCTGGATTATCTGCTGGCACACTATGAGCCGATGCGTTTGAGTGACGTCGTCGCGCGGCTGGAGCGAGGCGAGCCCGTGTACCGGGCCGTCGTGATCACACTCGACGACGGCTTCGCGGATGCGATGCACACGGCCGGGGCGATCACGGTTCGCCGTCGCGTGCCGGTGACGATTTTTCCGGTGACGGGGGTCGTGGGGAATCGGGATCTCTTGTGGCAGCACAAGCTGGCGTGGCTATGCGCGAACGGTTACGGAGAGCGTGCAGCGCAGGCGCTGATCGCCGCGGGCATCGGAACGCGAGGATCCGAGGAATCAGTCGAGTCGTTCGCCCGCCGTTGCTTTCAAGCGAATCTGCCTGACCTGCTGGAAGAAGTCGTGCGGCGCGCCGGCAGCAGCGGGCCCGAGATCGCGTCGATGCTTCGGCCGTATCTGGAGCCGGAAGACATCGCCCGGGCCGAGCCGGATCTGTTTGAGTTCGGGAATCACACGCACCGGCATGTCATACTTTCGGCACTGGATGAGGCCGGTCAGCGCGCGGAGATGCAAACAGCGCGCGACCTGCTGCGCGATTGGACCGGGGCGGCGCCGATTGCGCTGGCGTACCCGTTTGGATTGAAACGACACTACACGCCGCGCACGGCGCAACTGGCCATCGAGACGGGGCATCGAGCGTTGCTCGACGCGCGGCGGCGCATCAACGTGACCGGCTGCACGCGTCCGACCGAGCTAAGCCGTAAACCCGCGCCCGTCGGATCGCAGATTGATTTCGAGATGATGGTCGAGGATTGGCCGGCGAATGCCGGCGCGCCGGGGCCAGCGCGATGAAGGGACGCCTTGAAACAGGCTCGAGCATTCGATCAGGGCGCGGCCCAGCAGGACCGGCACTGGTCGTCGCGCCGTATATCGGTGAGTTTGGCTGGGAGCTGATGAACTGGCAAGGTCGCGTGCGCTGGGAAGTGTCGCGCCGCAGGTGGCAGCGCGTATTAATGTGTACTTCTCGGGGTCAGCAGGCCCTGTATGAGATAGGCGAACCCTCGTGCACCCATGTTTCGGCGGCGGCCGATGTACGCTTCGTGCCGGTCGAGACGACCGATGCCCCGGGAGAAGCGAGCGAGGATCATCGAATTTCGGAAGATGGACGGCCGCTGGCGAACGACCGCCTGACGGATTATGTACGGGCGCGGTGTGTCGCGGCATGCGAGTCGATTGCCGAGAGCGAGATCGCTGACGCCTTGCGCAGAGGAGATTCAACCTTCGCCCAATGGCTGATGCCGGGGTTTCAGGGCGAGTTGTGGCCTACGACGATTCGGCACCAGCGGTTTGTGTCGTACAGACGAGCGCGTGACCTGACACTGGATGTGCTGCTCGTGCCGCGGACGCGCGGTACCGCGGCGGAGCGCAATCTCCCAGTGAACTGGTGGGAAGACTTGGCAGAGCGGCTTCGCCGGCGCGGGCTTCGCGTCGGGAGCTATACCCCTTCGCTCGACGAAGCACTGGAGCAGTTATCAACCACGCGGCTCGCAGCCGGCGCGTCGACCGGCGGCCTCCACCTAGCGAGTTTGTGTCAGTGCCCGCACTTTGTGTGGGGCCCCGGTGACGAGCGTCGCTGGACGCGCCTCCGCATGACGAATCAGCAGCGCTACGAGACCTTGTGGAATCCAATGGGCACGCCGTGCCGGTATGAGCCGTGGGGCTGGGCGCCGGCGATCGAGGACGCCGAGCGCGGGATCGTCCTCGCATTGAAGGAGATTGGGCTGGTCCACGATGCGAGTGCGCGGCGCGATGGGTCCAACAGCCGATGGCGTGCGGCGTGGCGTGTGCGGCGTGGTCTGTCGCGGTTGATGTATGCGCCAACGGATAGCGCGGTTCCATGGCGATTGCGGGAATTTGTCAGGAACAACGTGATATGACGGATCGAGGGCCGCAATCCGATCGGCGGCGCGTGCTGCTGTTGAGCTATCACTACCCGCCGATGGGGGGGAGCGGGGTTCAGCGTGCCTTGTTTTTGGCACGGTATCTCTGCGCGCAGGGCTGGGATGTGCACGTGCTGCGCGCCGGACACCGTCATCATCCCCTGCAGGATGAGACGCTGGCGGTGAGCGACGGCGTGTTGTCAGTTCCGATCGTGCACGATGTGTTGGGATGGGACGCCGGCGGGGCGGCAGCGCGATTGAGTCGGTGGATTCCAGTTTCCGCGCCGCGCGCGTGGGTGGAAGATCGAATCTACTGGCGCCTGGATCGCTGGCAACGCCGGTCAAACGGAGCAGAGCCGCAGCAGTGGTGGGCGGGAGCGGCGGCTCGCGCAGCCGTTCGGCTTGCGCGGAGCGAGCGGTTCGACGCAGTGATCTCCACATCGCCGCCACATTCGGTGCATCGGGCGGCGATGGAGATCGCGCGGCGTCTGGCGATTCCCTGGATTGCCGACCTGCGCGACCCGATCACGGACAACTTCACGTATCAACCGCGAAGCAGTGCCGAGCACGAGCGATGGAAGGCGCTGGAGCTTGAGATCGTGACGCGAGCCTCGGCAGTCGTCGTGACGTGCGACGATTTCAGGGATCGCCTGATCGCGCGTTACGGACGGAGCGATTCCATTCACGTCATCCCGAACGGCTACGATGAGACGGCGTACGCGATCTGTGCAGCGCGCCCCGAGTCCTCGAGCGACTCGATTCCGGATTCCGCACGATCCGAGACGCTCTGCATCACCAGTGTCGGATCATTTTATCGCGAGCAGTCGGTCGAGTTGATGCGATCGGCCCTTCACCAGGTGAACGCGGGATCAGGCGAGCCGCTCGTTCGCTGGCGAATCATTGGAAATGTCTCGGCGCAGCAGCGGGCGTTGTTCGAGCCAGACGACGCGCGGTTCGTGGAGCAGATCGGCTATGTTCCGCACGGCGAGGCGCTGGAATCGATGGGCCGGGCGGACGTGCTGTTTCTGATGACCCCGGCCAACGCCGGCGGGGCGTTGTGCATTCCCGCAAAGACATACGAGTATCTCGCGCTGGGGCGGCATGTGCTCGGAGTGGTCCACGCAGGAACGCATCTCGAACGGATCCTCCGCCAGGCTGGTAATACGACTATTGTATTACACGGACCGGGCGCCTCCGAGGCCCTCGCCGCGGCCCTTCGGGCCTGCCGCGCGCGCCATCTCGCCGGTCGGCTGGAAAGCGCGCGAGACGCTGCGTTTGTCAGTCGCTTTACGCGCCGGGCCGTGGCGAGGCAGTTTTCCTCGCTGCTGGAGGCATTGACGTCTCGAAGTCGTGCCCGGGCGACGTGGACCGCGATCGGAGGCATGCCGCCGCCATCCTGCGCGCACGGACTTCTGTCGTCGACGAGCGGGAGAGTGGGCGCGACATCGGAGGCGCCGCGATGAACGTGCTCTGGCACATGCCCACGCTGCGCGCCCATACGTGCGGGCTTTCGCGCCGGGCATTGCGGTTCGCCGGTGCCCTGCGCGAGGCGGGGCACGACGTGACGTTTCTCGTGGATGCCGCGCGGTCCGAGGTGGGATCGCGGTTTGAGGGGTTCCCCGTGGAACAGGTTGAGATCCGTCGCGTCGCGCCGAGCCATTGGTCGCTGCAGGCTCTTTCCCGGCGCGCCATGGCGAGGCGATTGATTCGCGGAAGTAAGACGATTCACGATCTCTTCATCACCTGTCAGCCCGAGGCGGTCCTTGCGTATCAATCAGCCCGCTGGGCCGCACCGTGCGTGTTCGTCTGTGGCGGGACCACGCTGCTGCATGACGATGCCGATGCAACTCGCATCTTGGCGGATTGTGTCGGCGTGCAACGACTATGGAATCTCGCGGCGCTGACGATGGATCGTCGCCTGAAACGTGACACCGAGCGGCGCGCCGTCCAATGTGCCGAGGCAGTCGTGTTCAACAGTCAGACGACGCTGCGGCTGGTGCAACGGGCGTATGAGTCGGAAGGCGCGCGCCTGGCCGCAATCGTCGGTGGCGTAGACACGGTCGCGTTTCAACCGCCCACAACCGCGCAGCGTCTTGCGGCACGCGCGGCGCTGGGGCTGGCTGGCGAGTCGTTCGTTGTCGCGTGGACGGGGAGGATGTCCCTGGAGAAGGGTCTCGATCACCTGCTGCACGCGGCGCGCGTGATGAATGGGACGCAAACCACGTTGCTGCTGGCGGGGGACGGGCCGCAGCGACCGACGCTGGAGACGGCTGTTCGCAATTTGGGGCTTGCAGGGCGCGTGCGATTCATCGGTGCGGTGGAGGACGTTCGGCCGGTTCTTCATGCGGCGGATGCGTACGTCTTTCCTTCGCGAGGTGAGTCGTTCGGCAATGCCCTGGCAGAGGCCATGGCGTGCGGCCTGCCGTGCATCGGGTTACGGCCGAATGGGCGAGGCGTGAAAAATGCAAACGTAGAATTGCTGGACGACGGGCGCGCCGGACTGCTGGTGGACGCGAACTCGCCTACCGGACTGGCCGATGCGATCACGATGCTCGACGCGAACCGGTCCGATGGTGCGGACCTGGGCCGCGCAGCGCGGCGTCGTGCCGAGTTGATGTTCTGCTGGCGCGCGGCCGGGCGTCGGTTCGTCCGTCTCGCCGAGCGCGTCGGCGGCGTTGCGCGAAGCGTTGTTGTGGAGTCAAGTCTGCAACTCGAGGACTCTCCGGCGACACGGCGCGTTGATCGGACCGAGCGTGGGTCGCGCGCACCGGCGGCGATGCCCGGCATGGCGCGAGAGCGCCTGAAACTTCGTCCCTTGTGAGGCATGCTTTATGCGTTTTGCTCTATACGTCGGCATTCTGATCGTCCTGATCCCCATCGTGTTCACACGGCCGTTCTTTGGCCTCTGTGCGTACCTGGTCGTGTCCATTCTGCAGCCCAAGTACCTGTGCTGGCAGCCGGATTTCCAGGACGCGTTTCTGATGGGACTTCCCCTGGTGGTCGGCGCGGTTGCGATCGGAGTGAAACGACGCGGCACGCGATTGGTGCGCGATGGACGGGGGGAAGTTGTCGCGATCAGGACGATTCAGGAGCGCGCTCCGCTTTTCGAAATGGCGTGGCCGCTGTTTGTGCTTGCGGTTCTGATCGCGTACATCGGTGCGACCCGGCCACTCTCGGGATTCCCGCTTGACGAGTCGTCCAGTGCATTCCGCAGCCTGTGCAAAGTGTTGATCGTGACCGCCATCCTGACGGGGATGTGCGCGGAATTTCATCGCTATCGCATCCTGTACGGGGTCGTGGCACTGTCCGCCGCGTTCTGGGCGATCAAGGGCGGCCTGAAGGTGGCCGTGTTCGGGCCGCATCAAGTTTACGGCAAGACGTATGATAACAATCTTTTTGCGCTGACATCCGTCATAGCGCTGCCCATGCTCTTCTATTTCGGGCAGTCGCTGAAGCGGCTTCGCTGGCGGTGGGTATTTGCCGTGGGCTCCGGCCTGACGTGTCTGGCGATCCTCGGATCAGGATCCCGTGCGGGGTTTCTGGCGTTGGCGGTCGTCCTCTGGTGCATGGCGTGGAGCAGCAAATATCGGTTTCGCGCGATGATGGCGGTGTTCCTGCTTGTCAGCATCGTCTATGCGGCCGCCGGGGAGGAGGTCCGCGATCGCGTCGCTTCGATCATCAATTTTCAGGAGGATAAGTCCGCCAGTTCACGCTTCGTCACGTGGACCGCCGCGCGGGACATGATTGCCAGTCGGCCGATTCTCGGCGTGGGGTTCGGTAACTTTGAGATAGCTCGCAAAGCGGCCGGTGGCGGCGGAAAAGCTGCGCACAACATTTTTCTCGAGGCCGCGGCCGAACTTGGACTGATCGGCGTGTCGCTCTGGCTCTTGCTTGTCATGGGGACCATTTTCAGCCTCTGGCGGTTCATGCGCTGGTCGCGGCGGCTGCCTCCCGATTTGAAATGGGCGTATCTCTGGTCGCGCGGGTTGCTGCTCGGGCTGGTGGCATTTTGCGTACACGGGCTCTTTCACAATGAGGAGTTCCTCGAATTGATGCTGACCATGATCGGCATGAGCGTGGCGCTCCAGGCCGCAACCCATCGAGCCTTGCGAGAACGGCGGTATCGCAGGTCGGCAGCCGATCTGGCCGGGGCGCAAGTAGAAGCACCGTCTTTGCCCGGCCGACGGGCACCGGACGACTACGACATTCCGGCGCCCGTACTCGGGTCCCGTGCCGGGCCGCAACTCGGCACGGTATAGGGCCGGCCGCGGGGCCGCGCCGAGGAGCGTCCGATCGCATAGAATTCGCCCGATGTCCTACTCGGTTTATGCGAATCATCGTGTGGTGTACGAGGTGCTGCACGAAGACGGGACGCTGCTGGCGGTCAACAAGCCGGCCGGTTTGGTCACGCAGCCCGGCAAGGGGCACGAACGCGACAGTCTGCTGAACGGACTTTTCGCCCGCTACGGCAACGCCCTGCAGAATCTCGGTGAGGATCGCGGCTGGGGATTGCTGCACCGACTCGACCGCGACACGTCGGGCGCCGTGCTGGTGGCACTTCGGATCAAGTCGTACGAACACCTCCTGGATCAGTTCAAGCGACGGCTCGTCAAGAAGACTTACTACGCCCTCGTCGCGGGCGTGCCGCGGACGAAGCAGGGCGTGATTCAGTTGCCCATCGCCGAGGTCGTCGGCACGCGCAAGCGCGCGGTCGCCCGGCGCGACGGCAAGCAGGCGATTACCGCTTACCGCGTGCTCGATTCGCAGCCGCAGGCATCGCTGATCGAGGCGATGCCCAAGACCGGGCGCCTGCACCAGATTCGCCTGCACATGGCGGAACTGGGCCATCCGGTGTTGGGGGACGAAATGTATGGCTCGGCGCGTGGCAAGAGCGGCGTCGCGACTCTCCCTGTGCGTTTGTGTCTGCATGCCGCGGCGCTGTCATTCATTCATCCAGAGGAAGGTCGGCGAATGAGCGTGGCGTGCGCGGTTCCGGGGGATTTTCTCGCGCAGTGCAAGCGGCTGGGATTGACTTTCCCGACGGCGGAATGAACAAGGGTGAGCGGGCGGATCAGCGGCTTTCGGACAGGATCTTGTGCAGCTTCTTGAGGGCTTCGGCCTCGATCTGCCGCACGCGCTCGCGCGTCAGACCGATCTTCGCGCCGATGTCCTTGAGGGTCATCGGCTCGGTGTCGTCCAGGCCGTAGCGCAGCTTGAGAATGGTTGCCTCGCGGTCGTTGTCGAGACTGGCGACGAGGTCCTGGAGCTTTTGAATCTCCGACTCGTCGAATAATTCTTCACCCGGTTCGGCGGTTTTCTCGTCGGGGAGCATTTCGGAGAGCAGCAGCCCGCCGTCGGCTGACGCCGACTGCGTCGGCGCGGCGTAGGCCTTGAGCGCGCGCTTGATGATCTTCACCTTGCGCTCGGGCAACTCCAACCGCTCGGCGATTTCCTGCATGGTCGGCGTGCGGCCCAGCGACTCATTCAACTCGGTGTGCGCCTGCTTCCATCGGGCGATCAACTCCACCATGTACGCCGGGATGTGAACCGGCTGCACGGCATTGATCAGCGCCCGCTTGATCGCCTGCTTGATCCACCAGCTTGCGTAGGTGCTGAAGCGCGAGCCCATGTCGGGGTCGAACCCTTCGACGGCGCGCATGAGGCCCAGGTTGCCTTCTTCGATCAGATCGGCCAGCGGCATGCCGCGATTGGAGTAGCCCTTGGCGATGTTGACGACGAGCCGCAAGTTGGAGCGGATCATGCGCTCGCGCGCTGCATTGCCTTCGGCCTCGAGCTTATCCTTTTCCGAGAGCGCCAATTCACCGCGCGCGAACTTGGCCGACGCCGCCATGCCGCGAGCAATGGCGCGCGCGAACTGCTTCTCCTCGTCGGCCGTGAGCAGCGGCGAGTCGTTGATCTGCTTGAGGTACTGATGCAGTCCCGGTTCGATCGGAATGACGGCGGCCTCCCACGTGCTTCCGGTCCTCGGACCGGGCCAACTCCACCGGCCACCCAGCCGGCGACCGAGTAAGCAGGGCGGACGACGCGATGTTCCGCGCGAATCGGCCCTTTCGGATGACGGCACTATCGGCGCGACTGGCCAGCGAGTTCGGCAATTCTCACTGAAGTTCGCGCGAGACGCCGGCCCGTGACCTTGTTCCGATGAGTTCAGTCAACTTTTCGGACGGCGGCAGACCGCGCGGACCCAACATCGGCCGGTTCGCCCATAACGTGAGCAAACCGGACCGGGTGAGTATAGTCGCATGAATGAGTTACTCGGCCTTTTCGTCGGATGAATCGCCGGATTTCTGCGCATCGGAGAGGAAGGCCGTGCCGTCGATGATGCCGGTGGTTTCCTCGCCGGTGCTGCCGTGCAGACCGCCGCGGCGCTGCTTGGGCGCGCCGCCCGACTTGCCGTCTTCGGCGCCGCCGTCGGAGGCCCAATCGGCACGCTTCTTGGAGAGGCCGATCTTGCGGTCCTGCGTGTCGACGCGGAGGATCTTGACCTCGATCTCCTGCCCGATTTCGACCTCCTGATGCGGGTCGTCGATTCGGTGATCGGTCAGCTCCGACACGTGCAGCAGACCTTCGAGATCCTGCTCCAGCTCGACGAACACGCCGAAGTTGGTGATCTTCGTCACCTTGCCCTTGACGATCATGCCCGGTACGTAGCGATCGGGGACGGCGTGCAGCCACGGGTCCTCGGTGAGCTGCTTGAGGCCCAGGGCGATGCGCTGTTTCTCCTGATCGACGCTGATGACGACGCACTTGATGTCGTCGCCCTTCTTGAGCATCTCGCTCGGATGGCTGACCTTCTTGGTCCAGCTCATGTCAGAGACGTGCAGCAGGCCGTCGATGCCTTCTTCGATCTCGATGAAGGCGCCGTAGTTGGTCAGGTTGCGCACCTTGCCGGTGACGACGGTGTTCGGCGGATACTTCTCGGCGACGCGCGTCCACGGGTTGGTCTCGGTCTGCTTCACGCCCAGGCTGATTTCCTGCTTGTTCTTGTTGATGTCGAGAACGACGACCTCGATCTCCTGACCGACGGTCAACATCTCGCTGGGGTGGCTGATGCGGCGGGTCCAGGACATCTCGGAGATGTGGACAAGGCCTTCGATGCCGCCTTCGAGCTTGATGAACGCGCCGTAGTTGGTGATGTTCACTACCGCGCCCTTCACGCGGCTGCCGACCGGGTACTTCGCCTCGACCTCGTCCCACGGATTGACCTGGGTCTGCTTGAGACCGAGAGCGATTTTCTCTTTCTCGCGGTCGATCGAGAGAACCTTCACTTTCACCTTCTCGTCGATCTTGAGCAGCTCACTCGGATGGCCGACGCGGTCCCAGCTCATATCGGTGATGTGCAGCAGGCCGTCGATGCCGCCCAGGTCGATGAAGGCGCCGAACTCGGCGATGTTCTTGACCGTGCCCTCGCGGATCTGGCCCACTTCGATGTCGCCCATCAGCTTGCTCTTCGACTCGGCGCGCTCGGCTTCGATGAGCTTACGCCGCGAGACGACGATGTTCCGCCGGTCGGTGTCGATCTTGAGCACGACTGCTTCGATCGTCTTGCCGAGGAAATCGCCGACATCGCCCGGCCGGCGCGTGTCGATCTGACTCGCCGGCAGGAAGACCGGCACGCCGATATCCACAAGCAGGCCGCCCTTGATCTTGCGGACGCACTTGCCGCTGACCTTGTCGCCTTCCTTGCAGTTCTGAAGAATTCGCTCCCAGCCGCGGATGCGATCGGCCTTGCGCTTGGAAAGCAGCACGACGCCGGTGTCGCCTTCCATCTGCTCGAGCAGGACTTCGATCTCATCGCCCACGTCGATCTCGGAGGGGTCTTCCCACTCGTTGAGCGGAACGTAGCCCTCGCTCTTGAGACCCACGTCAACAACGACCTCGTTGCCGCTGATGCCGACGATCTTCCCCTTGAGGATCGACTCGGCCTTGCATTCGGAAAT
The DNA here is from genome assembly GCA_964592235.1 of uncultured Planctomycetaceae bacterium. GTDB lineage: Bacteria > Planctomycetota > Phycisphaerae > UBA1845 > UTPLA1 > PLA3. The sequence goes on from CAZQCF010000005.1 coordinate 59,089, forward strand.
GATGGTGCCCAGGGCCGCGTCGATCGCGCCCGCGCTGGCATCGGTTCCGAAGGCCGCTTTGAGTTGCTGGTTGATCTCGTCGTCCGAAACGTCGATCCGGGCGAGCATGTCGTTGTCGATGATGTGCGTCATGGTGGGAGACTCTCCGATTGCAATCATCCCGGCTGGCCTCGCGCCGGGAGTCGGCAGCGCGGCCGGGCGGCCCGGGTCGTTGACGACCCGCGCCCTGGTATTTCCTCCCAATCTCCGTCAGCGGACCAACCGCCGGAATCGGCCGGGCAGGACAAGCCAAGCCACGTAGTCTATCGGCGGAGGCCGGGGCGTGCAAACAATGGGGTTCTGGCGTCTTTCATGCGGGCGTGAGAAATCCCGAGGCCGGGCGTTATAATTCAATAGCTATTGAAATATGCGGCCGGCTATCGGCAGATCGCCAAGACTCGAAGTCGCTCGATTGGCCGCTGAAGGGGTCGCTGTGGCGGCCGGATGGATGGCTCATGTTCGGCTTTCAGGAGAGCTTCAAGGCGCTGGCGGACCCGACGCGAAGGGAGATTCTGCGAGCACTTCGGGACGGGCCCTGCAACGCGGGCGAACTGGCCGAGCGGCTGGGCATCGCCCCCAACGCGCTGTCGTTTCACCTAAAGGTGCTGAAGAGCGGCGATCTGATCACCGACCGGCGGCAGGGACAGTTCATTGAATACTCGCTGAATACGAGCGTCGTGGATGACCTGATCCGCTTCGTCATGGAGCATTTCAGCAACGGAGAGAAGAAGGGGGCCTCGTCGGATTCCGGGCGCTCGTCAGGGCGCAGCCGGGAGGAGGCGCCCGGCGCGGAACGGCCAGAAGCGGACGAGCGCCCTCGCGGTCGACGCAAACGCCTTAAGAACCAACGGGAGAAACAGTCATGATGTCGCGCAGTCACTATCTGCTGATGATCGGAATGATCCTGGCCGGCGCAGCCTTCGGCGGCGTGTCTTACAACTCGATGCCGGACCCGGCGCCGACGCATTGGAATCTGAAAGGGGAGGTCGACGGCTACGGCCCGCGCTGGGTGGCCGCGTTCCTGATGCCGATCATCGCGACGGGACTGGTTGCGCTGCTCGCCGGGCTGCCGCGGCTGGGGCCGTTTCGCGAGAACTTCGATCGATTTCGCGTGACGTACGGGCGCATTTGCGTCGCGGTGCTGACGCTGGTCATGGCGATTCATGTGGTCTTTGTCCTCGGCGCGACGGGGCGGACGATGCAGGTCGGCGCGAGCATTTCGATCATCCTTGGGTTGATGCTGGCCGTGCTGGGGAATTACATGGGCAAGGTGCGGCGAAACTTCTACGTGGGAATTCGTACCCCGTGGACGCTGGCGAACGACGAAGTCTGGGAGCGCACCCACCGGCACGGATCGAAGATCATGGTCGCCGTCGGGTTGGTCATTGCGATCGCGGGATTCGTCGCGAACGATCTGGTGTGTTTCATCGTGATGATGAGCAGCCTGGGGTTCCTTGTGGTGTGGTCGCTGTTGTATTCGCTGATGCTGTACCGGCGTCTGGGCGCGCGAGATGATCTGAACTCGCCGAGCAAGGCGTGAGTTACTTTCTCGATTACCAGTTCGACACGAGCCGGCTCCGACCATCGATTCGAATGGTCACGCAGCACAAAGGAATAAGACCGGGAATTGCCGGCCCGCGCGGTATGATGGCATCATGTCGCGCGGACCGAAACTGACGGCAGATTTGTTGCTGACCACCTACACGCAGGGGATTTTCCCGATGGGCGTGAGCGGGCGGATCGGGTGGTTCTGCCCCGATCCGCGGGCAATTCTGCCGCTGGAGGGGTTTCGGCCGTCCAAAACGCTGATGCAGACAGTTCGGAGCGGGCGATACGAGGTGCGGATCGATACGGCGTTTGATGAGGTGATGCGCGGCTGCGCAGCGAGGGAGGAGGGGAGCTGGATCAATCAGCGGATTGTCGATGTTTATTGCGAGCTGTTTGAGCGCGGCTACGGGCACAGCGTGGAGGCGTGGCGCGAGGGGCAATTGTGCGGCGGGCTGTATGGGGTGGCGCTGGGTGGCGTGTTCTTCGGTGAGAGCATGTTTCATCGGTCGCGCGATGCGAGCAAGGTAGCGCTGGTGGGACTGGTGGAGCGGATGAAGGCGCGGGGGTTCACGTTGCTGGACATTCAGTATCTGACGCCGCACCTGGAGCGGCTCGGGGCGGTGGAGATTCCGCACGCGCGGTTCATGGAGTTGCTGCGCGCGGGGTTGCGCGCGTCGGCACATTTCGGGGATTGAACGTTCAAGTGCGCATGAAAACGCCCGCCGGTGCGGATTGCATCTCGACGGGCGTATCATGATTAGTCGTCCAGCCGCCAAGCGTGCGGCCGGGGCGCACCTCGCGCGGGGCGCGGGTTGCCGAGTCCGATCGGCGGTTACTTCTTGCCGGTGAGGATGGCTTCCTTGGCGGCCTTGGCCACGCGAAACTTGACAACTTTCTTCGCGGGAATCTTGATCGCCTCGCCGGTGGCCGGATTGCGACCCATGCGCGCCTTGCGATTGACCAGGACCAGTTTGCCGATGCCCGGCAGGGTGAAGCTGTTCTTCGCCTGCTTGTAGGCGGTGTCCACCAGCGTGTCCATGAAGGCGATGACCTGCTTGCGCGTCATCTCGTTCTTCTCGGCGAGGTGGCTGATCAGGGCTGATTTGCTCATGCTCTTTGCGTTTGCCATCGTGACTCCTTTACGTAGCAATGCGGTGTCAAAGGCCGCGACCATGCGGCCGTGTGGACGCAAGCCTAAACCCGTCGAGTCGATTTCACAAGCATAAATAAAGGGAAATCGCGGTACTGGTATCGCTTGAACCGAGCCGCGCGCATCAGAAAGCGAATTCGATAGTAAAGAACCCCAGTGCAGAACCCGCACCCACTTGGCCGCGCTCCCTTGGTCGGTAGCTTCAAATCGCTCCCGGCGATGGACGTGTTCGGGTGTCGGTGGCAACCATGGTCGTGGTGCGGCCAGTCAGAAAAGCGCAAAAAAAAGGCCCGCGGTCGATGAGGACCACGGGCCGGGGTTGATCGTCAGATGGTAGCTTGACCGCGGCATCGGCCGCATGGGCCTAAGGCTGACCGGTGTGCGGTACCGATTTCAGCAGCCGTTGCCGGCGAGCAGCAGGTTGACGAACTCATCCACGTCGTCGTTATCAAGTCCGCCGCTGGTGGGAGGCGCCGTTTGAGCGCAGTTGCTGGTTCCCATTGCGCCGATGAACATCTGCGTGAAGTTGGCGATGTCGCCGCCGTCGATCTTGTTGTCGCCGTTTACATCGCCGGGGCAGGCACAGCTTGGCACGCTGGGAATAACCGTTGACTCCTGCAGAGTCTGCGCGCCGGGCTTGAACTGAACCAGCGTGGCACGGCCGGAGGTCGGAGCGACGTTGGCGTCGAACCGGAAGTTGTACATGGTGCCCCAGCGCAGGGCGTTGGCGTTGGGGTTCTGTGCATACGTGTGCGCACAGGTCCACGTCACCGCGCCGCCGGAAAAGACACCGGACCAATCTGTACCATCGCGATTGACCCAGCTCTCGCCGTCGCCGTCGTTGTACTCGACATCGCGGAAGCCGATGTTGGTGACGGTCGTGCCAGGATCGACCGGAATGCTGAACGAATAGATCGAGCGGTCGGAGTTCAGATTGTGAACCGCGTACTCATAGTGCCAGACGCCGCCGCCCAGATCGGTAGCCTTCGCGCCGATGATAACGCGGGCAATGGTGAGATCGGGATCGGCATTCGCATCCTCGGGCGTAGTGACGTTTGTGATGGTCACGCTGGGATCAAAGGCTTGCCAGGCCATGATGGCGGGCTGCTGGCGTTGGGTCTCGATATTCGGGTTCGATCCGAAGTAACCAAAAGTGCCGCTATTGTAAGAGACCTGCCGATACGAGGCGTTGTTGTACTTGTTGCCGGATTCGGCGTCATCGGGAGACACATATTGGCCTTCGACGTAGTAACGAACCGGGCCAAGCTGGTTGGTCGCTGTTTCAAGATCCGTAATGCGGACGCGCAATCTGCGAGCCACGCTTCCGGAGAAACCGGGCGCGCCGGAAGGATGAGTGTGAGCGCCGGTCGTTGCGTTCACCGCCCACTTCGGGCCGGCGCTACTCTGACCGCCATTGCGGCTGGCGGTGTACGGATCGGAGCAACCCACGCCCAGACGCGAGCCGGTGCCGGACGGCTGGCAGTTGGAGCAGCAGGCGGTTTGTTGCAGGGCCGTGAAACCATGCTTGAGCCAGCTTTGGCCGATTTGTTCAAAGCGATAGGCGCCGTTGAATTGCTTCAAGCGGAACAGATTCTGTCCGATGACGGGATGGGTCAAAGCGGGGGAGGCATCCCAGCGGAGCTGGGCATTGCCCAGATTGCAGGAGGTCGTACCCACCGACAGCGCTTCGTAGGTGCTGTCTGCAGTGTAATTGGTGATCTCCTGACCGCTCTGAATCTGTCCAAGCGTACCGACGATGACATCCGGACCGCTGGACTGCTGGCCGGAACCGGGGCAGCCCTGGGCGAAGACATCGCCGGGTGACAGAATCAAGACAGCGGTCGCCAAAGCGACAAGACCACCCCACACCTGTTTACAACATGACTGCATAATGAAACTCCCTCAAGCGGCAGTGATGGCCGCTCTGTTCATTCGCAGGCGCAACCATGCGCCCGCGCACTACCCAACTCAAATCGAACACCCACCTCCAGCGGGATCCACGAGGTTTGCAGTGTCTAGGATAGCATGAATGGCCGGTCCAAGTCCAGACCGCAGGACCGGAAATACGCCTGATCGGAACTTTCCTGGACAAGGAACTGTGCCTGGCTGCACTACGCCAAGTCAGCCGCACGGCGGCAGCCCGACGAATCCCGCATCCGAGCAAAAGCACGCATCTCGAACGGGGAAATCACCGGCCTGTTCATTATTGCGCAGGGCAGATCAGGGCCTTGCGGAGCCTCTAAGTCGATCCCGGCGCCCATATACCCAGGCCACTTCGAGCGGCCCGCGGTGGACCGCGTAAGCTACCTCGAACTGTGCTTCGAGCAGGGCTGCGGGCGGCCAGTCGGGCGGCCGATCGCCGTAGCCCAGACGGTTATTGATGTGCAGAAGAATCCAGTCTGCCTGCTGGATATCGGGTTGGGGCGGCAATTCGTCGGATTCTTCGGTCAGCCCGCGGGGCGTCAGGTAGAGGGGTCTGTGGAGCGAACCAACTGCATTTCGCACGATGCGATCTTCCCAGAGGAAGCTCACAACCTGTTCGGCGGGGCGGACGTGCTCACTCTTCGCGCACCATTCAAGAAGTTCCTCCACGCCATCGCTGGGAGTCTGAATGAGATTGCGGTACCCCCGCGATTCGCGGCCCATCCAGCGGTCGCCGACGCGGTCGTAACCATAAAGGTGGAAGTACGGATACGCCGTTGCAATACGAATTCCTAAATGTACGAAGCAGACACAGATCAGGGTGACGGCCAGGGCCGAAGCGGGCGCGCTGCGCAGCCGGAGCCGGCGGACGGTTTCGACGGCGAAGGCAGCCGTGAGAACGATCATCAATGGATAAACGCCCATCAGGTAGAACGTTTGTCGCAGCGGGAGCAGACAAATCAGGACAATGTAAAAAATGATCGCGATGATGCAGGGCCGCCAGCGCCCGTCAGAACGCTCGACAAAGGCTGCGTAGAGCAGGGCGACCGCCGTCAGCAGGCCGAATGGAATGGAGAGCTTGATGAGAATAATGCCGGTGTAGAGTCGAAGGTGATCGCTCCAGAGGGCGAGCGGGATACTGTTGTCCCACCGCAACGTTCTGCGTGCGATCTCGCGAAGAATGTCGTGTGAGGTGAGGTGCGCTGGCATGAGGGCGCCGAAGGTCAGACCGCCCAGCATGAGCATCGCGACGAGTCGCCCGATCGGCGTCGCTGGCAGCGATGCACCCTGAAACAGAACCCGGACCACGGTGACCACCCACGCAACGGCCGCGAAACCCCACGCGAAAACCGCCCAATCGCGCGAAGTCATGGCAAGCAGGGCGGCGCAAAGCGAGGCCGCGAGACCGGCGAGGAGCAAGCCAATCAACCAGCGGTCCATCTTGCGGTGCGATGGGGACCCGCTGGTGCTTTCCGTCGCGGTTCGCGGCGTGCGCGAGGAAGTCGCCAGAACGCCGAAGACCGGGACCAGAAAGATCGCGAACAGCTTCGCGCCGGTCGCCAGGCCGAGGAGGACCCCTGCGAGGAGCCATCGAGCCGGTGTCGGACGTCGCACGTCGTGAAGGAAGGCGAGCAGCGCGGCGACGACCGCGCAGGAAAAAGCGATGTCGCCTTCGGTCATGGCGATGCGCGCGAAAGAGAGGAAGTAGGGCGAAGCGGCGAGCAGGGTCGCAGCGAGAATCGCCGTCCAGCCGCCGAACAGAACGTGCGCCAGCGCAGCCGAAAGGATGATGGTAAGACCGCCGAGGACGAGGCTGACATCGCGACAGAGTTGTAAATCGCTGCGGCCGGTAAGCTTCATGGCCGCGGCGCAGAGGTACATGGGCAGGCGGGTTTGCGAAGCGTCGAGCGCGGGGGACTCGCCGCGCAACGGGTCGTCGCGCAGGGCGACGGCGATATCGTGATCGACTTGTTCGTCCCAGAGGGTCTCGAGTTTCGCGGCGGAGTCGCGCGCGAGCATCATGGCGGCCAGCGCGACGATCGCGGCGTAGATCAGGCAGCTTCGACGGGAAGGAGTGTCCGGCATCGTCCGCCGAGAGCGTTAAGGTTGCGAAGCAATGGCCTGTGCCAATGGGTTGACCACGAGTGGGACGATTTTTTCGCTGACCCATTCCTCCGCGCGGAGGGTCAATTGCCTGTGGACATCCAGGAGCGACTCGCCCTCGGTGAAGCCCCAGTATTTTCGCACGGTGAGGAACACACCCAGCGGCTGCTGTTCGAACTGCTGGGTACGCACTTCATAAGTGGAAGTGCGGCTCTTGATCTCCAAATACACTTGTGTATCGCAGTTTTCAGTGATGGCGACACCAAGAAACGGCTGGGCGTCGATGACCTGTGCCGGGCCGTCCTGCGTGACCAGCCCGGCCAGCGGTCCTTCGGAGAAAAACGTGTCGGCGATCAGTTGATCGTGGTTGCCGCGAAATTCGAGATCGAACCCATAGACGACTTCGAGGTGGTCGTAGTCCAGTTCGCCGAGGGTCAGGTGGTACGGCGCCATTTTCAGGACGACCTGTCCGAAATGCTCGGCATCGTGGGTTGTGCCGGGGTTGAAATGCCCCAGGCGCAGAGCCGACTCGTCAAGCCGCAGCCAGCGCCGCGCGCCATCGACGGCCTCATCCTCCTCCAGCAGCAGCGCGCTGTCTTCGCGACGGCGCAGCTTTCGGAGCGTCGGAAACTCGCGCTTGACGCTGTCGAAGAAATGGAGAACAGTCTCGCGCTCCAGCGCCAGATCGAGCTTGAGAAACAACCGCGTAGCGATATGAAAATCGTCGCAATTGGCACCGAACGCTGCGCTCATGGCTCCATCCTCCCGAGCGGCGGGCCGCCCTACAACGGCTTCATTATGTCGTGCGGAACAATCCGTGGCAACCCACGCGACGTATCGCAATGGTCGGCGCGACGGCGCGCGTGCGTGTTGGATGAATCTTGACGAATCGCCTCGCACGCGGAACAATTCAGGGGCGTTTTCAATCGGGTCGGCGTGCGTTGCGGAATGCCCGGCCGGGTTTGCTGTGCGCCCGTCCGGCGTGAGATGCTATGCCCAAGCGAAATGTCGCGTGGATTCTCGTGATTGCGGTCATCACGCTGCTGATGTGGCAGCTTCCGCAGAAAATCGCCGAGCGTGACGTGATTTACCGCGCCTTCGGTCCGCTGGCCGACGCGCGAGCGCAGATTCACAAGCGCTACGTCAACGTAACCGATGATGATCAACTCGTCCGAGCCGCGGTCGACGCCGGCATTCGTGCGATGGTCGCGCAGCTGCATGATTCTCACGCTATTTACTTGAGCCAGGCCGAGTACGAGCGCTTTCGAAGCCGCACCGACGGCATCTTCGGCGGCATCGGCGTCGACGTCTGGTCGACGCCGGCGGGGCTGGAAGTGTTAAGCCGTGAGCCCAACTCGCCCGCGGCCCAGGCCGGCATCTTGCCGGGTGACATCATTACGCACATCGACGGACAGGCCGCCAACACGCTGTCGCTGGTGGACGCGGTGAATAATTTGCTCAACGGCCCGCCCGATACCGAGGCGGAGTTGACGATTGTTCGCCCGTCGGACTCGGTGGCGAAGCCGCCGCGCGTGATGCAGGTCCGGCGGACCGAGATCCACGTCGATTCGATCCGCGGCTGGCTGCGGCAGAGCGCCGGTGGGTGGAATTATGTGCTGGATCCGGTCGAGCGGCTGGCGTATGTGCGGCTGACGAAGTTCACCCAGGACGTGGACGAGCGGCTGGACAGCGTGATGGCGGGCCTGCTGCAGCAGGGGTTGCGCGGGCTGATCCTGGACCTGCGCGACAACACGGGCGGACTGTTGGACAGCGCGCGCGAGACCGCAGACCGGTTCCTGGATGCGGGGTTGATTGTTCGCACGGGCGGTCGCCGGGTAGATGACAAGCAGTGGTTCGCGATGCGCGACGGGACGTACCCCGCGTTTCCGATGATCGTGCTGATCAATGGTTCGACGGCCAGTGCGGCAGAGATCGTGGCGGGCGCGCTGCGCGATCATCGGCGAGCGCTGGTGGTCGGCGAGCGAAGCTACGGCAAGGGCAGTGTTCAGGAAGTCGTGGAGCTGGACAACAACGGCGGCGCGATCAAGTTGACGACATCTTACTATTTTCTTCCAAGTGGTCAATGCATCGATCGGACTTTCCGCTCCGGCGCGAAGGATGCATGGGGCGTGATGCCGACGGTGGAAGTCGCCATGTCGGATCGCCAGCGAAAGAAATGCGTCGACGCCTGGCGCGAAGCGACGCGTGAACTGGTGCAACTCGCCTCGCAGCCAACGACGCAGCCTGCGTTGGAGGCGGTCGACGCCGCGACCGCGAGCCGGAAGTTGCTCGACGCCGACCTTCAGTTGAAGAAGGCCTACGAATTGCTGCTGGAGCGGTTGGCCTCGGGCGCGCCAGCGGATAGTCCGGCCACCACGCAACCGGCGGCAAACTGACGCCGGCGCAGGGCCGCACCACGATGAGCTTGATTCTGGGGATCGAAACCTCATGCGATGAAACGGCGGCCGCCGTCGTGGAGGAGGGGCGCACCGTCCGCTCCAACCTGATCGCCACGCAATACGATCTTCATGCCAAATACGGCGGCGTCGTGCCGGAGTTGGCATCGCGCGCGCACCTTGAGCAGCTCGACGCTTTGATCCAGGAAGCGCTTGCCGAGGCGCGCGTGACGCCGGCCGACCTTGATGCCATCGCCGTTACGTCGCGGCCGGGGTTAATCGGCTGCCTGCTGATCGGCGTGACCGCGGCGAAGGCATTGGCGTGGGCCTGGGGTAAGCCGATGATCGGCGTGGACCACATTGAGGCACACGCGACGAGCGCGGCCATCGCGCTGGATCACCGTCCGTGGCCTGCGTTGTCGCTCGTGGTGTCGGGCGGACATACGTCGTTGTTCCTGGTGCGCGACGTGGACGACATCAGACTCTTAGGAGCGACCGTCGACGACGCCGCGGGGGAGGCGTTCGACAAGGTCGCGAGTATTCTAAAGCTGGGGTATCCCGGTGGTCCGGTGGTGGATTCACGGGCGCGCGCGGGCGACCCCGGTCGCGTGCGGTTTCCGCGATCGATGCCGGGCGACGGCCTGGATTTCTCGTTCAGCGGATTAAAGACGGCCGTATTATATCACGTGCACGGACCAGGAAGGACCACAGGCGGTCTGGAGCGCCTAACGGCGCAGGACGTGAACGATGTCTGTGCGGCATTCTCCGAGGCCGTGGTCGACGTCCTCGTGGAACGTTCAATGCAGGCCGTGGATCGGACCGGTGTGACGACGCTGCTGCTGGGAGGCGGCGTGGCGGCGAACTCCCTGCTCCGGTCGCGCCTCGCGGAGCGATGCCGGGGCGGCGGTGTGAAATTGCATGTGACGCTGCCGGCCTATTGCACCGACAATGCGGCGATGATCGCAGCGCTGGGGCACAACCTGTTGCTTCGCGGACGGCGGGACCGCTTCCACCTGGCCGCGTCGGCAAGCCGCACTTGATTGGAAGGACGCCGGCGCTCCGGGCTAAACGGTTGATCCGCCGGAAGATACAACGTACAATCGATCGTCACCGCGGAGAAGACCTTCCAGTCGGACACGGTGCGACCGGGGTGCGAGGCGGCCCGATGTCCGGTAGCATGAATCACGCGGCAGCATGGACTTACAGCTGGAGTGTGCGGCTCATGGGTGGGTGAGCGCGGTGCGGTAATCGGGCCGACGCCCAGGGACGGCAAACAACCCTCGTAAGCGAATCAAACGGACGCATGGCCAAGAAGCGCAAAAAGCTCGGAGAGATCCTTCAGGAGCAGGGGCTGCTGTCGCGTGACGATGCCGACCGCGCCGCCGTGTATGCGAGCAATAACCAGAAGCGCATCGGCGAGGCGCTGATCGAGCTGGAGATCGTCTCCGAAGACGATGTCTACAAGGCGCTGGCCACCCAGCACGGCCTGGAGTACGTCGAGATCACCAAGGGCCTGATCCCGCCGGAAGTGCTGGCGCTCGTTCCAGACAAGATCTGCAAACACAACCTGATCCTGCCGCTGGCGAGCGAGAACGGTCACATGAAGGTGATCATTCACGACCCGCTCGATCTCGACACGCTGGACATGCTTCGGTTTCGCCTTGGCGTGAGCGAGGTCATTCCCGTGATCTCGCCCAAGTCGCGGATCAAGGCGTATATTGACAAGTATCTCTCCGGCGCCGAACGATCGCTTGATGAGTTATCGCGCAGCCTGGATGCGTCGGTCGATGCGTCGCTCGATCAGGACGCGCGCGGCGTCAAGAAGACGTCCGCCAGTGAAGAAGACCCGGACGCCCCGATCATCAAGCTTATCAACATGATGATCAGTGAGGCCGTGCGAACGCGCGCCAGCGACATTCACGTCGAGCCGATGAGCGACCGCGTTCGAGTCCGGTATCGCGTTGACGGCGTGTGCCTCGAGCGCGAGAACGTGCCCAAGCGATTGCAGAATGCCGTAACGACCCGCATGAAAATCATGGCCGGCGTTGACATTGCCGAGAAGCGCGTTCCGCAGGACGGGCGCATCAAAATGCGCATCAGCGGCAAGGACATCGACTTTCGCGTGAGCTGCTGCCCGGCCGTGCACGGCGAATCGATTGTGCTTCGTATTCTGCGGCCCGATTCCGCCTCCGTCGGCGTGCAGCAACTGGGATTCGAAGCGGACGACTACGAGCGCTTTACGAAGATCATTTCGCGACCCAACGGCATGTTTCTGGTCACCGGTCCGACCGGCTCCGGAAAGACGACCACGCTGTACGCGGCGCTGCAGGAACTCAATCGCCCCGACAAGAAGATCATCACCGCCGAAGACCCAGTCGAATACGTGTTCCCCGGCATGAACCAGTGCCAGGTGCGCGAGGACATCGGCCTGGGGTTTGACAAGATTCTCCGCTCCATGCTGCGTCAGGCGCCGAACATCATCCTCGTCGGTGAAATCCGCGATCTGTCGGTCGGCGAAATCGCCGTGCAGGCGGCGCTGACCGGACACCTGGTGTTCTCGACACTGCACACCAACGACGCCCCCAGCGCCCTGACGCGTCTGACGGACATGGGTATCAAGCCCTTCCTGATCGCGAGCAGTGTGCAGGCGATCATGGCGCAGCGGCTTGTGCGCATTTTGTGCAAGGAATGCCGCCAGCCCGACACGAACCCCGATCCGATCCAATTGAAGCTTTGCGGCTTCAAGCCCGAGCAGCTCGAAGGCAAGACGATCTACCGCCCTGGTGGTTGCTCGGCATGCAGCAACACGGGCTATCGCGGCCGGCGAGGCATCTTTGAGATGCTCATCATGAACAGCGAGCTGCGTGAGCTGGCGTTCAACCGGGCCTCGGTGACGCAGGTGCGCCGCGCTGCCAAGGCCACCGGCATGCGCTCGCTGCTGGAGGACGGCCAGCGGAAAATCCTCGCCGGTTCAACTTCGGTGGAGGAGATCCTGCGCATCGCACAGGACGAAGTCAGCACGAGTTGACGAACAGCGTTTTGGTGGACACGAATTAATACGGGCGTCGGACCCGGTAGGCATCCATGGCAACGATTCACATTGACCGCTTGTTGGAGACTTGCATCAAGAAGGGCGGGTCGGACATTCACATTTCGGTTGGACGACCGCCGGTCATCCGACTGCACGGCCGACTGCGCCAGCTTGAGACGAAAGTGCTCGAGCCGGAAGACTGCGTCGCCCTGATGAAGTCCATCACGCCCGATCGCAATCAGCAGGAGTTGCAAGAAGAGGGCGGCACCGACTTCGGTTTTGCCTTCGGTGACGCCGGTCGCTTTCGCGTCGCGGTCTTTCGGCAGAAGGGCAATATCTCCATCGTCCTGCGTCTGATTCCCAGCCGATTCCTGTCGTTCGAGGAGATCGGACTACCGCCCATCTGCCGTGCGTTGTGTCGTCGGCCGCGCGGGTTGTTCCTTGTCACCGGGCCGACCGGCTCCGGCAAGACGACCACGCTCGCGTCGATGCTCAATTACATCAACAACGAAATGGATCGCCACATCGTGACGGTCGAGGACCCCATCGAATACTACCACCAGCACAAGAAGAGCCTCATCAACCAGCGCGAGGTCGGCAACGATGTGCCGAGCTTTGCCGAGGCGCTTCGCCGCGTGCTGCGACAGGACCCGGACGTGATCCTCGTCGGTGAAATGCGCGATCTGGAGACCATCTCCAACGCGATTCTCGCCGCCGAAACCGGCCACTTGGTCTTCTCCACGCTGCATACCACGGGCTGCCAGGGAACCGTAAACCGTATCATCGATGCCTTCCCGCACGAACAGCAGGATCAGATCCGCGTCCAGCTTTCAACCTCGCTGATCGCCGTATTGAGCCAGGCGCTGATGCCGCGCAAGCCGTCAGGCATGGTCGCGGCCTACGAGTTTATGGTGGTGACGCCCGCCATCGCGAACCTCATCCGCGAGAACAAGACCTTCCGCATCGACTCGGCCATCCAGACTGGCAAGAAATACGGCATGCAGTTGCTCGACGAGCACTTGTGGTCGCTTTACGAGCGCGGCCTGATCGAAGCAGACGAGATGCTGGACAAGGGGCGGCACGCGTCGGAGCTTCAGGAGAAGCTTGAGAAGGCCGGGAAGCTGCACGAAGCCGGCGATTCCATGATTACGATCAAGGACGAAGCACCTGGCGAAGGCGAAAAGGGTAAGGAATAGCAAACGTCAACTTTTTGGATGATTCCGCCGGGCGTTGCGCGATGCAGCCGCCGCGGCGATGATGGAAACGCGATATGTCCGCCGCAGCACCTGCACCCTCCACCCGCGAATTCAAAGGCCGCCTGCTGGGTCGCATCCTCATCAAGATGGGGAAAGTCAACCGCACGCAGGTGCATGAAGCGCTTGCCGTGCAGAAGACCAAGCGCGGCCCGCTCGGACAGATTCTCATCGACCTTGGCTACATCACGGAAGCGGATCTGAAGCTGGCCCTCGCCGCGCAGATCGGCATGGAGCCGATCAACCTCGACGCGATGGACGTACAGGCCGACGTGGTCAAGCTCGTGCCGAATCAGATGGCCAACACCTATCGCATCATCCCCGTGGCCTACGACTCGGCGTCGAACACCTTGAGCGTCGCTATCGCCTCGCCGGACAATTTCCAGGCCACCGACGATCTTCAGAAGCTGCTGGGCTACAACATCCGCCCGATGATCGCCTCCGAGGATCAGATCGCCACGGGGTTGAACCGTTACTACCCCGAAGGCTCGGCCCAGTCGATCAACGACCTGCTTACGGAGATCGGCGGTGACTCGGAATTGTCGAAGTTCGAGGGTCGCGGTGAATCCATCGACCTGGAAGAACTGAAAGAACTGGTCAACGCCAATCCGGTCAAACAACTGCTCAATCTGGTGTTGCTACGGGCGATTCAGGACCACTCCAGCGACATTCACTTCGAGCCGTTCGAGAATGAATACAAACTTCGCTATCGCATCGACGGCGTGTTGTACGAAATGGTCCCGCCCCAGCGCTTCCTCGCCATGGCCATCGCCAGCCGCATCAAGGTCATGGCCAACCTCGACATCGCCGAGCGGCGTCTGCCGCAGGACGGGCGCATCAGCCTCACGGTCGCCGGCAATCCGGTGGACCTCCGCGTTGCCGTGTTGCCAACCATGTTCGGCGAGTCGGTGGTGTTGCGTATTCTCGACCGCAGCAACGTGCAGCTTGATCTCGACCGCATCGGCTTGCGCGAGGATGACCTGAACATCCTCAAGCAGCTCATCAATCGGCCCCACGGCATCATTATCAACACGGGACCGACCGGCTCCGGCAAGACAACAACGCTCTACGCCTGCCTGAATCACCTGAACACGCCCGATACCAAGATCCTCACGGCCGAAGACCCCGTCGAATACGACATCGACGGCATCATTCAGTGCCAGGTGAACGTCGACCAGGGCATGACCTTCGCCCGCGCCCTGCGCAGCTTCCTTCGACAGGACCCGGACGTGATCCTCGTTGGTGAAATCCGCGATCTCGAGACGGCCCAGATCGCCATCCAGTCGTCGCTCACGGGCCACCTTGTGTTCTCCACGCTGCACACCAACGACGCCCCGTCAGCCGTCGCACGCTTGCTCGATCTGGGCGTCGAGCCGTTTCTCATCACGGCGACGTTCGAGGCCGTGGTGGCGCAGCGATTGGGGCGGCGCATCTGCAAGAACTGCAAGCAACCCTACACCCCGACGCCCGAGCAGCTCATGGAGCTGCAGCTCCGTCCGGAGGACGTCGAAGGCCGCACGTTCTACTTCGGCGCCGGCTGTGACTATTGCAACGGCACGGGCTATCGCGGCCGCGTCGGCATCTTCGAGACGATGGTCTTCAATGAAGAGATTCGCGATCTCATCATGAACAACGCATCCACCGGCTTGCTCCGCGAGGCCGCCCAGCGCAACGGCATGCGCACCCTTCGCGAGAGCGGCCTGCTCGCCATCTACGACGGCATCACGACGATTGAAGAAGTCGTGAAGGAAACGGTGCTGACCGAGTAGGCGGGGCCACATCCGATTCGTGGTCATTTCTTCGCTGCGACGACTTCAATTGGCAGTCACGGTCAAGATCTGCGGCGAGTTCGGCTTCGATTACGATCACACACTTACCCACGACGATGGCGACAACCAGCCAGGCGTTCATCGCAATGGGTTCGCAAACGTGCTGCCGACGGATATCTGCTGCCGAGGAACATGTCTTCCCCACTACGGCCGACGTGCTTCCTCTGCGGCACTTCGTCACGGGATGCGGCATCCGTTGCGATCCGATGCGCCCGCTGCAAGTTCCCCTGCTTGCGATAAGGCAGGCCGGTACATGGCGAACAGCCTGCTGTCATCAGAGGGCAATTCGGTGACGGGGTATCGGCGTAGAATTAGGTCACCCAGAGGGCGACGGGGGGGGACTATCTTGTTGTCGGGGCGTTTCGCTGCATCGACGAGACGCTCAACACTCCCTCACGGTCACAGCGCTGATAAGACGCTTCACTCACCGATCGTGGCGCGACGGTACCAACGGATTCTGCCGCATCACCGCAGGGGCTCTCACCGAATGCAGGGTGTTGAGAGAAACCAATCGGCAGACCTGGTTTTTACACAGGCAGGAGTTGCGGTACGTCGAAGCGGACGGCGAAACCGACGCGGTCATGCTGCGAGCCGGTAGCCTCGATCTCGGTGCGGATGATCGTGGCGTAGCCGAGCGACTTGGTCATCGGCGGGTTGTCGGCCGGGGCGCGATCGCCGACGACGATGCGCAGCTCGTAACGCTGACCAACGGCGAGGCCGTAGCCAATGGGGGCGCTGGCGTAGAGGCCGGCGTCGGAGATGTCTGTCACGCGGCACCGAAGGACGTTTCGCGCGCGAACGTCACTCAACCACAGATCGCAGGCGGCTTCCCGGCGTTCGTAATCACGCTGGTCCATTCGCTTGCGCTTGTGCGTACCGAGTCCCCAGCGGTCAAGGGTAGGCGGGGTGCGGAGGTGGGGCGAACCGAGCGGAATTGGAGTGGGAAGATTGGCGGACATGTGGGTCTCCCGAAAGCGGCCGACGAATCGGCAACTCGGCGAACAGGAACGAGTCGGCGGACCGTCAACACAATCCGCCGCGGGCAACACCTAAGAAGCCGCGCCCGGCACTCGGGCCGGCCGCAGGCGTTCATTCCCGCCCCCACACTCGGCACCGACGGGGTGTGATTGACCACCGCCGATGCGTTTTATTCCGTCCAGTTTCACGTTAAGTGTACCGCGCGATGGGGGGCGACGCAAAGAAAAAAGTATCGGACGCGGACGGCGGTAAATCGAGGCCGCGCCCGGCCCGAATGCGCGCTTGGACTTTGATCCAGACAATCATCTGGTGCGGACCGGGACGGGAACGCCTCTTCCAAGCCGAGGGCAGCTTAACTTGTTGCGTGGTCATGGTTTAGGTGGCCAAGCTCGGCGTTCATGCCTCAAGAGTGAACTTCAATTCTCCGCCGACAATCGTGTGCGTCGCGCGCCCCACGAGCGGCCATCCCTCATACGGACAATTGCGGCTCTTGGATTGAAACAGGCTTGTATCGACGGTCCAGGGCAGATCGGGATCAATAATCGTGACGTCGGCGTCGCTGCCAAGGGCGAGCGAGCCTTTGCGGAGGCCCAGGATGCGAGCGGGCGCGGTGGTCATGCGTGCGATCAACTGATTCCAGTTCATATGCCCCGGCGCGACGAGCGCCTTCGCGAACAATCCAAGCGCAACCTCCAGACCGACGATTCCGAAGGGCGCGGATTGAAAATCCAGCTCCTTGCCCTCGCGCCCGTGTGGCGCGTGATCGGTGACGAGGCAGTCGATGGTGCCGTCGGCGACGCCAGCGATGCAGGCCTCGACATCGGACTTGGATCGCAGCGGGGGGTTCATCTTGTAATTCGTATCGTACTGCTCCACGAACTCATCGGTGAGCAGAAGATGATGGGGGCACACCTCGGTCGTGACCCGGATACCGCGGCGCTTGGCCTCGCGCACGAGCTGGACCGCGCCGGCCGTGGAGATGTGTGCCACATGATAGGCACAGCCGGTCGCCTCGGCCAGGAGCAGGTCGCGCTGCACCATGAGCTCTTCGGCGGCCGCGGGGATGCCCGGCAGGCCCAGGCGCGTGGCCGTGAAGCCGGCGTTCATGCAGCCGCCCGCGGCGAGATCGGCGTCTTCGCAATGCTGAATGATCGGCCGATTGAACATGCCGACGTATTGCAGGGCACGGAGCATGACGGTGGCGCTGGCGACGCCGACGCCGTCATCGCTGAAGGCGACCGCGCCGGCGCGGACCATCTGACCGATCTCGGCGAGTTCCTTGCCCTCGCGGCCCTTGGTGATCGCGCCGATCGGGAAGACGTTGCACGATCGCGCCCGGTCGGCCTGGCGATAGACGAACTCGATCATCGCCTCGGTATCGAGGGCCGGCTTCGTGTTCGGCATGCAGACGATGGACGTGAACCCGCCGGCGACGGCTGCCGCGGCGCCGCTGGCGATCGTCTCGGCGTCTTCATTGCCCGGCTCGCGCAGGTGCACGTGCATGTCGATGAGCCCGGGGCAGACGATTTTCCCCGAGGCGTCGATGACCTGATCGCCGGGCTGTTCGGCCGCGCGGCCGATCGCGGCGACCTTGCCGTTTGCGAGCGTCAGGTCGGCGACTTCGTCGATGCCTTGTGTCGGGTCGATGACACGACCCCGACGGATGAGGAGGCGCGTCGTCATTCGGGGTGGCTCCGGGGGGAGTCGGTCACGGTGTCTCTCCCGCCTGCTTGCAGAGGAACATGGCCGCCATGCGCACGGCCAGCCCGTTGGTGACCTGCCGGAGGATGGCGCTTCGCGCGCCGTCGGCGACTTCCGGCGACATTTCAATCCCGCGGTTGACGGGGCCGGGATGCATGACCAGCACATCGGCCTTGGCGCGTTTCATTCGCTCGTTGGACAGGCCGAAGAGGCGCGAATACTCGCCGAGGCTGGGGAAGACGTTGGAGGCGATGCGCTCGCGCTGGATGCGCAGCATGTTGATCACGTCGAACTCGCCGATGACGCTGTCGAAATCGTGGCAAACGCGCACGCCGAACCGCTCGAAACTGCGCGGCGCGAGTGTCGTCGGGCCGACGAGCGTCACTTCGGCGCCGAGCCGCGTTAGCCCGTGGATGTTCGACCGCGCCACGCGGGAGTTCACCACGTCGCCGACGATGGCGACCTTCAGTCCGGCGATGCGGCTCTTCACCTGACGCATCGTGTAGATGTCCAGCAGGCCCTGCGTCGGGTGCTCGTGGCGGCCGTCGCCGGCGTTGATGACGCTGCACTGCACGTTGCGCGCGATGAGATGTGGGACGCCCGCGGCCCCGTGCCGCACGACGATGAGGTCCACGCCCATCGCCTCGATGTTGCGCACCGTGTCGCGCACGCTCTCGCCCTTGTTCAACGAGCTGGTCTTTTCGGAGAAGTCGATCACGTCGGCGGAAAGGCGCTGCGCCGCAAGTGAAAAGCTCATGCGCGTCCGGGTGGAGTCCTCGAAGAACAGATTCACCACGACGCGGCCGCGCAGGGCCGGCACTTTCTTCACGCTGCGCGTCGAGACGTCTTCAAACGCCTTGGCGGTGTCGAGCAGGTGCAGAATCTCCGCGGCGGTCAGGTCTTCCAGCCCGAGCAGATTCTTGTGCGGCCAACTGATTTGTGGTGACGGCTCCGGGGGCGTCGGCGCGCCGCCGGTCGGCGACGGGGGCTGTGCGGCGGGCGGACGTTGCGGGGCGATGTGCGATGGCGTCGTCATGCGGCGGTCACCTCGTCGCGTCCGTCGGTTTCGGTCAATTGCACGGTGATCGGACGGCGATCGTCGCGCGCGGTGATACCGACAAAATCGGGCTGGATCGGAAGTTCGCGGCCCCCGCGATCGACGAGCACGGCCAGCTTGATCGCGCGCGGGCGACCCAGATCGATGATGGCGGCGAGAGCGGCGCGGATCGACCGGCCGGTGTAGATGACATCGTCGACGAGGACGAGGTAGGTCCCGGAGACGTCGAAGTCGATTTCGGTCGTGCGAACCACGGCAGCAGGGCCGACTTCGGCCAGGTCGTCGCGGTAGAGGGTGATATCAAGACATCCGTATTGAATCTCGCGCGGCGCCCGCGCGGCGAGAATCTGCAACAATCGCCGGGCCAGTTCGTCGCCGCGCCGACGAATCCCAATGATCGCGATGGGGCAGTCCGATGGAAACGTGGCGACGATCTCGCCCGCGAGGCGATCCAGCGTCTGGCGAATTCCGGCGGCGTCAAGCAGGACTGTCATCGGTAATGGCTCGGATGGACCTCGCGAAGATTAACGGCCGAGGCGAAGTCCGACAAGGTACGGCAGTGCCCTCGCTGCAATCGATGCGATCGCTCGGACCGTTGCAGCCGACTTCTGGGACTTGGGATTGATCCGCGCGCTGTGATTTACGGACGGAGCCTCATCCAACTCAAGCGGACCAGACCGCGTTTCGATGTTGAAAGCGTACGCACCGGCGAATGGGCCGAGTGAAGTGCGCGGAGGATCGGACCGCGCACCGCAGGTCCAGGCCGGATTCGATTACCGGGGGAAGCCGCCATGGGAGATTCAGCCAATCAGCCGCCGCATGATTCAGCCGACACGGTTCTGTCCGCGCTGCTGACACAGGACGCCGAACTCTGGACCACATCGGAGGCGTTCGTGCGAACCCTGCCCGCGCGGGCCGAGGCGCTGCTGGACGCCCTCCGCTCGGGCTCGTTCGAGCGGATTCGCTCCGTCGCACATCATTTGAAGGCGGCCGGCGCACATTGCGGCCAGCGCGACCTCTGCGACAAAGCCGCGCTGGTCGAACAGGCGGCCCACGATCATGCCATCGATGGTCTGGCTTTGCGCATCCATGATCTGACGGCCCTCATCCGTCGGATTCACGGTGATCTGCGGGACGATCAGGCCTGACCCGCGCTGACGGATCTCACCTTTCCCAGTATCATTTGCACGGAGCAAGACCCCGTTGCGATGGTCGCGGCGCGCGGTTGACTGTCCCGCTGCGAGTGCTTCATGTCGCTTTCTCCCGAGTTGCTGGCCAATGCGAATCTGCTGATTGTCGAAATCGGCAACTCGCACGTGACCGTCGCCACGTACGTCGGAAGCTCGGTCCGCACGTGGGCCAAGTTCTCTCACTCCGATCTGGACAAGATCGCGACCTATGCAAGGGAATCCTTCGACGCGCTGGGCGAAGACACGATCCGCGCCGTCGTCTATGCGTCGGTTGTCCCCGATGTCCTGGCGACCGTTCGAGATCGGTTGACAAATGAACTGGACGCGCCCGCGTTTGTTGTGGGAGAAGACCTGCATCGCCCGATGTCGCTGGCCGTGGAAAACCCCGAGCGAGTGGGGATTGATCGCGTCTGCTCTGCGGCCGCGGCGTACGAAGTGATCGGCAAGGCGTGCGCCGTCGCGAGCATCGGCACAGCCATCACAATCGACTGCGTGAACGATGAAGGCGTGTTCATGGGCGGGTCGATCCTGCCCGGGCTGGCATTGCAGGCGCAATCGCTGCACGACGGAACGGCGGCGCTGCCGCTGGTGACGATCGAGGCGACCGGTGTGGTGTATGGGGCCAACACCGAACAGGCGATCTGCAACGGTGTGTTGTACGGGGCGGTGGGGGCTTTGCGCGAAATCGTCGAGCGCTACGCCACGGAGCTGCACGAGTGGCCGCAGTTGGTTGTGACGGGGGGCGGCGCGGACCTTGTGCGAAGCCAGTGTGATTTCATCGACAATGTTGTTCCGGACTTGTGTCTGCGTGGCGTCGGGCTGGCGTTTCGCAGGCAATTCGCCCCGTTGATGGATGAATCATGAACGGGGCGGACGAAACGCATGCGGCGCTGCTGACGCCGATGGGGCCGGGGGCAATCGCCGTGATCGCGCTGCGCGGGCCCGACGCCGAGCGCGTGGTCGCAGCGGTGACCTGCGCGCGAAAAGCGAGCAATGAGAAATCCGATTCGCGGAAGTCGCCTCCTATCGAATTAAATCGCCCGACGCTGCGGCGACTCGTTGACGGCCCGATGACGCTGGATGATGTTCTCTTATTGCGCCGGCGCGAGGCAGGCGGCGAGACCGAGCGCTTTGAATTCCACGTCCATGGCGGCGTTCGCATTGTTCAGCGCCTCCTGATGCTCCTGGAACGGCAGGGCGCACGCGTCGTCGACCCACAGGCCCTTGCCGATTCCTCGGCAGCGGGCAAGGAAATTGAACAGGCAGTCTTCGCGGCCTTGTTGCGCGCCGGATCGCGCCGCCTGGCGCAATGGCTGCTCGCGCAGCGCGAGATCCTGCCGGCCTCTCTCGCCGTGCGCGAACACTGGTCGACCCAGGAGCGAGAGGCTTACGAGCGGCGTACCCGCGCGGCGATCCGACTTGTACGCGGAATCCGGATCGCCATCGTCGGCCCGCCCAACGCTGGCAAGAGCACGCTCGCGAATCGGCTGATCGGCCACGAGCGCGTTATCACGTCTGACGTGCCCGGCACCACGCGCGATTGGGTGGAAGAAACGGCGCTGATCGACGGCTGGCCGATGACCCTGGTGGACACCGCGGGTGTTCGAGAGACAGGCTGTGAGATTGAGTCGGAGGCGATTCGTCGCGGCGCGGGGCGCGCTCGCGACTCGGACTTGATCCTCGTTGTGATGGATGGTGCCGTTGCGACTCAAGACCGGGAGCAATCGATGCAGTCGTTCTTCAGCTCGATGCCCGATCCGACGCGCGCGGTGCTGATCTTAAACAAGTGCGATACGCCGACTCGCGCGGAGGAATGCCTACGGGCGTTTGGTGCGACGTGGGGCGACGTGGCGCGGCGATTCAAGTCGGTCGTTGCCGTTTCGGCGCTGGACGGGGTGGGGCATGCGGATTTGGAAAAGGCCGTGCTGATGGAGTTGGACGTGGGCATACTGCGCGACGATCTGCCGTCGGGCTTCCTGGAAGAGCATCTCGAGTTTTCAACCGACAAGTAATTGCTCGGGGCGAGTCTGTCGATAAGATACGGCTGTTGGCTGGGCGGAACCTGCGCGGTCGCTGAACCATCCAGGTTGATTGGCGGGTATTGGAGCGAACTACTTGAAGCGCGAGCAGGTCAGGGAGTATCGGCATCCTCGAACGGGCGAGCCGCTCGCGTTGCGCGCGGATCGCATCGAGGGTGATGAGATTCTGGAGGGGGCGCTGACGGGCGGGGGCGATACCTTTGAAATCGTGAACGGAATCCCGAGGTTCTGCCCGCGCGAGAATTATGCCGAAAGCTTCGGGTATCAATGGCAGACGTTCTCAACGACGCAACTGGATTCGCAGTCGAAATGGGGCGGTAAGAGCGCGGAGCGACTGTATCAGGAAACCAACTGGCCGAAGTCTTTGCGGGGCGAGCGTATTCTCGAGGCCGGTTCGGGCATGGGCCGCTTCACCGAGCCGCTCGCGCAGACGGGCGCGACGTTGTGCACGTTTGACTACAGCGCGGCCGTCGATGCGAATCGGCGCAACAACGGCAAATATGACAATGTCTGTTTTGCGCAGGCCGATATTTACAATCCTCCGTACGAGCACGGCTCTTTCGACAAGGTTTTGTGCATCGGGGTGATCCAGCATTGCCCCGACCCGCGTGCAGCGTTCATGAGCCTCGTGAGGTTTCTCAAGCCCGGAGGCGAAATCGTCATCGACCATTACCGCTTCTACTGGAAGTCTTTCTTGTTTGGCAAGTATTACCTTCGGCCGATCACGCGCCGTCTCTCACCGCAGACGCTGCATCGCTTCGTGCGGTTTCATGTGGGGTGGGTTTACCCGCTCACCGGCCTGATTCACAAACTCGCCGGCCGGCCCATTCGCGGCTTCTCGTGGCTGCTCGGCGTGGCCGATTATCGGGGCGTCCATGACCTCGACGAGAAGGCCCTGTACGAGCACGCATTGCTGGACACCTTTGACATGCTGGCGCCCGCCTACGATCGACCGAAGACACTTGGTCAAATTCGGCGCTGGTTTGCGGAGGCGGGGTTGGTGGATGTCGTCGTCAAACCGGGGTGGAACGGAATTGAAGCCCGCGGGCGCCGACCGATGTGACCGCGCGGGTGGTCACGCCTGCCGCGCGATCTGGAATTTCTTCACGCGATAACGCAGGTTGTCCCGGCTGATGCCCAGCGAGCGGGCGGCCTTGGATTGATTCCAGTTGTTCTCGCGCAGCGCCTTGACGATCAACGCCTTCTCATAGCCCCAGAGCGACGATTCCTGCTTCGTGTTATCCGCAAAGGTTTCATCACCGACGATTTCGCGCGGCAGGTGCGCTGGGGTCAGCGTCTGGCCATCGGCCAGCAGAACCGAGCGCTCAACCACGTTTTGCAATTCGCGGATGTTGCCGGGCCAGTGATAGCTTGCCAGCAGCGCCATCGCCTCGTCGCTGACATTGGGCCGCCGACATCCCAACTGGGTCGACGCGAGCGCGATGAAGTGGTCTACCAACACGGGGATGTCTTCGCGGCGCTGACGCAGTGGCGGCAGGTTGATCGGAAACACATTCAGGCGGTAGTAGAGGTCTTCGCGAAACGTCTCCTTCTCGATCGCCTCGCGCAGATTGCGATTCGTCGCGGCAATGATGCGCACGTCGGTGCTGATGGTCTTCGTGCCGCCGACGCGAACGAACTCCTTCTCCTGCAACACGCGCAGCAGTTTCACCTGCGTGCTCATGCTGATGTCGCCGATCTCGTCGAGAAAGAGCGTGCCGCCGTCGGCCAGCTCGAATCGCCCCATCTTGTCCGTGTGCGCGCCGGTAAAGGCGCCCTTTTCATGGCCGAACAGCTCGCTCTCCAGCAGCGTCTCGGGCAATGCGGCACAATTGATGGCAATGAACGGCTTGTCAGACCGAGGGCTTGCCGCGTGAATTTGCCTTGCGGTAATCTCCTTGCCGGTGCCGGTCTCTCCCAGTAGCAGCACGGTCGCGTTGCTGCCGGCGACCCGGTTGACCATGTCCATCACCTGCCGCAGCGAGGCCGAGCTGCCGATGATTGGCGCGGCGATGCGCAACGTCTCTTTCAGGCCGCGGTTTTCCTTGACGAGATTCGTATGCTCCGCGGCGTTGTGGGCGCCGGCGGCCGCGAGATTGGCGAATACTTGAAGCAGCGTGAGGTCGTTATCGTCGTACGCGCCGCCGCCGATCTTGTTGAGAACTTCGACGACGCCGATCACGTCGCCCTTCCAGATGAGTGGCGCGGCGACCATCCCGCGCGTTTGAAAACTGCTCTTGGCGTCAATCCCCTTGAAGAAGTCCTTGTTCTCGCGGACGTCGCCGACAATCGTCGGCTGCGCCGTCGCCACCACGCGTCCGGCGATGCCGAGGTTCGCGTCAAATTCTTCGCCGATCAGAGCAGACGCCCGGTCGCCAACCGCCGCCATGAACTTGAGCTTGTTGCGTCGCCGATCCAGCATCAGGACGCTCGACGCTTCCGAGCGAAGCACAGCAGCGGCCTTCATGGCGATGGCCTGGAGCACGTCGCCGAGGTGGAGCGAGGCATTGATTGCGGCGGAGGCCTCGACGAGTACGGACACGGTTCGCGGGGAGAGGTTTCGAAATGTCGTGGCGTCAGATACCATGGATTTGGCACCGAACGTATAGCGAGGCTATTGGGTAATACATGGGTAATATCCGTCCGGTCGCAACGTATTACCCTCTTGCTGTTGTAACTATCTATCAGTACCATAGGTTACGAAACTGGGTAAGTCAAGGGGAAAATTACCCAGTTCCATAAACTGCTTCCAGGATTGTATTTGTCGATGGAGAAACAGAGAACTTTCCGGGCCATGGGGTCGTACGACGCAATAGGAACACAGGGTGGTGAATCGACCGCAGGAAGTCGAAGACGCCGGGACGGATGAACGGCTTCTGGCCCAGTTCGTCGCCGGCGACGAGGCACGATTCGCCGAGCTGGTGGAGCGCTTCTCGCCCCAGGTGTTCCAGTTCGTGGCGCGGTTTGTCCGCGACCCGGCGACGGCCGACGACCTGGTACAGGAGACATTTGTCCAGGTTTACCAGTCGGCCGGGGGGTTTGACCCCCAGCGTCGGCTGCGTCCGTGGCTGTTCACGATCGCGGCGAACAAAGCGCGCGACTTTTTGCGGAGCCGCGGTCGACGAAAGGAAGTTTCGCTGGACGGACCGACGGCGAGCGAGTCGGACGCGGCGAGTTTTCTGGATTTCCTCGGTGACGATTCGACGTCACCCGGCGATGCGGTGGAGTCGGCCGAGGTTCGGCAGGAGGTGCGAGCGGTCATCGACGGCATGCCGGATCACCTTCGGGAGGTTCTGCTGCTGGGGTATTTTGATCGCTTCGCGTACAAGGAGATCGCGGAGATCCTTTCGATCCCGCTGGGAACGGTGAAGAGCAGGTTGCACGCGGCGGTGAACCATTTCGCCGCGACGTATCGAAAGCGGATGGAGCGTGCCGAACGGTAAAGCCGAGCGGCCGCGCGGGGATGATGGAGAGGGAGGACGTGAGTACGATGCAGAGTGATCGCCGACCCGATCAAGGCGGTGGGCAGCCATGACCCAGCCATCGAAAGACGAACCCAACCAGCAACAGGACCTGCTGGGGTACGCCCTCGGCCTGCTCGACGAATCCGAGCGGGCGGCGGTGGAGGCCGCGTTTACCAATCAGGCGGAATTGGATCGGGCCGTCCAGCGAGTGCGGCAAGTCTTGCGGCCGCTCGATGTGGATCGCGCCGAGGCGCCGGCGGATTTGTCCGCGCGAATTCGGGCGCGGGTGGACGCGCTGCATCGGACGATTCCCCTCACGGCGGGCAAGTCGCTTGCTCCGACCGACGGCGGCGCGAACTCGGATCGGGCCAGCAGTTTTTCGTCGCGCGACCTGATCGGGCTTGCCGCGGCGATTCTGATTTTTGTCGGCATCTTCGTGCCGGGCTATCAGTCGGCGCGCCGCGCCACGCAACGCACGATCTGTGCCAACAATTTGCGCCAGATCGGGTACGGCGCCGTGCAGTATGCGGAGGCCAACGCGAATCAATTCCCACTGACGGCCGGGCTGCCGGTCGATGCGGCGTGGGCGGCCGGCGCGGCGAAGAGTCAGCCCGAGTTTCGCCACGTCAGCAGTTCGCGACAGTTGTTCCCACTGGTGCAGCAGGGGTACGTCGAGCCGCAACAGTTTGTGTGCGAGGCGCGGCCGGGCGAGATTCCCATGACGCGCGAGCAGGCGGCGGGGCGGAATGACTTTCCCAACGTGCGGAACAACAGTTACTCGACGCCGATTCTGCCGCAACAGTGGACGCGCCTGGAGCTGGATCCGTCGATGCCGATCGCGTCGGACCTGACGCCGCTGGTGAATGACGATCGCGCGCTGGTCGAAGGGGCCGCGCCGGAGAACTCAACGAGTCATCCGTGGATGAAGGGTCAGAACGTGCTGCGAGCGAACATCAGCGTCATCTGGTCGCCCAATCCGCGGGTCGGGCTGGACAACGACGATATCTATCGCGTCATGGGCGTGAATCGCTACACCGGCACCGAACGGCCGAGCAACCGAACCGATGCCTTCCTGATTCCGTAGAAGGGATTGAACCGGCAGCGCTTCAAACAGCAATCTTCCTCCTCCGACCTCCGAGCGAGGTGCGGCACGAGACGACGAGTGCGTCTCGTGCCGTTTTTTTTCTTCTTTGATCTTGAGGCCTGGGCCGCCCGTGCGAGATCAGGGATTCTTGGGCAATTGGGCCGGGTCAAACGGCGTGAAGCACTCCGGACAGCGCGGTTCGGTGAGACCGGTCAGGTTGTAGCCGCATTTCTGGCATTCAATTGACCGTGCCTGCGTCGGTTTATATGTCGAAATGATGAGCGCCGCGATGCCCAGCGTCACCGGCGGTGCAATCCCGATAATCAGCATTGAACCAGTCTTGGCAAGTACGCCGACCCAACTGAATTGTGCCGCGTACTTGAAGCTACTCGTGGCATCTAGGTAGACGACCAGGCCCAATAGTACCAGCGGAATCAAGATCGCCAGCCATGCGAGCATTTGCCCCATGGAACGCGATGTTGCGTTACGCGCATTCTGTCCTCGCTTCGCAAGCGCAATCGCAGCGATGCCAACCGGTATGCCGAAGCACCAAGGCGTCATCAGGTAAACAACCTGTTCCCCGTGGGCAAGCAAAAAAGATGGGCAGTTGAGCCACATGCGCCTTCATGCTCCGAGAGAGCAATTCTGGTCTATTTCGGCCCGCGGCGGATTGCTCAGTTGCAGGAGAATTGACAGGCCGCGGTCGGATTCGAACCGACGAATAACGGATTTGCAATCCGTCCCCTTGAACCACTTGGGTACGCGGCCGGTAATCGACGGGCATGTGAAATGCCTCGCGCCGGACCCCTGTTTGTAGCCCGGAAGGGCCGGCCGGTCAAGGCGGCGAGGCGGTCCCGGGGCATCAGGACATGGGTCCGAGTAAGATGGCGTGGAATGTCTTCGGAGTCATCCATCCCGATCACGCTCGCGCCTCGCGATGTCGGTACCGATGCGGGGATTGGGCTTGGCGCGCAGGCTGCCCGGCCGCTGCCGATCGCGCGCGTGCTGCGCGATGGCGACGTGACCAAGTTCTGCCAGACCACGCCCGACGGCTACGAAATTGAATCCGTGCTCATCCCGATGGGCGCGCGCGAAAACACGTGGCACACGCTCTGCGTCTCGTCGCAGATCGGCTGCAAGCGCGGCTGCACCTTCTGCCAAACCGCGCAGATGGGGCTGATTCGCAATCTGACGGTGGATGAAATCGTGGGGCAGGTGGCCGCCGCGCGCGACGAGTTGGGCGCGGCTGTGCGGAACCTCGTGTTCATGGGTATGGGCGAGCCGATGGACAATCTCGACGCGGTGATCGAGTCGATCACGCGGCTGCACAATGATCACGCGCGGCAGATTCCTCGGCGGCGCATCACGGTCTCGACGGTGGGGCGGTGCGAGGGTATCCGGCGGCTGGCGGCGCTGCGGTGGCGGCGACTGAATCTGGCGGTGTCGCTGAACGCGCCGAACGATGCGATCCGCTCGCAGATCATGCCGATCAATCGCGTGGAGCCGATGGCGGAACTGCGCCGTGCGATTGCCGCGTACCCGGTCCGGGCGGGCGGCCACGTCCTGATCGAGTATGTTCTTATTCGGGGCCTGAACGACGCGCCGGAGCACGCGCGCGAGCTGGCCGCGTACCTGCACGGCCTGCCGACGTGCGTGAATCTGATTCCGTACAATCCGCGCGAGAATTCGCCCTACGACGTGCCCGATGAGGAGACGGTTGTCGCGTTTCAGCAAGTCCTGATGGACGCAGGTCAGCTTGCCTTCCGCCGGAACACAAAGGGCACGCAGGCCATGGCGGCGTGCGGACAATTGGGAACCCTGGCGGCCCGGCGGCGTTCGTTTTCCTCGGATGGCAAGCCAACTGGCTGAATAGGCGTGATTGCCGATCTTGCCTTCTGACCACAGCCTACTCGAAACGGGTGAGTGACGGGATTCGAACCCGCGACCCCTAGGACCACAACCTAGTGCTCTAACCAACTGAGCTACACTCACCAACATGCCGCGAAGGACTGACAGCGGCTCCCTCCAGCTCCCCCTCATTATCGCTGCCGGGCGGCGTGTTTCAAGTCCGAGTTCGCCCGGCTCGGGAACGTTGCGATCGCCCGCATTACGCCGCGGGCAATTCATCATGGAGCATTCTAGGACGCCTTGCGCCGGGAAGGTATTTCACGACAAAGTTCAGCCCCCGCCGACTCGATATTGCACAATGAATCGGAGTCGCCGCTCCCAGCGGGCGCGATGCCGTCACCGAAGCTCCCGGGAGGCTGCTGTGGCAGAAAGCGCTATTCATTTGCGTCGCGGGCTGTTTGGGCTCCAATTCCGAACGACCGCGCTGCTCGCCGTCATCGTCGTGGTCGCTACGGGGCTGTGCGGCTGGACCTATGCACGGTTCTCTTCTTCGTTCACGCTCGCCGAGTCGCGCCGTCACACGACTGATGTCGCGCGGGCGATCGCTTTCTCCAGCGGCGCCGAGGTCGCACATCAAGACCGCACCGCACTGACGCGGACGGCCCAGGCGTGCGTTTCGCAGGGCGAGATGGCTTATCTTGTTTTCACCGATATCACCGGCGAGATCCTCGCCAGTTGTCAGCGCGGCGCGGGCAACATTAACAGCCTGCTGGTCGACGGCACAAACCGTGTTCTGGTCGATCCAATCAATCAACCGCGTCTGCTGCATCACGGCGAATTTGGCCCGCGCATTGATATTGTGTTTCCCGTCACGGTCTCAAATTCGGAAGGCAGCAGTCTATCGACGCCGACCGTCGGCTTTGTCCGGCTGGGCGTCAGCATGGCGTCGGCGGATGCCCGTCTGGCGCGGTTGCGCCAGGACATCATCTGGCTGTGCGTCGCCGTCGCATTGTTGATGGTTCCGATCGGGTTTCAGGCAGTGCGCGTGGTCATCGCGCCGATCAACCGGCTGGCGGAGGCGGTGACCGCGTTCGCCGCAGGCCAGCGGGACGTGCGCGTCGCCGTGAGTCAACATGAATGGGGCGAAATCGCGGACTTGAAGCGCGCGTTCAACGGCATGGCTGATCAGTTGAACGGCTCGCATGAAAAGCTGGTCAAGCTGAACGCCGAGCTGGAAGACCGCGTGCGCGAGCGCACGCTCGACCTGGAGCGCGCGAACATGCGCCTGGCGGAGATGGCCTCGCGCGATTCGCTTACGGGCCTTTACAATCGCCGTCATTTCAACGACGTGCTGGCGCAGCTTTTCGCCGAGGCGGCGCGCTACAACACCGAGATCACCTGCATGATGCTGGACCTCGACAACTTCAAGCAGGTCAACGACACGCTCGGCCATCACATGGGCGACCAGCTCCTTCAGATCACCTCCGAAGTGCTGCTGGCGTGTATCCGGGAGGCCGACGTGCCGGTGCGATACGGCGGCGATGAGTTCGCCGTGCTCTTCCCGCGCACGACGCCGGCCGAAGCGACGGCCAGCGCCGAGCGCATTCTGACGCGCTTCAAGCGAGAACTGCTTCGCCGGATGCCCGATGCGCACTTCGTGTCTTTGTCCGTCGGCCTGGCCAGCCGCGAAGACAATCTGCCTGCGACGTGCATCGAGCTGGTGCATCTCGCCGATGAGGCGCTCTACAAAGCCAAGGCCGCGGGCAAGAATCAAATCAAATCTATTCGGCCGTCGCAGGTGCGGCGTAACCCATCACAACAGGTCCAGGCCTGATCTTGGCGAATTGAGACGGTTCGGATCGCCAGGCGCGGTTCAGCTTGCGCGGCCCGTCGCGAATTCCGCCGGCGACGGGTGACCGGTCCGCCGCGCGATCGCCGCGCGGACAAGCCCGAGGAAGAACGGATCGGGTCGAAGCGGGCGGCTGGTCAGTTCCGGATGGGATTGTGTCCCGATGAAGTAGGGGTGGATCGCCGCAGGCAGTTCGAGCACTTGCATGATCGGCAGGTGCGGGGCGCGGCCGCTGAAGATCAGGCCGGCGGATTCCAACTGCTCGATGTAGCGCGGATCGACTTCGTACCGATGGCGGAAACGCAGGCGCGTTTCGCGCGCGCCGCTGTAGAGCTGCGAGGCGAGCGAAGCGGGCGTCAGCAGCACGTCCTGCCCGCCCAGTCGCATGTTGCCGCCGAGGCCCTCGATCTGCTTCTGCTCCGGAAGGACGCTGATGATCGGGTGCCGACAATCAGGATCGAACTCGGTGGAGTCCGCGCCCTCCAGCCCGCATACGTTGCGAGCGAACTCGATGACTGCCATCTGAAAGCCGAGGCAGATTCCAAGGTAGGGCAGGCCGCTCGTCCGCGCGTGCCGGATGCAGGTGATCTTGCCTTCGGCGCCGCGCGCCCCGAATCCGGCGGGCACGATGATGCCGTCCAGGCCGTCCAGGTCAACCGCAACGGTGGCCTCGGTCACGGTGGACGTGTCGATCCAGCGAATGTCCACGGCCGTCCGGCATCGGGCGCCGGAATGTTCCAGGGCCTTGATGACTGAGGCGTAGCTGTCGCGGACGGATGTATATTTACCGGCGATGCCGATCGTGACACGCTCGGTTGCCTGGCGGATGCCGCCGAGGAACTCGCTCCACACGCCGCAGGCCTTGGCCTCAAGCTCCGGGTGCAACCGGTTTTGCAAGCCGAGAATCTCCACCACCGCGCGATCCAGACCCGCCTCGCGCACCATCTCTGGAATCACATAAATGGATTCGCAATCGTGCATTGAGAAGACGCGATCCTCGTGCACGCTGGAATACAGGGCGATCTTCTCGCGCACCTTCGGCGTCACCGGCGACTTGGCGCGGCAGGCCACGATGTGCGGCTGGATGCCGCCCTGCATGAGCTGCTTGATGCCGAGCTGTGCCGCTTTGGACTTCTGCTCGCCCAGCGCCGGCGGCTCGATCACGTACGTCAGGGCGACCCAGCAGGTGCTGCCGGCTCCCTCCTCGAACGCCAGTTGTCGCAACGCCTCAATAAAGTACGCGTTCTCCACGTCGCCGACCGTCCCGCCGATCTCGATGAAGACCACGTCGGCGTCGGCCGTCAGCGCAAGTTGGCGCAGTTTGCTCTTCACCTCGCCGGTGACGTGCGGAATCATCTGCACGTCGCGACCGAGGTATCCGCCGCGGCGCTCCTTCTCCAGCACGGCGCTGAAAATCTGCCCGCTGGTGGAAAAGTTCATCCGGCTCATGTCCTGGTCGAGCATGCGCTCGTATGTCCCCAGGTCCATGTCGCATTCCACGCCGTCGTCGAGCACAAAGACCTCGCCGTGGCGGAACGGATTGAGCGTGCCGGAGTCGAGATTGAGATAGCCTTCGAGTTTGATCGGCGCGACGGTCAGGCCCTTGTCCTTGAGCACCTTCGCGAGGCTGCTGGCGAAGATGCCCTTGCCCAGCCCGCTCATGACCGTGCCGAAGACGCCGACGTACTTGGTCTTGCCGGCTTTGTAGCCCGGCGGCATCGGCGTGTAGAACTCGGTGTCGTCTGTCGCGTGCGCAAGGGAACCCAGCATGTCCTGATTGCTCATGGCTGACTCCGTTCGATGAGAAGGCGGGACGTCCGCTGGAAGTGGAGGAGGCCGGGGGCGTGGTTCAACCTACCGGGCATTCAACAATGGTAGCACATCTGTCAAGTGCCTGCCGGGCGGTGGAGCATGGCCTGTGCGAACATGTTCTGGCTTGGCCAGTGCGAAGAAGGGCGGGTTGTCACGAAGCCCCGAAGCAGATCGGGAGCCGGGCATGAGGCAACGGCGACGGTCGCATTCATGCTTGTTCGATGTCGCAGAGCCTCGTGACGTCGGCCAGGTCCTGGGGACGCCCCGCAGCAAGCTTGTTTTGAATGAGGAGGGATTTGTCGAGAAACGGAAGCTGCATGCCGCTCACCGTGGCGAACTGTCGACTTGTACACGCTTGCTCGAAATCGACCGCCGCGATGCTGGTAAGCAAATCGATTCGTCGCGGTTTGATACCGAGTTGTACGACTTTGTCCGGCGTTGACAGATCCGCAACGTTAAATTAGAGATTGCCAAATCCAAATCGAGCCAAGGCTTCGAGGACTTTGCCTGCATTGACCGGCGACGGTTCGACGAGAATATCAATATCGTGAGTGTATCGCGGCACGCCATGGAACGCGAGCGCGTAGGCCCCGACGATGACGTACTTACAGTTCGTGGCGTTCAACAACGCGAAGAACTCTTTGTAATCGTCGTTCAGATTCATTCAGGCCCGCCTCATAATCCTCAATGATCGAAAACAGGATCTGAAGACGCGCTTCGGGCGTCAAGCCGCGATAGAAAGCCCGGTCCGCCGCTTCGGCTTCCTCGAAAGACTCGTAGACACGAAGGACTTTCTCCATGACTTCATTATACGCCAAAGTAATGAATCCCTACACGGGGATCACACGGCTGTTGGCCGACATTCGGCGGGCGATGCGCGACCTGCAATCAAATCGGTTCTCCGGCGGTTCGTTGGGCGCGGCCCGTCACGGAATTGCCGGCGCTGCGTTGCGTGGCGGTGAGCGATGCCCACCCTGCAAGAATCGCCAGCCTACAAGATCGCCGGCTTCCAATCCCAGCCACTTAGACCGGCTCTTCACACCGGCTTGGCGCTCAACAATGCCGGGCCGATGCGCTCCATCGCCCAGTCGATTTCCTTCTGCTCGATGACCAGCGGCGGGGCGAAGCGGATCACGTCGTCGTGCGCGTCTTTGCAGAGAATGCCCTTCTCCATGAAGCGTTCGCAGAACCACCGCGCCTTGGGATAATTCGCCTTGATCTGCACACCGATAAGCAGGCCGCGGCCGCGGACTTCCTGCACGGCCGGGGCGTTGACCGCCTTGAGCTTGCTGCGAAAGTACTCGCCAAGTTCCTTCGAGCGCTTTTCCA
Organism: uncultured Planctomycetaceae bacterium; assembly: GCA_964592235.1. GTDB lineage: Bacteria > Planctomycetota > Phycisphaerae > UBA1845 > UTPLA1 > PLA3. The sequence continues at coordinate 92,712 of CAZQCF010000005.1, forward strand.
GCCCCTCGGTGCGAATCAACTCCATCGCAGTCCGCGCGACGGCACAGGCGAACGGGTTGCCGCCGAAGGTCGAACCGTGGTCGCCGGGCGTGAAGACGCTCATGATCTTCTTCGACGTGACGATGGCCGAAATCGGCAGGATGCCGCCGCCCAGGGCCTTGCCGAGGCACATCATGTCTGGCCGAGCCGCCGGGCCTTCGTGCTGCCACGCGAAGCGATCACCCGTGCGGCACATTCCGGTTTGGATCTCATCAGCGATGAACAGCACATTGTGCTTCGTGCAGATTTCGCGGACTTTCTTGAGGTAGCCCTCGCTCGGTACGCGGATGCCGCTTTCGGCCTGAATCGGCTCAACGAGGAACGCCGCGGTGTTCTTTGTGATTGCTTTTTCCAGTGCGGCAGCATCGTCAAAGGGAACCAACACAAACCCCGGCGTGAACGGGCCGAAGCCGTGCCGATACTGGGCGTCGGTGCTGAAACTGACAATTGTCGTCGTGCGGCCGTGGAAGTTGTCCCGCGCGACGATGATCTCGGCCTTGTCGGCTTCGATGCCTTTCTGCGTGTGGCCCCACTTGCGGGCGCACTTGATGGCGGTCTCGACGGCTTCGGCGCCGCTGTTCATCGGCAGGACGCTTTCAAAGCCCGTCAGGTCGCAGAGTTCCTTGCAGAAGGGACCGAGCTGGTCGTTGTGAAAGGCGCGAGAGGTGAGCGTCACCTTTTCGAGCTGGCGCTTGGCTGTCTCGATCAGTTTCGGGTGCGAATAACCGAAGTTCAACGCCGAGTAGGCCGCGAGCATGTCGAGGTATTTCTTCCGGTCGACGTCGGTCACCCAGACGCCCTTGGCCGATTCAATGATGACCGGCAGGGGGTGATAGTTGTGCGCGCCGTACTGGTCCGCAATCTTGAGATGCTCTTCGGTCTTGCTGGCCATCATCGTCGCCGTCATGGTTGGAGTCCCTTCTCTGCTAGGCTTTCCCGCGGGCGAGCCGCCCGCCTTGGTTTATCGGTCGCCATTCTATGAATCGACCGGGGTTGAATCAATGCGGCGATTGGTCGGCATCGGCCGTATTCTGCCGGGCATCTTGTGTAAAGGGAGCGTAAAACTAAACCTGGCAACGCTACAGGACCGATTCGAAGTATGCTACGATGGTTGCAACGTACCGAGCGGCATTCCATCCCGCAGACGCATGTTCGTTCATCGAGTGTTGAATGAAACCCTGGCGATTTCAAATACCGTTCGTGTTTCTGCTGGCAGCATCCGTGCTGCTGCCGCGCGCGACGGAGCGTTGCTGCGAGGGAGCGGAACGCGATGCGGGCGAAAGCAGCTATGCCGAATGCTGCGTCTCATGCGACGTGCCGGTCATCGCCGGCGACGGTCCATTCGCAGTGAGCGCGACGGCCGGGGAATCGAGCGACGGCTCATCGGATGCTCCGGCGCCGTCGCCGGAGCGCTGCACGCACTGCACCGCCAACTGTTGCGCGAAGGTCGTCATGGGCCTCTCACCGATGGCCGGCTCGGCGCAGATCGCCGCCTGCTGTGAAATCCTATTTGTCGGACAGATCACGTCCAACGACCGCTCGCTAGCCGACGTCTTCCACCCTCCAAGAGTCTGATTCACACGTTCATTCTTCGTTGATCGACGGCGCGCCATCGCACGCAGGTGTGTGCGCGCAAAATGGTCGCAGCCGGTAGCGCTGCGCAATCGTGTGAAATCGGTTCATCACTGCAAGAATGGCAGAGCGGATAGCCTATGACTCCTCCGACGACAGGTTTGACGGCGCTGGCGCGCCCGCGCGGTGACAGTTCGACCGACGGTCCCGCCGTGCCGATGGGCGGAATCGAAAGACCTCGCCCGCGATGGATGACGCGCTGGGGCATTCCCGGCGGAATCGTCGGTCTTGCATTTATCCTGTTTGTCTATGTTTCGGCCGATGCGCTGTGGCCTGCCACGCAGGTGCGCATTGTGAAGGTCGTCGCCAAGTCGGGCGTCGGCGGAACGGCTGCCGCAACGGTGCAGGCTCCGGGCTGGGTCGAGGCCGATCCCTATCCGACGGTGGTGTCGGCGCTGGCGGATGGTGTGGTTGCGGAGGTGCTGGCGCTGGAGGGCGCGCGGATCAAGGCGGGCGATGTCGTGGCCCGGCTGATTCCCGATGACGCGCGGATCGGGCTTGAGAAGGCCGGCGCGGAACTGGCGGAGCGCGAGTCGGCGTTGACGTTCTCCGAGGCGACGCTCGACGCGGCGCAGCGCGAGTGGGACAACCCGGTCGAGCTGACACGGCGCGTGGCGTCAGCCGAGGCGGCGGTGGCCGAGCGCGAGGCGGAACTTCATCGCTGGCCCTCGGAACTGGCTGCCGCGCAGGCCGTCGCCGCGGAGATGGGAGCCGAATGCGCGCGAATCGAGCGGCTGCATGCCGACGAGCAGGCGAGCGAGATTGAATTCATCCGCGCGACGCAGCGATGCGAATCGCAGCGGGCGACGGTCGCATCGATCGAGGCAAGGCGGCCGATCCTTCAAGCGCAACTCGATGCGGCGCGCGCGGAGGCGGCTGCGGCGAAGGAGAACCTGCGGCTGCGCATCCCGGAGAAGCGGGCGCTGGACGAGGCCCGCGCGGCGGTGGCGTCGGCGCGGGCGGCGGTCGATCGCGCTCGCGCGGCGCGGGATGAAGCACGCTTGCGGCTGGAGCGGATGGAGGTTCGGTCTCCGGTGGCCGGCGTCGTGATGACGCGGCTGGTGGAGCCGGGGTCGAAGGTCATGCAGGCGACGGACAATCCGATGTCGTCGCATGTCGTGCGGCTGTATGACCCCGGCCGGTTGCAGGTGCGCGTCGATGTGCCGCTGGCAGAAGCAGCGCAGGTGAACATCGGCCAGGACGCGGAGATCGTGGTGAATGTCCTGCCGGATCGGATATTTCGAGGTCGCGTGACGCGCGTCGTGCATGAGGCGGACATCCAGAAGAACACGCTGCAGGTCAAGGTGGCGATCACCGATCCGGCAGCGGAGCTGAAGCCCGAAATGCTTGCGCGCGTACGGTTTCTCTCGACCAGCGCGGCAAGCGGCGCGAGCGGGGAATTGAGCGTGTTTGCACCCGAAGCGGTGATCCGACGCGATGACGGCGGTAACACGTTCGTCTGGATGACGGATGCTTCGGCGCGCCGGGCGCAGCGTCGCACGGTCAAGCTCGGCTCGGCCAGGCAGGACGGCTGGGTTCAGATCATGGACGGCCTGCAGCCGGGAGACTCGCTCATTGTGGAACCGCCGGCGTCGTTAAGTGATGGGGCGAGAATTCGCGTGGCCGGCGATGCAAGTTCGAAGCAGTAGGGTGTCTCAATACAAGGAACCGAGGATGTCTTTGATCGCGTGTCATCGCCTGACTAAGTCGTACCGCAAAGGCGATCTGGAAATCACGCCGCTTTCCCAGCTCGACCTCACGGTAGAGGCGGGGGAGTTCCTCGCGCTGATGGGCCCGTCGGGCAGCGGCAAGACCACGTTACTGAATTTGATCGCCGGGATTGATCGACCGACGTCGGGGCGGTTGGTGATCGACGGGGTCGATGTTGGCTCGATGTCGCGCTCGGAGCTGGCCCGCTGGCGTTCGGAATACATCGGTTACATCTTCCAGTTGTACAACCTGATTCCGACGCTGACGGCCTACGAAAACGTCGAGCTGCCGTTGCTGCTGCACGATTATTCGCGCGAAGTGCGGCATCAGAAAGTCACGCTCGCGCTGGAACTCGTTGGGTTGGCGGATCGTCACGATCATTTCCCGCGGCAATTGAGTGGTGGGCAGGAGCAGCGCGTCGCCATCGCCCGCGCCATCGTCACGGACCCGCGCATCCTCGTGGCTGATGAGCCGACCGGCGACCTCGACGCGAGCGCGGCGCAGGCCGTAATCACCTTGCTCAAACGGCTGAATCGAGAATTGGGCAAGACCCTCATCATGGTGACGCACGATCCGCACACGGCGGAACATGCATCGCGCACGCTCCACCTGGAGAAGGGCGCGCTGGTCGAGGCGGGGCAGCCGATGCCGACGGCAGCGGGAGCTTAAGCGATGGTCGCACCAAAGTTCTGGCCGGTCATTATCAAGCAGGCGCTTCGTCAAAAGACGCGCAGCGGGCTGACCATCGCCGGTGTCGCGTTGATGATGGTACTCTTCGGCGGTGTGCACGCGATGCAGGCAGGCGTCGAGCAGGCGACCCGTGCCACCGCGCAGGACACGCGGCTGATTGTCTATCGCAAGGATCGCTATTGCCCGGCGACGAGTCGATTGCCGCAATCGTATCTGGATCGGCTGCGCGCGGTGTCGGGCGTCGCGTCGGTGGTGCCGGTGCGCGTGGTGGTGAACAACTGCCGCACGGCGCTGGACGTGGTGACGTTTCGCGGTGTGCCGGAGGACGCGTTCGCGGCGGAATACGCGGGCCGGATTCGCTTCGTCGCGGGCTCGCTGGAAGACTGGCGGCGGCGAAGCGATGCCGTGCTTCTCGGTGAGACGCTGGCCGGTCGGCGGCGATTGAACGTGGGGGACCGATTCGACGCCGCGGGGATCACCGTCTATGTCGCGGGGATCATCGCATCGGACGAAGCGCAGCATGAGAACGTGGCCTACGCGCATTTGAGTTTTATTCAGTACGCGACCGGCGGCCGCCAGGGCGGCCACGTGACGCAATTCGACGTTCGCGCCCAGGCGGGCGCGCCGCCGGACTCCGTCGCGGCGGCGATCGACCGGGAATTTGCGATAGACGCCGATCCGACCTTTACGCAATCGGCGCAGTCGTTTGTAGCCGGTGCGGCGAAGGACATCGTGGAGATCGCGGGCTTCACGCGCTGGCTGGGCTGGGCGGCGCTGGCAGCGGTGATGGCGCTGGTGAGCAACGCGGTGTTTCTCGCGGTTCGTCAGCGCATCACGGAGCATGCGGTGCTACAGACGCTGGGGTTCGAGGGCGGCCTGTTGGCGCGCTGGGTGGTCACCGAGGGTTTGCTGCTAAGCGTGATGGGGGGCGTGGTCGGTTGCAGCGTGGTGGTGCTATGGCTGGCGTGGGGGCAGTACAGCATCTCGGTGGAGGGCGTCAGCATTCCCATCCGCGCGGGGCTGTCGCTGTTTGCACAGGGCGCGGCGTTGAGCGCGGTCGTGGGAATTGTCGCGGGGCTGGTTCCCGCGTGGGAAGTCTCCCGCCGGGAAACCGCAACGTGCTTTCGGACCGTTTGAGGATGATCGCTGATGCGACGCATTCCATTTGAATATGCCGTGCGGAACCTGGGGCGCTCGCCGCAGCGCTGCATCGCGGGCCTGGTCGGCAGCGCGCTCGTCGTGCTGCTCGTCCTGTGCGCGGGGGGATTCGTACGCGGCATGATCCGCGGGCTGGCGGTGACCGGACAGGCCGACAACGTCATCCTGCTTGGCGCGGGCAGCGAGGAGAGCATCGAACGAAGCGAGGTTGATGCCGCCGTGCCGGGTATCGTCGCGGCCGCGATCAGCGGGATTCGGTCGGATCTGGGGCAGCCGTATGTCTCCGAAGAGTCGCACGTGCAGGTGGAGATTCGCGAGCGGGCGGATGCCCGGGAAACGCGGTCGGCGTTTTTTCGCGGTGTCACACCTGCGGCATTACTCGTTCATCGGCAGGTGCGCATTCTGGAGGGGCGATTCCCTCGCGCGGGAGATCGCGAGCTGCTGGTGGGGCGCTATACGGCCGTGCGCCTTGGGTTGCCGGAGGCCGCCCTTGCGCCCGGCGGGACGTTGTGGGTGGATGGTCACGAATGGAAGGTCGTCGGTCGATTCGCGGCGCCCGGCAGCGTGATTGAGTCGGAATTGTGGTGCCCGCTGTCAGACATTCAGATCATGATGAAGCGGACGGGTTACTCCTGCGTCGTGCTGACGCTGGGCGATGCCGAGTTCGCGGATGTTGATGCATTCTGCAAACAGCGGCTGGACCTGGAGCTGGTGGCGATTCGCGAATCGGATTATTACGCGAAATTGACGGATTTCTTTGGACCGATCCGCATGGTCGTGTGGGCGACGGCAGCGCTGATCGCGCTGGGCGGCCTCTTCGGCGGGTTGAACACGCTCTATGCGGCGTTTGCCTCGCGCGTGCGCGAGTTGGCGATGCTGCAGACGCTGGGCTTCTCGCGCCGGGCGATCCTGTTGAGCCTGATTCAGGAATCGCAGGTGCTTACTTGCGCCGGCGCATTGGTTGCATCGCTCGCGGCCGTGTTGTGGCTGGACGGCCTGGCGGTGCGATTCTCGCTCGGCGTGTTCGCGCTGGCGATCGATGGGCCGACGCTTGCGCTGGGCATCGGAGCAGCCCTGTTGCTGGGGCTGTTCGGGGCATTACCACCGGGCTGGCGATGCCTGCGGCCGACGATTGGCGAAGCGCTGAAGGCGGCGTGAAGGATTGAGTGACAAAAAAAGGAGTCAGTACGTGATGGGCATTCATCGAATGAGTCAGTTCAGAGTGAATTGGCTGTGCGGCGTGCGTCGAACTTGCACCGTCGCGTGCCTGGCGGCTGGTTGCGCGATCCTGACCGGCGCCTGCGACCGCGGGGCAGGGGAGTCGTCAGCTCGCAACGCAACCAACGGCGCAGCCGAATCGCTGCCTCCCGACCTGTTTCTCAAGGTCGAGCCGGCCGGCGCGAAGAGCGTGCTGGAAGTGAAACGCACCGCGAAGGCTGGTGACGAAGTCGTGGTCCGCGGCCGAATCGGCGGGAGCAAGTCGCCGTTTGTCGAGGGCCGCGCGATGTTCACGCTGACGGATTTGAGCCTGCCGCCCTGCAACGCGAATCCCGAGGACAAGTGTTCGACGCCGTGGGATTACTGCTGCGAGCCGGCGGATCGGATCGCGGCACACTCGCTGACGGCGCAGATTGAGGGTCCTGACAGGCACGTCCTCAAGGCGAGCTTGCGGGGTAACTCGGAACTGTTGCCATCGGCCGAGTTAGTCTTGAAGGGCCGCGTTGTCAGAAACGATGGCGAAAAGTCGTTTGTTGTATCGGGGACGGGTCTGTATGTTCGTCGGTAATCCCTTGCAAGTTTAGGGGTCGCTTCGCCAAGCCGAGCGAGCGACCGATCCCGTACGTCTCGCAACCTGACTGCCGACCCCTTAGATTCTTGCAGGGGCAAGGCAGGGCGGGGTGTCTTGTCGCCGGGGCGACCGGCGATACAATCCTCGTCTTGATGAAACTGCGCGAGTCCCCGTAGCTCAACTGGACAGAGTGTCGGCCTCCGAAGCCGAAGGTTGCAGGTTCGACTCCTGCCGGGGACGTTGGGGAGTTCGCGTCGGGCGAGGTGGAAGGCGGCCCGTCGTGTGGAGGATCGGGCGTGGCGAATCGCATGCTGGTGACGGATTACGCGGGTGTCACAGTCGTGACATTCACGGACAGCTCCATCCTCGACAGCGCCGCCATTGACCAGCTCGGCAAGGACCTGTACGCCCTGCCCGACGCCCAGAACAAGCAGAAGCTGATCCTCGACTTCACGCGGGTCAAGACGCTCTCCTCCCGGGCGCTGGGCCTGCTTATCAACCTCAAGAAGAAGATGCTGGCGATCAAGGGCGACCTGGCCTTGTGCGGGATGAACGGCGAGATCAAGAAGATGTTTTCCATCACCGGGCTGGAGAAAGAGTTCAGCTTCTACGCCGACGACGCCGCGGCTCTGAAGGCTTTCAACGTTCATCTTCGATAGCGATGGATGCGCGGGTTGCTGCTGATCCGAGCCGCGCCCCTTGACGTCGCTTCGCGAGTTCGAGGGCGACCGTCACGTATCACCGCGAATCACTTAATCCGCGTCACTTTCCGTTCTTCGGCAGGCCTTCGCGCGCGATCTTCTCCATCGCCTCGCAGAACAGGTCCAGCTCGTCAAACGTCGTATAGACGTTGGCCGTGACGCGCACGCCGTGAATGTCTTCATGCTCGATCGGCGTCACAATGATCTTGTGCTTGTCCCACAGGTGCGACGTGAGAGCCAGCGGTTCGATGCCGTCGATGCCGACCGTGCCGATGGCGCAGGACTGATCGGGGGCGAGGTTCGTGAACAGCTTCACTTTTTCATGCTTCATGAGTCGCGTGGCCCAGTAATTCCGCAGCGTGCGGAGTCGATTTTCTTTGCGCTTCGGGCCGATTCCGAGGTGGAATGCAATCGCCTCGCCGATGGCCAGGCGCCCGGCGTCCGGGTGGGTGCCAATTTCCTCGAACTTGCGGATGTTCTCCGACTTCGGGTCTTCCGGCGCGGTGAGGGGCCAGAGGTCCCTGATCATGCCGCGACGCACATGGAGAAACCCGGTGCCGATCGGCGCGGTCAGCCATTTATGACAACTGACTCCGTACATGTCGCAATCGATTTCGCGGCCATCGTACGCGACCTGTCCGAAGGCGTGCGCCCCGTCGACGATGATGATCAGCCCGCGCTTTCGCGCCATGGCACAGATATCTCGAACGGGCAGGATGCGACCAGTGAGAAAGACGACGTGCGAGACGAGAAGAATGCGCGTTTTGTTCGTGATGCCGCGCTCAAACGCGCCGACGACTTCGTCCTGCGATGCATCGGGCGGCGGCAGGGGGACTTGTTTCATCACGACGCCTTCGCGTTTTTCGCGCTGGCGGATTGTTGCGATCATGCGCGGATAATCGTGCGTGGAAGTGAGAATCTCGTCGCCGGGCTTGAGGTCGATGCCGTTCAGGGAAATTTGGAGCGCCTCACTGGCGTTGCGCGTGATGGCCATTTCCTCGGGATCGCAGCCGTACAGCCGGGCGAGCTTGGCGCGGACGAGTTCAAGTTGGGGGTCCTGCACCTGCCACAGGTGGCGCGCGGGGGCGTTGTTGGTGAATTCCAGTTGCCGCCGTTGCGCGTCCATGACGACGCGCGGCGACGGGCACACGCCGCCGTTGTTCAAATTGATGAATGACCGGTCAATCGAGAATGCCTGCTGCACGTTGAACCAGAACGATTCATCATTCTCGTCGTGGGCCTTGTCACGAGTGCTTGCGGACTGATGGCCGTCCGACATCGGCTTGCCGTCTCGCAGTACATCTCCATTCACTTGTTGGCGCGCGTTTGCGTTTTGAATAATCGCGGGCCAATTATCGATGAGGCTGGGCAGCGTGTAGGCTGCGGTCGCCCCGCCCAGGGTTCGCAGAAACATCCGTCGATCGGTTTGCATGGTTGATTCGATTGCTTGCGCAATCGGCTCCTTGTTTGCGTCGCGGCAGCCATTGTAACGCACGTTGCCGACGCGTCGCGGGTGGGCAGGGGCGAGTTTCTGGGTCCGACGCGCTCCGGTACAATTCGCCGCGATAGTGCCGATTGTGCGAGCAATCGGATGCAGCCCCGGCGCGGCGTTCGCGCCGAAACTTCAACAAGGTAGCCAGCATCCTTTTTTTCAGGGAAACGTCTCCATGCGCATTCGAGCCCTCGGCCTGATGATCTCAAACGCCATTCTGCTGCTCGCTGTCGCCCCGCTACGCTCGGAGGACGGCATCGCGAAGTACGCGCCCACCGTGAAGCGGATCATCGAGCAGACGATGCGAGAGAATGACTCGTGGAAAAAGATGGAGGAACTCTGCGACGGAATCGGCCATCGACTTAGCGGTTCGCCCGAACTGGAGCGGGCGATTGAATGGGCCATCGCGACCATGAAGGCCGATGGGCACGAGAACGTGCGCGGCGAAAAGGTGATGGTGCCGAAATGGGTGCGTGGCGAAGAATCGGCGGAAATTGTTTCACCGCGGCGCATGCCGATGGCCATGCTCGGTCTGGGCGGCTCAATCGGCACGCCGAAGGACGGCATCACGGCGCGGGTGGTCGTTGTGCGCGATGAGGCGGAGCTGGAGGCCGCCGGTGAAAAAGTGAAAGGCGCAATCGTGTTGTACAACAACGCGATGCCCCCGTATGACGAGGAACATGGCTCGCGCTACGGCGAGACGGTTCGATTCCGCGGAAAGGGCGCGATCCTCGCGGCGAAGCAGGGCGCTGTGGCGTGCCTGGTGCGCTCGGTGACGGCTCGGAGCCTGCGCTCGCCGCACACCGGCATGATGCGGTACGAAGAAGGCGTGAAGAAGATTCCCGCGGCGGCCGTGTCATGCGAGGATGCCGAGATGATCGCGAGACTGACGGCGCGCGGGCAGGAGGTGAAGGTCACCCTGAAGATGGCGGCGCGGGACGAAGGCATGGCGCCGTCAGCGAATGTCATCGGTGAATTGCGCGGCCGAGAGCGGCCCGACGAAGTTGTCGTCATTGGCGGGCACTTTGACAGTTGGGACGTGGGTCACGGGGCGCACGACGACGCGACCGGCTGCGTCATGGCGATGGAGGCGATCAGCGTGCTGCGGCGGATGGGCTTGACGCCGCGCCGAACGATTCGAGTCGTCCTCTGGACGAACGAGGAGAACGGGTTGATGGGAGGCAAGGCCTACGCAAAGGACCACGCCGACGAGTTGGACAAGCACATCGTGGCGATCGAATCCGACGCGGGCGGGTTTCGGCCGGAGTCGTTTGGTCTCGAGTGCGCGGACAAGGCTCGGCGTGAGAAGGCGGCGAAGCAACTGGATGAGATTCTGGCGCTGCTCGCTCCGGTGGGCACGCTGCGAATCAGTGGCGAACACAGCGGGGCGGACATCTCACCGATGAAAGAGTCCGGCGTGATGCTGATGGGCCTGGGCGTCGAAGGGTCGAAGTACTTCGATTATCACCACTCGCACGCCGACACATTGGACAAGGTCGATCCGGTTGAGTTCTCCCAGTGCGTCGCGGTCATGGCGGCCGTGAGTTACGTGATCGCCGACCTGCCGGATCGCTTCGGCGGCGAGCCGACGCGCGAATGAGCTGCGAGCTTTAGTCCGCGCGGCGTTGGGAATCGGTACGAAGCGTTCACGCGTGATCGAATGGCCGCGCGAGCTGAAGCCCGCGGCTCTGTGAGCAGCCCGCTTGCTCGTGGGGACTGCTGCTGCCTGCGGCAACACAGCAGGATGAATTCGTACAACGATTCCATCCAAGCATTCACGTCGTCATAGGATGATTCTCTTTGCCAATCGTCATAACCGTGCGCGATTCAGAATCGCCCGATTCGTCGTAACTCGTTGCATCGCGGACACTTCGCCGGATTCGCGTGAAATTCGCATTTTCGGAACACGCAGCGATCCGCGCGATTATCCGGCCCTGGCGCGCCGGATGCCCTATCCTCCCAACGAGCGCGAGAGGGAGAAGGAGACATGGCCAGGGGGGTTCGACATCCGGGACGGTGGATCACCGGCGGCGCGACGGCGCTGCTGATCGCGGGGGGGATGATCGGCTGCCGGCAGGACGCGCCGTCGCCGATCGCGACATCCGTCGGGACGAATCTCCTGATGGGCGATCCGTGGGAGGACTCGGTCGCCGGTCAGATCGGGCGCACCGACTGGCCGTCGACGTGGAACGGATATCACAGTCCGCAGGAGACGGTGTACATCGAGTACTACCGCGACTTCTTCGGCAACGAGTTCTCCGAGCGCCAGACGCCGCAGCGGAACTTCCGCAGCTACAGCGTCGGCGCGGCGCAGCGGCCGGGCAGACCGTAGTCGCCCACCGCAATCAGAACGACTGCTCCTTTCAATGCGAGCGTGCCCGGGGGATGGGAAGCCTCCGGGCACGTTTGTTCTTATACGAACACGTTGGATGCAAGACTATCGTTGAAGCGTTGATCAATATTTCAGATTGCTGCCTGATCGTCAGTTGGCTGGTATGTGAATAGTTGACTTCGAGCACTCCAATACATTCGGACGCCAGGAGATCAAAGACAAATAAGAAATTACGCTTGACTTCGTCGATCAAGGCTCGCTCGACGTCGCTCCGAGCAGATCAAAAGCGCCAAACAATGCATCCGACACATCATTGAGTGTCTCAATTCTTCGAGCGTATGGAGCGCCAAAGTCCTCGGTAATCCTCTGGACTATCGGCGCGATTCGCCGGACGAGGTCTTTCTCCCTCCGTGTAAGTTCTTGGTCAACTTCTCGTCGAACGACCTCCTGTAAATCAACTTCAGGTTGGAATCTTTGACCAATGGCGAATCCAGAGAGAATGATTGCAATGACCGCCAACCAGGGCGCAGCTCTTGTCATAAGTCGCCTCCCTCTAGTTTGTCAGGGTGATTCAAGTCTGCTTAGCCGTCGACTACTGCGCCGCCGCGCGCCGCAGCGGCATCGTCATGCAGCGCGGACCGCCCAGGCCGCGGACCAGCTCCGAGCCGGAAATCTTCAGCACGTTCACGCCGGCCGACTCCATCGCCGCGATCGTGCGGACGTTGCGCCGATAGGTGCAGGCGACACCGGGAGCGATCGCAAGGATGTTCGTGCCGTCGGTGCGTTGTTCGCGATTGGCGAAGTGTTCATCACCGCCGCCGGTGCGAATGATGCGAAGCTCGCGGCCGAACTCGTCGCTCAAGATTTCCTTCAGCGATCGCGATTCAGCCTTTTCCACAATTCCGCCGCTGCCGTCGGTGGCGATCTGCGTGATGGGCATGGCCCGCTCCATGATGCCCGGGTACCAGACGACCACGCCGAGATCGACAATTGTAAAGACCGTGTCGAGATGCATGAACGTCCGCTCGGTCGGGATCGGAATCTCGTAGAAGCGTTTGGCATGCCCGCCGGCGAAGGCCTTGCGCGCCAGCGCCTTGATCGTCTCGCTGCGTGTCCGCTCACTGACGCCGACCAGCACGGCTTCTTCGTTGATGACGATCACGTCGCCGCCTTCGATCGTGAAGGGGCGATCCTCCAGCGGGAACTGCGAGCCGCCGTAGGCGATGGTGTGGCCCGCGAACTCGGGGTGATGTTCCAGCACCGCGCGCACCAGCAGCGTCTCCCGCACGCGCTCGGTGTAGTGCATCTTGCAACTGACGACGCAGCGATTGACCACGACGGCCGGGTCGCGGCTGAAATAGGCGTTGGGGATCGGCGGCAGGATGAACGTGGTGCGGACTGCTCCATCCAGCACAGTGCGACCGGTCAGCTCCGCGTACTCGCCATGTGTTAGCCCGCGGAAGAGGATTCGCACGAGCACATCGTCGGGTGTGCGCGCGGGATCGAGCAGATCGGGCGAGATGGCCGGCGACTGGGCGGCCATGCAAACTTGCTCGACGATCTTGGCTTTGATGAGCGGCTGCCCGCGAAACAGCTCCAGGAGTAACGCTTCGAGGTACAGAACGCGGATGTCATGATCGATCATCTCACCAACAAACTCGTCGTGCTCCTCCTGCATGCCGGTGAGGAAGGGGATGTCCTCGAAGAGATACTTTTTCATGTTCTCGTGGGTCAGCCGGTCGATTTCGTCGCCGGGCCGATGGACGAGCACGGTTTCGAGCTTGGCGTATTCGTTTGGAATGTAGAGTTGCATGGGTAATTCGCGCTAATTGCCTGTCGCTGCTTGGTATACAGTCTATTCGGCCGCATTGTAGGGGCCGATGCAGGAGTTCGGAAGCGGAGCTACGAGGGCGGCTTGTCGAGGGCCGTGCCTGCTTTACCCGCGGCTCGGCGCGCGTCACAATAGCGGGTCTGCGAGTGATCCATCTCCTGGAGGGGAGCGCCCCATGCGATTTGACACCATCATTGCCAACGGCACCGTCGTCAACGCCAACAAAACCTCGAAAGCCGACGTGGGCATCATCGGCGAGACCATCGCACAGGTGGACAAGGGCCTGGCGAAGAAGGCCGCCGCGGACGGCACGCGCATCATCGATGCGACGGGTTGTTACGTCATTCCCGGCGGCATCGACGTACACGTGCACCTCGCGCTGCCGTTCTGCGGCACGACCTCGTCGGATGACTACAACACCGGAACACGGGCCGCGGCGCGCGGCGGCGTGACAAGCGTGATCGACTTCGCTATCCCTTACGCCGGCGAATCGCTGCAACAGGCCGTCGACAACTGGATGGCCAAGGCCGACGGCAAGGCGTGCGTGGATTACACGTTTCACGTCGCGCTGACCGACTGGAAGCGGCACCGCGGCGAAATGGCCGACTTGGTGAAAAAGGGCTTCCCGACGTTCAAACAGTTTATGATCTACGCGCGTGAGGGGTGGCAGGCCGACGACGCCGCGATTTTCGGGGCGCTGGAGCAGGTACGCGATCTGAACGGCATGTTGCTGATTCACGCCGAGAGCAGCCGCGTGCTGGATGAGCTGATCGAACGGCATCACACCGAAGACGAGATGCGCAAACTCGGAGCGCGGCTGCACGGCATCACGCGGCCGAACTTCATCGAGGCCGAGGCGATCCAGCGGGCGGTGACCTGGGCCGAGGCGACGGGCGGGCGGCTCTACATCGTGCACATGTCAACGGCGGAGGGGACGGACATCATCCGGGCGGCGCACAAGCGCGGGCTGGACAACGTCTTCGCCGAGACGTGCGCGCAGTACCTGGTGCTGGATGATTCGCTGTTCGCCGAACCGGACGGGCACCTGTATGCATGTTGCCCGCAGATCAAGAAGAAGAGCGATCAGAAGCGGCTGTGGAAGGGCCTGGCGAGCGATACCGTCTGCGTTGTCAGCACCGACACGTGCACGTTCACGCGCGAGCAGAAGGCGATGTGGCAGGGCGACTGGACAAAGATCCCGATGGGGCTGCCGGGGCTGGAGACTTTATTGCCGATTGTCTATACCCACGGCGTGCAGAAGGGCAAGCTTACCATGCAGGAGTTTGTTGACAAGGTGAGTCACAGCCCGGCGAAGATCATGGGCCTGGGCGATCGCAAGGGCGCCATCAAGAAGGGCTACGACGCCGACATCGCGATCCTTCATCCCAAGCATCGCATCGAAGTGAAGCCGTCGGAGATGGAGACCAACGCCGACTGGTCGCCCTACGAAGGCTGGAAGCTGGCGGGATTCTCGCGGACGACGCTGTCGCGCGGGCGCGTGATCGTGGATGACTACAAGTTCTGTGGCCAGAACGGCTGGGGCAAATGGCTGCGGCGCGAGTCGGCGGGCGTGGTCTAGCGCCGTCCAAACCGAGCGCGACCGTCAGGGAGCGTCGCGCAGTGCTGGGCGTATCGAGAAACGCCGGGACCGGCCAGCTAAGTAGAACCGCAGAAAGTTTCGTAGGATGCAAAAAGGATCAACAAGTGTGGGACCGGCTAACAGCCCGTCCGACACAGGCTATTAGCCTGTGCCACACAAATGAACGTTTGTTCGGGTCTACTTAGCACCCATCGCCACGTCGCGGACGGGAAAGTTCTCTTTCCGTGGACCTGTTTCACAAACAACGCGAGGACGCCATGCGGCAAGTCAGTCCGCTGGCGGCGCGGATGCGCCCGCGATCGCTCGACGAGTTCGTCGGGCAGCGGCATTTCCTCGGACCGGGCAAGCTGCTGCGGCGATTGCTCGATGCCGATCGGCTGACCAGCGCGATCTTTTACGGCCCGCCGGGCACCGGCAAGACGACGCTGGCGAATCTCATCGCCGATCAGACGAAGGCCGCCTTCGAGGCGACCAACGCCGCGTCAATTGGTGTGAAGGAAATCCGCGAGATCATCGGCCGTGCGAAGGAGCGCGTCCTCGGCGACGGCCGGCGGACGGTGCTGTTTCTCGACGAGATTCATCGCTTCAACAAGGCGCAGCAGGACGTGCTGCTGGGCGACGTCGAGGCCGGCGTGGTGATTCTGATCGGCGCGACGACGGAGAATCCGTTTTTTACGGTGAACGCGCCGCTCGTCTCGCGCAGCCAGGTGTTTCAGTTCGAGCCGCTGTCGAATGAGGACATCGTCGCGCTGCTGCATCGCGCGGCGGCGGACCCCGAGCGAGGTCTGGGCGCGCTCAAGGTGCAATTGGCGCCCGAGGCCGCCTTGTTCCTCGCGGAATCGAGCGACGGCGACGCGCGGCGGGCGCTGGGCGGGCTGGAGGTGGCGGCGCTGTCGCAGCGGGCGGGGGCGGGCGCCGGCGCGGCGACCGGGCCGCTCGTCATCACGCTCGAAATTGCGCAGGACAGCATTCAGCGCAAGGCGATTGTCTATGACACCACCGGCGACCAGCACTACGACGCCGCCAGTGCACTGATCAAATCGATGCGCGGCAGCGACCCGGACGCGACGGTTTACTGGCTGGCCCGGATGCTGGAAGCGGGGGAAGACCCGCGGTTCCTCGCCCGGCGGATCGCCATCTGCGCCGCCGAGGACGTGGGCAACGCCGACCCGATGGCGCTGGTGCTGGCCAGCGCCGCGGTGCAGGTGACGCTGCTGGTCGGCATGCCGGAGTGCCAGTTGCCGCTGGCCCAGGCGGCGATCTACATCGCCTGCGCCCCCAAGAGCAACGCCAGCGCCATGGCGATCTGGAACGCGGGCAAAGACGTGCGCGAGGGGCGGACGATTCCCGTGCCGCGACACTTGCGTGACACGCATTACAAAGGTTCGAAGCAGCTGGGGCACACGGGCTATCAGTATGCGCACGATGCGCCGGACGGCATCGCGGCGCAGGACTACCTCGGCGTGGACAAGACTTACTACACGCCGACCGACCGAGGCCATGAGCGCGTGATGGGAGAGTATCTGGCGAAGTTCAAGGCGCTGCGTGACGCGCAGTGAGGCCCGGGGCGAGTCGGCCCGCCTTAGTTTGTCGACGACGATCACATGAACCAGAAGCATTTGACGCGTGGGAATTCGAAATGCTGCTCTATGAAGTGAACGCAACGTGTGACGATGCCGCGACGGCGGATGAGTGGGTCCGATGGATGCGCGTGAAACACCTGTGCGACGTCGTCGACGCAGGTGCGATGAGCGGGCGCGTGCTGCGAATCGACGGAACGGCGCATGCGTTCGTCGCGCAATATGAATTTGTCTCGCGTGGGGAGCTGGAGAAGTATCTCGCCAATCACGCGCCGCGGCTGCGCGCCGAGGGGCTGGAGAAGTTCGGCGAGCGCATTCAATACACGCGGCGGGTGTCCGAACTGATCGGCTGATTGCCGCGCTAAAACTCCTGCGATCGAAACGCCCGGCCGCCCACGCGCATCGCCAGCCCGCACGATGCCAGGCCAAGTGTCACCATTCCGGCAAAGAGTCCGCCGCTGACGGCATCGAGCGATTCCAGGCTGCCGTTTCCGACGAGCCGAACGCAGATGCCGCCCATCATGGCCGCATTGGCCGCCACCAGCGCCACGCTCGCGACAAGATTCACCGTGCCGCCCAGGCCCGAAGCGATCCGGCTGCTGTTTCGCTCCTGGTAGCTGGGCATCCGCGCGCCCAAGCCGATCGCCAGCCCGCACAGACCGATGCAGCTCGCCGTGACGCCGCCCAGTTGCACGCAGGCCAACGCCCACGGCAGATCCAGCGCGCGAACCGACAAGGCCGAAACAGCCAGCGCCGCCATCATCGTGATGGTCACGGCGTAAGCCAGTTTTGCCCGGAGCACGCGCGGCCGATCAAACGGGCACAGCCCCAGCAGCCACATGTTCTTGCCTTCCATGGAGATCATGGGAAAGACAAATCGACTCGTGAAAGTGGAAAGGATGAGCGTGACCGCGCCGAAGCTCAAGAAACAGATAAGAGCCTGCCACGGAAGCGAAAAGCCGTCGGGTCGCGTCGTCGGGAGATAGAAGAGATACAGCGCGAGCAGGCCGAAGAGGATGACCAGCTGTGACCATTGCAGCGGGTCGCGCAGAAACGCTCGTACGTCCTTCAGCACCAGCCAGCGCGACGGCTCCGGCAGATAAAAGAACAGTCCGCGCGTGAGGATTGCCGAGAATCGCCCGGTGTAGCCGCGCGACCGGCTCAAGCCGCTGTGCGCATTGGCATACGCACGAAGCAGTCGCGCGCCGACGATTGTCACGGCCGCCCAACTGAAGAACAACGCCGTGGCAACCGTGATCGCGAGGTAGAACGCCGCCAGGGCGGGATGGTCTTCGATGGCGAAACGGATCGTGTTGGTGACCCAGGTGGAGGGGAGCAGGGCAGCCTTGAGGTATTGCAGCTCGCCGAGAAAGCGGTGCAGCCATTCGTTGGAATCGAGCGAGGAGATCGCCCAGAGCCGGCCCCACCAGAGGATGACCCCGAGCAGGACCGCGCCGCAGGAATAGATAAGTGTCTGTTTCGCAAGACGCGGCAGATACACCGCGACGAGCAGCGCGGCGACGAGGCCCAGCGCGCCGGGAATCGGCACGAACCCGAGGAAGGCCAGCAGGAACAGGACATAGAAACGCAGCGGCAGGCCCTGCACCTGGCCGATGGCGATCATCAGGGGGATGCCGAGCAAGATGAGCGACCAACTGGAGAAGAACAGCGCTTCGAGGTACATAACGGCGACGATGCTTCGCGGCTGCAACGGCGCCGAGAGCAGAAACGCCGGCTCGGCGCGCGCAAAGAGCGCGCCGTAGACAATGACAGCGGTTGAAAACGCCAGCAGCGCGGTCATCGCCAGAAAAAAGGCGTGGAAGACGTAGGGAATCGCGATAACGGCCTGCTGCTCAAAACGACGCAGGAAGGTAAACACGTGCGCGAAGACGGCATAGAGCAGCAGCCAGATTACGGCGACAAAAAAAATGATAAGCAGCAGCCGCATCGGCGACTGGTCGAGCAATTGACGGACGCGGTTCCGCAGAAGAGTCGCCTTCAGGCGAATCAAGATACCGATTCCGACTTGGGCATCGACCGTGGCGCGTGGGCAGCTGACTGCGGATGCATGGCTCATGGGCAGTGGGGTCATAATATGCGGTGGGCGCTTCAGGCTCGCGGGACGACATCCGCCTCGGCCATTTCCTGTGGCTCGTCGGGACGGGTCATCTCGAGAAAAATATCTTCCAGCCGGTGCTCACGTTCGGCCCGGGCGCGCAGCTCCGCCAGCGTGCCGCAGGCGACGATCCGTCCGTGATGAATGATCGCGATCCGGTCGGCGATGGCCTCGGCCACGTCGAGCGTGTGCGTGGACATCAGCACCGTGCGGCCCGCGTCGGCGCGCTCGCGGAACAGTTCCTTGACGGTGCGCACGGTCCGCGGGTCCAGTCCGACCATCGGCTCATCCACGACCAGCACGGCCGGATCATGCAGGAGCGCGCCTGCCAGCGCCACCCGCTGCTTCATGCCGTGGGAGAATCCCTCCGCGAGATGATCGGCGAAACCGACGATTTGCAGCCGCTGCATCAGCTGGGTCGAGCGCTGCGAAATCGTCGCATCGTCTAGTGCATACATCCGTCCGACGAACGAGAGAAACTCCCGCGCGGTCAGCTTCTCATACAGAAACGGCTGATCCGGCACATACGCCAGCATCGCCTTGGCGGCTTGCGGCTCGCGCGCGATCGAGCGGCCGCAGACCGCGATCTCGCCCTCGTCAGGCGTCAGCAGTCCGCAGAGCATTTTCATCGTGGTGGTCTTGCCCGCGCCGTTGGGACCGAGGAACGCGAGCACCTCCCCGGCCGATGCCTGAAGGCTGACACGATCCACCGCGCGCAACCGCCCGTAACACTTTGTCACGTCGCGGATATCGATGGTGATCGTGCGAGGTTCGTCCATGGGATTCATCGGCCCCCGCGGCGACGCGATCGATCGCGCGCTTCTTTCCGGGGGGTTGACACGCGCGTCAGCGTCATGGCTGCTTTGCGCGCAGCGGCGTCATACGGCTCATCGAGCAGAATCCACTTGCCCAGGAACGGCAGCGTGACTTCCTGGCGAAGGATGCGGCCCTCGTCATCGGCCCAGGCGACCGCTCCGCGCGTTTCGATTCGAAAGCACTCCAGCTCTATGCCATTGATAGACTGCTGTTCCCGTCGCGTCACGCGCGCCAACTCGGTCTGGAACTCCATCGCCTCGCCCTTGAGCAACGCCAGCGGGTCGAGAAGTCGCAGCCGCCAGCTCTGGCCGACATGCAGCTTGCCCATGTGCGTGAACGGGCGAAGCGTTTCGCTCAAGACGCTCGACGTGCGCCCGTCGAACGGCACGGTCATCGTCGAATCGCCCAGCCGCACCGTACAGGCGAAGTCGGTTCCGAATCGCTCGGCCGAGACGCGCACGGGCATCGGCCCGCCCGTAACGTTGAGTTTGAAGTCATCAAGCGTGTTATCGCCGCTGAACGTGACGACGGTTTCCAATAGCAGCGGACCGGAAAAGGGCGCAAGCCCCGTCACCTTGCCGATGTCGAGCTGGGAGAGGTTGTACACCGTAGTGATGTCGGCCGTCGGCGTGGCCGTGACCCAGGTCGTGCCGACGCGATCGCCGCGTTCGTTGAAGATGCCGGTTTGGAAGTCTCCCGCGCGCAGGGCGCGGCCTGGCGAGTCTTCGGCGAGCCAATAGGGCAGCACATCGCGATGGACCAATGCCGCCATGGCGAGCGTCCAGGTGATGCCGAGCAGCAGCCCGATGGTTCGATTCGCGGAAATGACCAGCCCTCGCGGAGGTAGAGCCTCGGATTGCCAGCGCCCTCATGCGCCACGGTCGCCATTGGATTCTATGGAGCATCGGGCGAAGGGGTCAATTCTCTCGTGGCTCGACCGCTTCGCTATTCCATGCGTGAGGGCGGATTCGTGCGGTCGCTTGGCTCGCATCGTCGGCCCGCCGCGGTGACAATCCACGAGCGGCGATCCATGGAGGAACGCAATCGAATGATGCAAAGTCTCCCGAACTGGATTCGCCGCAGCGCCTGGCGAACATACGCCGCGCTCGCGTTGCTCGGGGCGCTGGGCGTTACCGCGGCCGGTGCCTTCGCGCTGCTGCGCACGCCGTCGTGGTACGCGCCACCGGAAATCGCGACGGACCAGCGCCAACGGGTGCGCAACAATCTCGTCGATGCCGAGCAGCGGTTCACCGAGAGCCTTCGCGCCGGACAGCCATTTGTCTATCACCTGGACGCCGAGAGCGTGAATCGATGGATCGCCATGCGGCGCGAGATCTACCCGCTGCTGGACAGCCTGACTCCGCCCGAACTGGCCGCGCCGTTTGTGGTCCTTGAAAAGGGCGAGGTGACCGTTGCCGGTCGGTACAAACTGGGCGGTGTGCAGGTCATCGTGTCGCTTGATTTCTCGGTGGGATTCCGCGATGGCGCGATCGAGATTCGCGCGCTCGCGACGCGCTGCGGATCGGCGCGCATTCCGTTTGACTTGAACCGCCTGGGTTTGGATCGCGCCGTCAACCATGCCGAGGGCAAGCTCTGGCCCGGCAGCCCGCGGATCAAGGGCGACCTCGTGACCGGGCTGCGCGTTGACGCCGAAGGATGGTGGAAAAACGGCGGGATGGCGTACCGCGTCACCGATCTGATTGTCGAACCCGGGCGGATCAGCATCATGGTGCAGCCGCTTGGCCGACGACCTCCCCCGCGCTAGCCGGGTACCACATCAAGCCAGCACGCGCCGTCCGGTGCATCCGCGAATCTCAATCGAAATCGGCCGGACAGCTTCTCGCCGCGAAACGTGACCAGCCAATTCAAACCATCATCGCTGGTCGCGTCACAGTCTCCGGCGTCATGGCGGACGACGTGCCCGCGGTCACTGGAAATCGGCCCCTCGTAGTCGAGGTAAGCGCGCCGGTGATCGCCGATACGATGACATGGCAACGATCCGGTCGCCGCTTGCTCCGGGGCTTGAGAGAACTTCCACGTAGCCAGCGCCGGTCCGAGATCGATCATCAGGTCAAAGTGAATACCGGCCTTATCCGTATGTTGCAGGACGACGAATCGCCGGGGGTTCTCGGCCCTTGTTGAAGGCGCCTGACTGCCGTTCATTCAAGTGCGTTCCAATGCCGATCCGAAAAGAGGCGTTTCATCGGCGGCCGTCGTCGACTCGACTCGACCGGCCAGCCGTCCTTGCGGCTGCCTCGCGGGAGTATTAGCATCATGCCTATGTTATCAAAGGTCATGCGAGCCGGATATTCGTCTTGGCTGGTGGGTAGCTTTCACCGGGTGGTAGTCATTTGCGCGCTCGTGGTCGTGGCGGGGATGGGCTGCGGGCGGCCCACGAGCGGCTATGACGAGCTGATGACCGAAGGCTTGAGCGAATACGAGAACCAGCAGTACGCCGAAGCGATTGCGATGTTCAAGAACGCGGCCGAGGCAGACCGCGAGCGGCCTGAGCCGTCGTACTACACCGGGCTGGCATATTTGAAGATGGCCGATCGGCAGTTTCGGGAAGATGACCTTCCCGGCGCGCTTCGATATTGCGATCGCGCGTTATCGACGTTTGATGCCGCCGTGGGCGCGTTCCCCGGATACAGCCGGGCGCAACAGGCCAAGGCGGATGCACTGATCCTGAAGGGCAAACACAAGGACGCGCTGGATGTCGCGACGTGGGCGGCCTCGTACGTCGGCCCGCAGGCGAAGATGCACATCTTCAAGGCTCGGCAGTTCGCGCAGGCCGGCGAGATCGACAAAGCCGAGTTGTATTTCAAGCAGGCAGTCTCGGTGGAGCCGGAGAATCCCGCGGCCTACGCCGAGCTGGGTCTGTTCTACATGCGATGCGGCAACGACGCCGAGGCGGTCAAGGCGCTCCAGAAGGCGCACGCGATGCGACCCGGGTCGCCGGGAGTCGTGGCGGCGCTGGCGCGGCTGGGCGCTTCGCCGGCGTACACTTCCCCGCAGCCGCCGGCCCGGCCCTGATCGCGATGCCGCCGACTCGCCTCGAAACCAGAATGGGAGGCGACCAGTCGTGACCGCTCGATACGAATTTGATGAACGCGCTCGGAAGCATCTGCTTCGCGTGGCGCGTGAGGCCATCGAAGCCGAAGTTCGCGGTAAGCCTTTGCCCGCTATGGTTGCGGGCGAATCCGCGTATCCCAATCACGGCGTTTTTGTGACGCTTCGTTGTGGCGAGCGGCTTCGCGGCTGCATCGGCACGTTTCACCCGGATGGCGAACTGATCTCCACCATTCGGCACATCGCCGCCGAGGCGACGCACGACTCGCGCTTCACCGGCGCGCCGCTGGGGCCGGGCGATCTGCCGACCCTGCGCATCGAATTGTCGCTGCTGTCGCCGTTGACACCGATTCGGGAAGTCAGCGAAATCGTGATCGGCCGACACGGCATCCACGTTTCGGTTGGCGGGCGACGCGGGTGCTTTCTGCCCAGCGTGGCGACCGAGCACGGCTGGGATGCGGCGACGTTTCTATCGGTCTGTTGCGCGGAGAAGATCGGCGTGGCCCCCGACGCCTGGCGTGGGCCAGATGCCGCGGTGAGTGTGTTCGAAGTTGACAAGATTGAGGAGTAGTAGGGTGCGTCCTCGACGCACCGTTGCATCGGCACATGGCTTGCGGCCCGCTCACTCCTCGTGCCTTGCCAACTCCCTCACATGCGCCGCGACGGAATTCTGCAGCGCCGTCAGGTTGTAACCACCCTCCAGCGCGCTGACGATCCGCCCATCGCAGAATTCATCAGCCACGTGCATCAGGTGCCGCGTCATCGTCTCAAACCCCGTCTCCGTGAGATGCAGCCCGCCAAGCGGATCGTCCCGATGGGCATCAAACCCGGCAGAGATCAAGAGGAACTCCGGCTGAAAATCTCGAACCGCCGGCAGGGCCACCCGCTCAAACGCCGCGACGTAATCGCGCTCCGGCGTGGCCGGCGCAATCGGGATGTTTAGTGTGAAGCCCGTCCCCGCGCCTGCGCCGCATTCATTCGTCATGCCCGTGCCGGGCCAGAGCGGGTGCTGATGCAGCGAAACAAACAGCACCGACGGATCGTCGTAAAAAATCTCCTGCGTGCCGTTGCCGTGGTGAACGTCCCAATCGACGACCGCGATTCGATCGATGCCGTGCTGCTGTTGCAGGTAGCGCGCGACGATGGCCACATTCGCGAAGAGGCAGAATCCCATGGCCGCCTCGGGACGTGCGTGATGCCCCGGCGGCCGCACGGCACAGAACGCATTGCGGCAGGCCCCGCTCATTACGTCATCAGCCGCTGTAAGGAGCGTGTTCACCGCATGGATGGCGGCGTCGTAGCTCATGAGGCTCGCGACCGTATCGCCGCTGTCCAGCAGGTGTGTGCCGTGCTCGATGGCGTGTCGAATGCGATCGTGGTAGGCCGCTGAATGAACGCGCGTGATCCAGGCGCGGGCGTCGTGTGACACGGTCGGGCGGTGATTCAATCCGGGGACGAGCGGTCGGAGGGCATCGGGCGCGAGCACCTGGGCCCGGGCGATGCACTCGACATGATGACCGGTGTCGTGTTCGAGCGATGCGGCGTCCCAGTAGTAGCCCGTGTGGGACATCGGCGCACCGGTTACCCGGCCTGCTTGACGGCGGCGACGAGGTCGAGGATGGCCTTCTTGCCGTCGCCGAAATACATCAGCGTATTGGGCGCGGCGAACAAGGGATTGGGAATGCCCGCGAAGCCGGGGCTAAGACTGCGCTTCACGACCACGACGGTGCGGGCCTTGTCGACATCGAGGATCGGCATGCCGGCGATGGGCGACTTGGGATCGGTCCGGGCGACGGGGTTCACCACGTCGTTCGCGCCGATGACGATCGCGACATCGGTCTGGTCAAAGGTCGAGTTGATCTCGTCCATTTCTTTGACCTTGTCATACGGGATGTTGGCCTCGGCGAGCAGCACGTTCATATGACCCGGCATGCGTCCGGCGACCGGGTGAACGCCGTACTCCACCGTCGCGCCGCGCGCTTCCAGGGCATTGGCCAGATCGCGCACCGCATGTTGCGCCTGCGAAACGGCCATGCCGTAGCCCGGCACGATGACGACGCGACGAACGCCGTCGAAGAGCAGGCCGAGTTCTTCCGCCGAGGCGGACTTCACTTTGCCGCCGTAGACATCGTCGGCCGACGCGCCGCCCGTGGCCGTGCCCAGCTTGCCGAACAGCACATTGCCCAGCGAGCGGTTCATCGCCTTGCACATGATCTGGCAGAGGATGATGCCCGATGACCCCACGAGCGAACCGGCGATGATGAGCCCGTAGTTGTTCAGCACGAAGCCGGTCGCCGCGGCGGCCATGCCGGAATAAGAGTTGAGCAGACAAATCACGACCGGCATGTCAGCGCCGCCGATCGGCGTCGTGACGAACACGCCCAGTACCGACGCGAGCACAACCATCGGAAAGAACAGCCAGAGCTTTGACAGATCGTACGTCGCCCAGACCGACAAGCCGATCGTGGCGATCAGCAGGAGCGCGTTGGCCAGTTGCTGCGCGGGAATCACATTGCCGCTGGGAACCCATTTCAGTTCCTGCAACTTGCCCGCAGCCACGAGACTGCCGAAGAACGTGACCGCGCCGATCAGACCGGCGGCCATCGTCGAGCCGACGAAAAATCGCATTTCCGTGACGGCCGTGGCCTCGGTGGGAACGTCACCGGCTCCCATTCGCGCGATGAGTTCGCACGCGGCGACTAGTAGCGACGCGCCGCCGCCGAAGCCGTTCAGCAGGCCAACCATCTGCGGCATGCCGGTCATGGGGACGCGAACCGCGAAAATAAGTCCCGCGATGCTGCCCACAGCGAGGCCGATGCCGACCAGCCAATAGCCCAGACCGGAGATGTCGGGATCCTCGTAGGCGACGAAGCAGGTGACCGCGATGGCGACGAGCATGCCGAGCGCGCCGGTGACGTTGCCGCGCACGGCGGTGCGCGGATGGCTCAAGCGCTTCAGCGCGATGATGAAGCAGATCGAGGCGAACAGGTACAGCGCGTTTCGGACGGCTTCTGACACAAATCAGCCCTTTTTCTTGAACATGCCGAGCATGCGGTGGGTGACGGCGAATCCCCCGACGACGTTGATCATCGCGAAGATGATCGCAAGGATGCCGAAGATGATCGTGATGAAGTTAAGCTTCAGACCGGCGGCGAGGACCGCGCCGATGATCGTGATGCCGCTGATGGCATTCGATCCCGACATCAGCGGCGTGTGAAGCGTCGGCGGCACTTTGGTGATGACCTCGAACCCGACAAAGGTCGCGAGGATGAACACGGTGATGGCCGTCACAAACATCGACGCCGGCGATGGAGCGGCCGTACCGTGCGCGGCGGCGCCGTCAGCCAGGAGGGCAGTCGAGAACATCAATAGATTCATGATTGTCCGTACTCCTTAACGTGCGGCTCGCTTCGTGGCGTCGAAATGGCTCATGCCGGTTGCAGGGCCGGCGCGCCCAAGCCCATGATCTCGCGCAGGCGCGGGCTGACGACCTGTCCCTCACGCGTGATCAGCGTATCGCGAATGCACTCGTTGTCCATGTTCATCACGATTTCGCCGTTCTTGACGATGTCCGTCAGGAACGACGTGACGTTGCGGGCAAACATCTGACTGGCGTGGAAGGGAACCGTCGCCGCGAGATTGGTCGGCGCGAGGATCGTCACGCCATGCTTCACCACCGTCTCGCCCGGGCAGGTCAACTCGCAATTGCCGCCCGCTTCCGCCGCAAGATCGACGATCACCGATCCGGGCCGCATATGCGGCACCATGTCAGCCGTGATCAACCGCGGCGCTGGCTTGCCAGGAATCAACGCCGTGGAGATGACCACGTCGTTTTCCTTCACATGCTGGGCGATGACTTCGCGCTGGCGCTGCTGATACGCCGCTGACATCTCTTTGGCATATCCCCCCTTGTCTTGTGCGTCCTCCTGCGGCGCATCCACCACCACGAACTTCGCGCCGAGGCTCTCCACCTGTTCCTTCACGACCGGCCGCACGTCAAATGCCTCGACAACCGCGCCCAGCCGCTTGGCCGTCGCGATGGCCTGCAACCCGGCGACGCCTGCGCCAAGCACCAGCACCTTGGCCGGTGTGATCGTTCCCGCGGCCGTCATCATCATCGGGAAGATGCGTACCAGCTCGTTCGCGGCGAGCAACACGGCTTTGTACCCCGCCAGGCTGCTCATGCTGGACAGCACGTCCATGGCCTGCGCGCGCGTGATGCGCGGCATCAGCTCAAGGGCGAATGCGGTGAAGCCGCGCGAGGCGAGGTCTTTCACAAGGTCGTGCCGCACAAGCGGATTGCACATCGCGATCAGCACGGTATCGCTCCGCATCTGATCGAGCAGATCCGGCATCGGTGGGCGGATCGAGACGATCAGGTTGGAGTGCTCGCAGACGGCCGCCGCGCCATCCACAAGCATCGCTCCGGCCGATTCAAAGGTCGAATCGGGAAACCCGGCGGCGTTGCCGGCGCCCCGTTCCACGACGACCTCGATATTGAGTTTCTTCAGCTTTGCCAGCACCTCGGGGACGAGGGCGACGCGCGTCTCGCCGTGGCCGATGGCGGAGGGTATACCGAGCTTCATGATCGCCTTTCGCGTGGATCGAATGACTGAAACACTGACCGGTCTTGGTGCATGATTACCGAGGATTTTACTGGCATTTGCCAGACTCGCAACCACGGCTCGTTCGGCGTGATGCGCGCAATCTGTGGCGCGTACCGCATTTGTGTTACCATGGAGGCGTCGGTCGGCGTGCGATGTCCTGACCGCTTCCGAGACGCCTGACGAATCAATACCTGCCTTCGGTCAACCCTATGCGAGACCGCGACGAGCGACAACTGTTCCGCGCTGTTCGCGAAGGCGACGAAAAGGCATTCGAACGGGCCTACCGGCTTTATTACCAGCGCGTCCGACTCATGGCGTGGCGGCTGGC
Organism: uncultured Planctomycetaceae bacterium; assembly: GCA_964592235.1. Classification (GTDB taxonomy): domain Bacteria; phylum Planctomycetota; class Phycisphaerae; order UBA1845; family UTPLA1; genus PLA3. Next base: position 120,202 of record CAZQCF010000005.1, read on the forward strand.
CCGCCGAAGCGACCGCGTGGACGACCTCGCCAACGAGACCTGGTGCCGGGCATTTAACCGGCGCAACGATTACGACGGCCGCACGCCGTTCCTGGTCTGGCTGGCAGGAATTCTGCGAAACGTGAACCGCGAGTCGGCGCGAAAGTACGCCGCGGATGCGCCCGGACCCGCTGCGAGCGAAGCCGATCCGGCAATGGACGAAGCGACACCGGAAGCCATCGCGGCCGAGGCCGAGGCCCTGGCGGGGCTGAATGACTGTGTCTCTCGGCTGCCGGAGGCGGATCAGGCGATCGTGCGGCTGCGGTACTTCGAGAATCGCACGTTAAAGGCTGTGGCACAAGCACTTAGCATCCCCGAATCCACGCTGCGAGACTCGAGGCTGCCGGGGGTCATGGAAGCCTTGCGAGGGTGCATGGAAAAAAAAGGCATCGATTTTTCATTTTTTTCCGCGCTGGGAGGGGGGAATTCGCAAGGAGGTATAGAGGACTAAGATGGACTCCACTCACAACAAGCTCCATGCAATGCTCGGCACGCTGGGAGAGGCTCGCGAAGCGGGCTGTTTCGCGGCGGCGGCGGGCTTCCCGTGGCAGACGCCGCAGGCGAAGGTTACCGGCCTTCTCCGTCGGCGGATGGCATGGGTTCGCGTGGGGCTGCCCCTGGCGGCTGCGGCTGCGGTGGCGGTGGTGTTTGTGGGGCCCAGCTTAGTCAGGACAGTCAACACGGTCGATCGGACGTCCGTGATGATTTCGACCGACACCCAGCCGCTCGAAGTGGCCGAACTGGCGACGGCCGGTCCGGCAGCGACCTCCGCCACGGCGGACAATTGCGACTACAACGGCGACGGCGTGGTGGACGGTCGGGACATCCAGGCGTTCATCGAACGGCTACGGGACAGCGGCGGAGATCCGCAACTCGAGGCGGAAGCGCTCCAACGCTGTCTGCTGGGCAAGTCGTAACGCCCGGCTAGACCTCTTGCAACGTGAGGCCGGATTGGTGCTTACCGGAGCGCCAGTTCGGCCTCGCGTTTTTTACTGCGCGAAAGTCACTGGTTTGTCGGGTGCGTCCTCGGCGCAATTCATCGGATGTGTCCGCCCGCGACGCACCGGCCATTTAGCCGGCGAGCGTGCTCGCTGCGATGCCAATTACGCATTCCTACTACGCGTGTATCGCTACAGGTGCGCTTGCGCGAATTGTCGAAAAAGCCTGATCGAGGTCCGCGATCAAGTCGTCCGCATCCTCAATCCCCACGGACAATCGCAGCAATCCGCCGGTCAGGCCGCGGGCTTCGCGCTCGGCGACGGGCATGGAGGCGTGGGTCATGGTCGCGGGGTGTCCGATGAGGCTCTCGACGCCGCCGAGGGATTCGGCCAGCGAGAAGAGTTTGGTCTTTCCGGCGACGGCCCGTGCGGCCGCTTCGCTGCCTTTCAACTCGAACGAGACCATGCCACCGAAGGCCCGCATCTGCCGTTTGGCGAGGGCGTGTTGCTTGTGATTCGCCAGACCGGGGTAGATCACGCGCGAGACGGCCGGGTTGCTCGCCAGCCACGCGGCGACCTTCGCGGCGTTCGCGCAATGCGCCTCCATGCGCACGGCCAGCGTCTTGATTCCGCGCAGGACCAGCCAGCAGTCGTGCGGCCCGGGCACGGCGCCGACGGCGTTCTGATGATATTTCAGACGCGTGTAGAGATCGTCGTTGCTCGTCAGCGTCGCGCCGCCGACCACGTCGGAGTGGCCGCCGAGGTACTTCGTCGTGCTGTGAACGACCACATCGGCCCCCATGTCCAGCGGCTGTTGCAGGTACGGACTGGCGAAGGTGTTGTCCACCACGGTGATGAGCTTGTGCTGCTTGCCGATCTTCGCCACGGCCGATATATCGACAATGTTCAATAACGGATTGGTCGGCGTCTCCATCCAGATCATCTTCGTGTTGGGCTTCGCGGCCTTGGCGACGTTGTCCGGGTTGGTCATGTCCACCCAACTGAACGTGAGGCCGTAGCGCTTCCACACAAGCTCGAAGAGCCGATACGTGCCGCCATACACATCGTCGGCGCAGATGACGTGATCGCCGGCCGACAGCAGGTTCATCACGGTGTTGGTCGCGGCGAGGCCGGAGGCGAAGCAGAGGCCGTGCTTGGCGTTTTCCAGCGAGGCGAGGCAGGACTCGAGCGCGGTGCGCGTCGGGTTGCCGGTGCGGGCGTATTCGTAGCCCTTGTGGTTGCCGATGCCGTCCTGGGTGTACGTGGAGGTCTGAAAGATGGGGACGATGGTGGCCCCGGTGACCGGCTCGGCTTCCTGTCCGACGTGAATGGCGCGCGTGGCGAAGTTCATGGGTGTCCTTTCGTTGGATGCCGCGAGGATTTTAACGCAAATAAACTGCGCACAAAAGCGTCGGGCGTGGACTGACACTCGGATCGGCCGACGGGTGCTACTTCGCCGCCTTGACTGCCTCGACGCCCTCCGGCCCGCCGGAGAGGTATGTGATGAAGTCGGTCTTGGTGAGCAGACCCAGCGGCTTGTGATCGTCGGTGACGATGATGGCCGACGCGCCGAGCGACAGGGCCTTGATGCCTTTTTCGATCTCGACGTTTTTCTCAAGTTTGGGAAAGGCCGATCCCATGACGTCGCCGATGGCCTTGGTCGCGATGTTGATGTGGTCGAAGACCAGTTGCAGCGGCGTGATTTCCTGAATCGAGCCGACGACATCGCCGTTGTCGCCGACGACGGGCAACTGCGAGATGCCGTTCTTGCGCATCAGATCGACGGCCTTGGCGACTGGGTCCTTGCGGTTCACGGTGATGAGCGGCGGGATGTCGCCCTTGGAGCCGAGCACGTCGCCGACGGTCATGCCGTGGCCCGGCAGGGGAATTAGCCCCTTGCTCTGCATCCATTCGTCGTTGTAGATCTTGCTCAAGTAGCCGCGGCCGGAGTCGGGCAGCAACACGACGACGAGCTTGTCGGCCGGGAGATCGGCGGCGACCTTGAGGGCGGCGCAGACCGCGGTGCCGCACGAGCCGCCGACGAGCAGGCCCTCCTCGCGCGCGAGGCGGCGGGCCATGGTGAAGGAGTCTTTGTCGCTGACGGCGATGACCTGATCGACGAGCTTGAGGTTAGCGGTGTTGGGGACGAAATCCTCGCCGATGCCCTCGACGAGATAGCCCTTTGGCATGTTGCCTTGTGTATAAATTGAGCCTTCGGGATCGGCGCCGATGACTTTGATCGCGGGTTTCTTTTCTTTCAGGTAGCGCGCCGTGCCGGAGATCGTGCCGCCGGTGCCGACGCCGGCGACGAAGTAGTCGATCTTGCCGTCGGTCTGCTCCCAGATTTCCGGCCCCGTGGTGTTGTAGTGGGCCTGGGGGTTGTTGGGGTTCTCGAACTGATTGGGTTGGAACGCGCCGGGGATTTCCTGCGTGAGGCGGTTGGCGACGTTGTAGTAACTCTCCGGGCTGTTCGCGCCAACGGTGGGGACGGTGACGGTCTCGGCGCCGTACGCCCGCAGCAGGGCGAATTTCTCGGGAGCCATCTTGTCGGGCATGACGAGAATGCAGCGGTAGCCCTTGATCGCGGCGGCCATAGCGAGGGCCGCGCCGGTGTTGCCGCTGGTCGGCTCGATGATCGTGCCGCCGGGCTTGAGTTTGCCGGCCTTCTCGGCTTCTTCAAGCATGAGGACGGCGGGGCGGTCTTTCACCGAGCCGCCCGGGTTGAAGTACTCGACTTTCGCGGCGATGGTACACTTGAGGCCGGCGGTGACGCGTCGGAGGCGCACCATAGGAGTGTGGCCGACGCATTCAAGAACGGAGTTGAGAATCTGCACGAGGAGCCTCCCGGGCGCGAACGAGAACAGTAACCAGAACGTTGGGTTCGATTATACAGGTTGTGCGCCGGCGAGCGAATTCCATTTGATGGAGGCGGACATGGCGGTGAGTCTTTCGGCCGATGCGGCGCTGGCTCGGCATTTCAATGAAGCGCGGAGCCGATTGCTGGACGTGGCGGCGATCCTGGATCGCATCGAGCGTGGCGCGGGCGCAGCCGGTGTGTGGAATGATCCGCGACTGGTGAAGACGCGCGAGGCGATCGCGGCGCTGCTGGTCGATGGGCCGGATCGCGCGGAGCGCGTGCAGATGATCTTTTCGCGGGCGTATGAAGCGGGCTGGCAGGCGCGGGGTTAGTCCATGCAATACATCGACCCGCACATTCACATGGTCTCGCGCGTGACGGACGACTACGAGCGGCTGGCGCAGGCGGGTTGCGTGGCCGTGAGCGAGCCGGCGTTCTGGGCGGGGTTCGACCGGGGCAGCGCTGCGGCGTTTCATGATTATTTTCGACAACTGACGGAATACGAGCCGAAGCGGGCGGCGCAATTCGGAATTCGTCACTTCTGCTGGCTGTGCATCAACGCGAAGGAGGCGGAGAACGTCGCGCTGTCGCGCGAGGTGATCGAGCTGATCCCCGAGTTCCTCGATCGGCCGGGCGTGCTGGGCGTCGGCGAGATCGGGCTGAACAAGAACACGCCGAATGAATGCCGGATTTTTCTGGAGCAGCTCGATCTGGCGGCGCGGCATGACGAACTGGTGCTCGTCCACACGCCGCACCTGGAGGACAAATACCAGGGCACGCGGATGATTCTCGACATGATTCGCGGCGATTCGGGCATCCGCCCGGAGCGTGTGTGCATCGATCACGTCGAGGAACACACGATTCGCCATGCGCTGGACGCCGGCTGCTGGGTGGGAATGACGCTGTATCCGGTGACCAAGTGCACGCCCGCGCGGGCGGCCGACATGGTGGAGCGGTATGGCGGTGAGCGGCTGTTGGTGAATTCGGCGGGGGACTGGGGACCGAGCGAGCCGATGGCCGTGCCGCGATTCATGCAGGAATTGCGCCAGCGCGGCTGGATCGCGACGGAGATATCGAAGGTTGTATATGATAACCCGCTGGCGTTTCTCCGTCAGGGCCGGCGGTTCAAGGGAATCGATTGAACTAGCGATTTGCGCGCAATCCGAGCCGCGACCGTCAGGGAGCGCCGGGTTCGCTTGCGGCTACGTCGGACGCCTGGAATTGACGTACAAAGCATCCGGAGCGCAGCGATTCAATCAAACCGCCGCGGATCATCCTGCCACTCATCAACGTATTGAACAGCCGTGGCGATGTCCGCCGTGTTCCACAGATACTTCGTGCTTCCGTGCCGGGTCCAGAGCGGTTCGTCCTCTCCAAGCAGGCCACGCTCTCGCAATCGTCGCGTGCCATACGCCTTGAAGTCATTCATGGCGCGCTCCGGAGAAGTACCATTTGAGGAAACCACGACGTGGAGATGATTGGAGCGTACGGCCAGTGCGTGAATCGTCCAGCCGCGATGCCTGGCGACCTCGATGATTGTCGCTGTTAGACAGGCACGTTGATTGGCGGACAAGACGATGGGATCACCGATCATTCGGTCCGCTTCAGAAGTGACGCGAACAGGATTGGGCGGGGCGAAGTCACTCTTTGGTTGATTGTGTTCGCGATCAATGGAACCTCGCTGGTCGCCGTGTAACCGAGCGCCCTTGCACGTAAACGTGATGAAATAGGCGAGCGGATTATTCATGGCAATATTTACGATCAGGCGTTTGACGAAGCCTTGATGCGTTTTCTCGTTGTCGAAGCACCACTCGGCGCTCCCTTACGGTCGCGGCTCGGAATAGCCGGATTTCGCGATTAGGGTGTACACGTCCGTGTCGCGAAGCGCACTCGCGTTCGCCGGGAGTGACCAATTCGCAATGATCGCCGCGAATTGTTCGGGTTGCGTCGCCGGCGCGCCGTGTGAACCCTTCACCAGCGCCGCGTTGAGCGGAATCGCCTTGGTCGCCGGGTCGAAGAACAGCTCGACCGGGTCGTAGCCCGGCTTGGCGTGGATGTCGACCGTCCGTGCGAACAGCGGGGCTTTTGCATCGTCATGCCACCAGTAATACGCCAGCCACGTGTCCGGCTCACAGATCAGCACGACTTCGCCCGATCGCGGATGGTCCACGTGAAACGCCGCGCGGTCACGACCGGTCAGTACGTGGGCGATGCCGTCAACGCCCTCGAACAGCCCCGCGACGGCATCGATCTCCTCCGGCTTGCTGACATAAACGTGGGCGAATTGATGATCGACCACCGCAAACGCGACGCTCTCGGCGACATGGAGATGCTCTGCGCCATCGCGCTCGTCGATTCGGGCAAAGCCGGCGTCGCGCAGCACGCGATTGGGATAGAGCACGCGCGACACGTCGGTGAGCGCATATTCGCCGACGACGAGAATGGCAGGCTCCGCGATGCCGATGGATCCAAGTCCGTCAAACAATCGGCCCAGTTGCCCGTCGGCCTCGGCGCACGCGGCGACGGCCTGCGGGCTGTTCGGTCCGAACTTCTGCGCGGCGTAATCGAGGTGCGGAATGTAAACGTAATTGACGCGCGGACGCTCGCGCTGGATCAGCCACATCGCGGCGTTCACGATCCACTCGGTCGATTTGATGTTCGCCATCGGCCCCCAGTAGTTCATCAGCGGAAAATGGCCGAGATCGTTGAACAGCCGCTGATAGAGCCCGTCAGGTTTTGAGTAGCACCAAAGGTCCATGCGGCCGTCGGGGTGGTGAATCGGCTCGGGCGTGACGATGAAGTCCGCGGCCGCGTCCTTGATATTCTGCGTCATCCATGCGGCACTGGTGACGCCCGCCGAGGCGAAGCGGTCCCAGAGCATCGGCCCCTCGATCAGGCCGCTGCGGCCGACCCAAAGCTCGACTTCGCGTCGGTCGCGATGATAGAAACCGTTGCCGATGATGCCGTGCTCCTGCGGCGTGCGGCCGGTAAGCATGTTCGCTTGAACGGGCGACGTGACGCAGGGGAAGGTCGGCACGAGATCGGCGACGGCGCCCGCGGCTGCGAGGGCGCTCAACCGCGGCATGGATTGTAGGTCGCGGCGGCGCAGGCCGGGCATGGAGACAAAGATCATCGTTTGGTCAGGCATGGCTGGTATCCTCGTAGCCGCAATCAGGTGAGCATGTGCGACAGAAACTCGAACGCCCGTCGTGCGGCGTTGACCGCGTCGTGGCTGTGACGGCTAAGCTCCACGATCAGCGGCCCAGTGTAGCCCACCACGCGCAGAGCCGCGATGATCTCTGGGAAGTTCACTTCGCCCTCGCCGAACATGAGGTGCTCGTGTACGCCGGCGCGCATGTCTTCGATGTGAACGACGCGGAGTTGATCGGCAAATTGGCGGATGCGTGTCGCCGGGTCGCCGTCGCCGAGGCAGTGAACGTGGCCGACGTCGAGCGCCAGGCCGAGCGGGATGCCGCCCGAGATCGGGACCATTTCACCGGCCAGTTTCGCGTACTGATCGCAGGTTTCGATGAACATGCCCGGTTCCGGTTCGAACGCCAGTTGTATCGAGCGGTCCCGGGCGTGAATCAGCAGTTCGCGGCAACCCGCCAGGAGATGCGACCAGGCCGAGTTAACAGACACGCCGGGTTCCATGGCGCCAGACCAGAAACTGACGGCCTCGGCGTCGAGCGCGCGGGCGATGTCGATCGCGTGGCGCAGGAAATCGATCCGTCGCTGCCGGTCGCGCGCGTCCCCGCTGATGAGCGTCGGCCAGTGTTTGCGAAGTGGGTCCAGCACGAAGCGTCCGCCCGTTTCGATCGAGCAAGTCATGTCGTGCTTTGACAGCAAGTCTCGGATGGCGGCGATTTGCGTGTCCCGATTCGCATCCGCGGGATTGAGAGAATGAATATCGAGGGTGATCGCGACCTGGCGGTAGCCGACGCCAGCGAGAACATCGATCGCATCGGGCAGACGATGGTGTGCAAAGCCGTTCGTGTTGTAGGAAAGAATCGGCGCCATCGGGTATTTGCCAAGAAAGTCAGCGACGATTACGTCGCGCGCGCCCAGCGCGCAGCGGTGACTGCTCCCAGCAGCAGCACGGCAAAGGGCACACCTCCGCGCCACCCGTGCGCCGCGCACACCATGATCGCATCAAACGGAATGATCGCAAGGATGAACGTGCCCATCGCGTATTGCACGTTCATGGGGTCGGGGCGTTTGAAGGCACGCAGCGCGACGCGTCCGACGTGAATCGCCAGTGCGAGCCACAGCACGAGGACGGTTGTATCCGTCATCATGCGTTCGGCTGCGAAATAGCCGAGCAACAGCAAGGCGATCAGGATGCCGGCCGTGCCGCCGCGCAGTCGACTTCGCGCGGTGATTGCTGCCTCGTCACGGCCGAAATGAGTGAGCGAGGCCACAAAGGTGAACAACGCCAGTAGCGGTAGTCCGGCAATGGCGGCGTGGCCCGACATGCCCATCGCGAGATTCAGCCCGCGACACGTCGCCATGTTCGCAGCGCGGAGCGTTGTGTGTTTCACGCCGAGGTTGTACAGCGCGCCGGAGAAGAAAATCAATCCGGCGAAGGCGATGCAGGCCGGCGTCTGCGCGAGAAAGGACGCCGCTCCGGCTGATGCAAGTCCGAGGAGTACAAGCCACGCGAAACAGCGCCGCGCGTCGTGTAGCGTCAGCCGGCCGGAGGGGATTGGGCGCTTGGGGCGTTCGCCGCGGTCCACCTCTACGTCCACGACGGCATTCAGGGCCACGGCACTGGCATAAAGACAGATGGATGAAGCCACCAGCAACGCAAGCACCGGCGTCGCTGAAAGCGCTCGCGAATAAAGCCAGTAGCCCGCCAGCACATCGGCCGCCGCCGTGAAGAGATTGGGCAGTCGCACCAGCTCGGCGTAGGCGCGGAGCTTGCTCATGAATCGGCCGCCGCGTCGCGGAGATATGCGAGCGCCGAGCGACCCGCGCCGTCGGGGTCATCCACGTAGGGATACAACTCCACCGTCGCCCAGCCACCGCCGTCGAAATACTCTTGTCCGATCGCCGCCAGCACGGCGGGAAAATCAATCGCGCCGCGACCGGGAACCAGGTGCTCGTGCACCCGCGTCGCCGCGATGTCTTCGAGGTGAAAATGGATCGTGTGTTCGCGCATGCGCGGGATCCAGATCGCCGGGTCTTCGTTGACGCAGTATGCGTGGCCCACGTCGAAATTCAAACCCAGGGCCGGCGAGCGAATCCGATCGGCCAGCTCGAGGTATTGTTCGCACCGCTCGATCAGCAATCCCGGTTCGGGTTCGACCAGCAGTCGGACGCCCAATTGCTCCGCGCGCTCGACCACGGGCTTGAGCATCTCGACAAAAAGCTGAAACGCACTGCGCCAGGTCATTCCGTCGGGCTTGGGTCCGCCCGGCTCGGTGGTGATGTGCGGCGCGCCGAGATCGCGAGCCATCGACAATGCCGCGAGCGTATGGTCGATTCGCACCTGGCGGTACGGGCGATTCGGTTCAAGCCAGCTTGGATACCAGTAGGGCTGCCGCGGATCGCCGATGCGGTTCATCATGAACGCGTTGACGTTGGAGATCGTCAGTCCGCGCTGATCAAGGGCCGCGCGCACCGCGTCAATCGTCTGGGGCGTCGTCTCGGCCGGCCACAAATGCGGCGCGTCGGCCATCAACTCAATCCCGCGATAGCCGATTTCGGCGATGCGCCGGATCGCCTCCAGGACGTCGCACCGCAGGTAGGCGTTGGCGCTGTAAGCGAGTCGCGGCGTCATCGGCGGGCCTCCGCGCGGGCCGCGTCGAGATAGGCGTGCAGGGCGGCCATCTGTCGATGGAAGTGGTGTTCGCGCGAATCCATCGGTGCTTTGAAGAACGCGGCCAGGTGCGACATGACGCCCGATTCTCCGCGGCGAAGATGCAGATCAGCCAGGCGCGCCAGATCGATCACCAGCGGCGCGGCCAGGATCGAATCGCACCCTTGCCAGGTGAATTGCAGCGCCATGGGCGTGTTCAGGAAACCGGCGAAGTGAACGTGATTCCATGCGGTCTTCCAGTCGTGCAGCGACGCGACAAACTCAATGGCCGTGTGCGTGTCGGGCCGCGGTGAAAGCAGCGACGCGAGGATGGCGTCCTTCGAGCGGAGCTTGGCGGCCTTGACCTTCGCATTAGAAAGGTTCGCGCCGTCGCGATTGCCGAGCAGATTCGCGCCGGTCCAGCTTCGTACATTAAGACATCTGTCCGAGAACATCGGGGCGAGCACGGATCGCAGCAGGCTCTCGCCCGTCTTGGCATCCGACCCCATGAGGGCCGCGCCGCGCTGCGCCGCCCGCGCCCGAATCGCAGAAAGGTCCGCGCCGACTGCCGGCGTGAAGTTGACGTACGCCGCTCCGGCCTCAATCGCCGCTACGGCATAGAGCGCGCTGGGCGGAAGATTCGCCGGCGAACTGCGCGTGAGCATTTTCTCAAAGGCGCCCCACGCGCGCGGAAGCTTGTGCGCGTCGAATTCCGCCTCGGCCGACGCGACGTGAACGACAACGACGCGCGTCAATCGCTGCGATCGACGAAACGATTCGAAGTCTTGCCGAAGGCACGCGATCACTTTCGCGGCCGACGGCTGCTTCGAGCGGAAGGGGTCGTAGCCCGGGCGGATGCAACGACCATATCGACGCAGCGCCGGCGCGACGGCCTTGAGAAGGTCGGCGCCGAATAATCCGCTCTGGTCAGCCAATTCATGTGCGGTTTGAAGCGGCGTGCGGCGCGCGATTTCATGACCGCCGAGTACGATTCGCGAGAGAGGAATCATCCGCAATCCGCGACAGGCTGGGGATTCTGTCAGCAGTCCGACGGGACGAGCGCGGTGTGATACCATTGCCGCGAGACCGACGGCGACCGTCGTCGCGACATTGCCGGAAGCACCGACGAGCCAGAGGCCGAGTTTTTCCGGGGTGGTCGGCAAGGAGCCGTTCCAGTGAGGTAGGGGGCATTGCGCGACCAGGGACTTGAACCCCGAACCCGCTGATTAAGAGTCAGCTGCTCTGCCAATTGAGCTAGTCGCGCGACCGTCGGCCTCGTGGGCCGTGCGGACCCATGTTTATAAGGACGAAGAAGCGGGGCGTCAAGCCGCAACGGGGACTTCGGGCGCAACGTATTGCGGGCATTACGCTTGACATTCGAAGTGTTCTCATTAACCATTCCTGAATGGTCGGCGAGCGGTTCGGCGCGAGACGGCCCTGGGGCGTTTAGCTCAGTTGGCTAGAGCGCCTGCTCGACATGCAGGAGGTCGCAGGTTCAAGTCCTGCAACGCCCAGTCTGTGGCGGCCGGCGCGGCGCTGCAGTAGACGAGACGACACGTTCGGACCGGCGCGGTGCAACGAATGTGAACGCCAACGATGCGGTCGGCCGTGGATGGCCGTGATTGGACTTCGGCGGGATTCGGCCGTGTGCCGATCCGCCGGATCGCCCCGCACGACGGAACGGAGTCTGTTGATTTCGCCGGGAGCGGCAAGGCCGAACTCGCACGGCATCATGCAAGCATCCTCACCTTTCTCTACGGAGCCTATGTGAGCCACGATCCGTTGAACGCCAACGTCGCCGAACCCGAAATGGCTGCGACCACGCTCGGCGAGCGCCGCGCCAAAGCCGCGGACTTCAGCTTGTTCTTCCGCAAGTTTCTCGCCAAGGGGCGGACCATTTCATCGGCCGTGCCTTCCAGCCCATCGCTGGTGGCGGGCGTGCTTCGGCCGATCGACTGGAGCAAACCGGCGACGATTGTCGAACTCGGCGCGGGCACCGGCCCGGTGACGCAGGAGATTCTGGAGAACATGCGGCCGCACCATCGATTCGTGGCGGTCGAGAACGACGGCGATTTCTGCGAGGTGTTGCGCCGACGTTTCCCCGAGGCGAATCTGCTGCAATGCGACGCGACGCGCGTGCGCGAGCCGCTGGCCAAGCTGGGCATTCAAAAAGTGGATTACGTGTTGAGCGGTCTGCCGACGCCCAGTTTGCCGAAGCGAGCGGCCGTGCGGCTGTGGCAGTGGCTGCGCGAATCGCTGACCCCCAACGGCATGTTCATTCAGATCACCGTGGCCCCGGTGCTGTTCAAGGGTTTTTATCACCGCCTGTTTGACAACGTGAACTATCGCATGGTCTGGATGAACGTCCCGCCCGGCGGCGTCTACTACTGCTCGCGCCCGCGGCGACACCTGTCTCGCCCGGCGTAGGTGAGGTGACCGTCTCCCCATCGCGCTCGTCCGTCGCGCGGGCTGGCCCTGCTCAACTTAATTCAGCGCGAATCACGCGCGCAGACGCTGAATTTGCGCCTTGGCGTTCGGGCTCATTAAAAATATACAATTGAAGTGATTCGAACGTCAGCGTGCCGGAACTTCGCCGAACTTCTGCACGCGGCGCTTGGCCTTGCGCAGGTTGCGCCGGTTGCGATCCGAAGGCTTTTCGTAATAGGCCGTCCGCTTCATCTCGCGCAGAACTCCCTCGCGCTCGCAAAGCTTCTTCAGGCGGCGCATCAATTGCTGTACCGGCTCGTTGGGGCGGGGTCGAACTTTGATCATGTGACGGCCAATCACTCCTGTCTATGCGTTCGATGGCGAGACGGATACAGCCGGTCATGCCCCCTCGGGGCGACCCAGAGAACGGCCATCCGTGCATGTCCGTCGAACGCGGAATAGTCTAAGTGACTATCGGCTGAAACGCAAAGGGTGGGTTATGCCTCGGGGCATGGTTCGTAACATGCTATAATTGCGATGGTTACGAGCAGTCGCCGATCCAGCCATTCGGGTAACCGAAGTTCTGGTTTCGCGGTGACGGTGCGCCCATCCGGCCCGGAGCATGGTGCTCGGATTGTTCCAGGCGAAAGCGGTAGGATGGCAGTGGAGAAGCGACGTTGCAGCCGAGTCGATGCAGCGCGATGAAACGAGGCATGACCGCACGCTATGAAACCTGACACAGACATCGCAGCCGGACCGGCGGCGCTGCTGGACGGTCATCTCGCGCGATATCCGCACCTGCTGGATCGGATCATTCGGCAATTGCAGGTGGCGTTGCACGAGAAGGGCGCGATCTCGATCGATGAGTTGTACGAGAAGGCCCGCGGCGAGCAGAGAGAGCCGGGCGCGGGAAATCATAACGTCGCCGAAGCACCTCGCGGCGACGAAGCCGAGCGCGCGGCGGTAAATCGACTGACACGCTGGTACGCCGGGCAGCACCTGTCGTCGCGGGAAATAGACGATCTGGTGAATCTTGCGTTGAAGCGCGAGGAGGCTGACAAGCTTCGCGCGATCGTCTCACTCTCCGCCGTATCGTTTCGGTTGCTCTCCGACGCGGTGCGGCGGTTCTGCGCCCTGCCCGAAGGCGAATCGCACCTGCAACCCGACGAGGCGATGGGCATCCGCGTCGGTCTGATCCGCCACCTCATCAGCGATCAGCTCGAATTCATCGGCATCGCCAAGCGGCACCTGCGAATTCGCGATTTCGGCGAGATCGTTCCGCGCATCATCGGCGACGAGAGCGGCCTGGGGCGGATCGGCGGCAAGGCGGCGGGGATGTTTCTCGCGCATCGCATCCTGACGCGCGGCCCGGATTCATCGGGGCGGGAGCGTGAAAAGGAATCGCGGCTTCAGCAGGCCGTTGCGGACCAAGCGGGCATCGCCATTCCGGAATCGTATTACCTTCGCTCCGATGTGATCGAGGACTTCATCAAGCTCAACGACCTGGGCGAGTATCAGAATCAGAAGTACAAGACGGCAGAGGAGATCCGCAAGGATTACCGCCTGATCAAGCAGGTGTTTCGTAATGGGAAGTTCCCACCGCGCGTTGTGGAGCAATTGCGGCGTCTGCTGGAGGAAATCGGCCATCACCCGGTGATCGTGCGGTCGAGCAGTCTGTTGGAAGATCGGTTCGGGACGGCGTTTTCGGGCAAGTATGCGAGCTTTTTCCTTGGGAATCAGGGATCGCTTGAGAAGCGTCTGGGGGCGCTGCTGGGTGCGATCGCCGAGGTGTTTGCCAGCGCGTTGGGGCCGGATCCGCTTCTGTATCGCCGGGAGCACGATCTGCTGGACTACGAGGAGGACATGGCGGTCCTGATCCAGAAAGTGGTGGGGCAGCGGTTCGGGCCGTACTTCGCCCCGGCGTTCGCGGGGGTGGCGTTCAGCCGGAATGAATATCGCTGGAGTCCCCGGATTCGCCGCGAAGATGGGCTGATGCGGATCGTGATGGGGCTTGGGACGCGCGCCGTGGATCGCGTGGCGTCGGAGTTTCCGCGAATGGTGGCGCTGGGAATGCCGACCTTGCGGCACGAGTCGTCGATTCCCGAAATCACACGCCGTTCGCAGCGCACCATCGACGTCATCAATCTGTCAAAAAACCGGCTGGAGTCGGTTTCGTTCGAGGACTTGCATCGTCAGGCCGGGGAATTCGGTCTGCTGGATCGGATTGTGTCGATTTCGCAGGACGGCATGCTCGTACCGCCGACGGGGACGTACATCGATACGCCGGCCTCGCAACTGGTCGTCACCTTCGACAAGCTGATGAGCGAGGGCGCGTTTCCGGAGCAGATGCGCGGGTTGTTGCGGCGACTGGAACTGGCGTACGGCGTGCCGGTGGACGTGGAGTTCGCGCACGATGGGACGCGGCTGTACCTGCTGCAGTGTCGCACGTTAAGCCAGTTGGCGGAGATGGAGGAGGTGACGATCCCCGCGGACGTGCCGGAGGAGCGGACGATCTTCAGCGCGAATAAGTTTGTGCGGTCAGGGATTGTGGACCGGATCGAGTACGTGATCTACGTGGACCCGAGAGACTATGATCGTCTGGATTCGAACGAGAAGCGCGTACAGGTGGCGCGCGTGATTGGTGCGTTGAATGAGAAGTTGCGTGATCGGCGGTTCATCCTGATCGGCCCGGGGCGCTGGGGCAGCAACGACAAGCGGCTGGGCGTGCCGGTAAGCTATGCCGATATCAACCGGTCGAAGATGCTGATCGAAGTGGCGAGGGAGCGGGACGGCTATGTACCCGAGGTGTCGTTCGGCACGCACTTCTTTCAGGATCTGGTGGAGGCTGGGATTGTGTACCTGCCGCTGTATCCGGACGATCGGCGCAACCGGTTCAATGAGACATTTCTGAACGGGTCCGACAATCGGCTGACGACGATTCTGGCGAGGGAGAAGACGCTGGGGGACGTGGTCCGCGTGATTGACGTGTCGGAGGCGGCGGGCGGACGGCACCTGCGCGTGGTGATGGACGGGCAAACGGACCAGGCGCTCGCTTTTTTGACGGATTGATCGAGCCGCGCAGTTCGGATATACTAAAGGGTTTTACTTCCGATATTTTGCTGTTGACTAATGGCAAAATGGACCGCCTCGTTTGCGAAAAATTCCTCGAATAATTCCCGTTTAGCGGACCGTTTGCGACTGGATTTCGCTTTACACGGATACGCATGATCGGATATAGTCGCCGGGGAGCGACGAAGCCGCATTGTGCGGCGCGCGCTCCGGATTGAAGCACGACTCCCGCGTGCTTTCCCTAGTGGAAGTGCGTGTGTTCATGGGCCAGGGGGACTAATAAGGAGCTGGAGGATGAAAGGGATTTTGACATTAATAGTAGCGAGCGCGGTGATCGCGACCGGTGCGGCCCCGTCGTCGGCCGACTCGATCAGTTTCACGGATCAGGTCAAGTTCATCAGTGACCTGCAGCCGACGGCGACGGTTTCATTGCCGGCGTTCGATACGCTGGGCAACACGCTCACGCTGACCAACGTCCTGGTCGAGGTGTTTCACTTCGCGTCCGTGGAGTTGAAGGCGGACAATGACGATCCGTTCCAGGGCGCCACGGTGCGCGGTCGCATGTTCCGCCAATGGTCGCTGACTGGTCCGGGGGTTGTCTCGGGCGGAAATCAAATGGTGCAAACTGCGTTTGTTAACCTCCTTGCCGACGACGGTGACGGCGGCAACACGTTTAATTTTGATGCAACCGGTCCGGACGGTGTCGACTTTGGTCTGCTGGGCTATGGCCCGCTGCTCGCCAGCTCCCACAATCCGGCATTCGGTCCTTACACGGACACGGGAACCGTGGATTTCTTCGTGACGCCGCTGTTGATGTCGCAGGATTTGCAATTTGTCACGCCGCCGGACGCATGGCAGTTGGACGTCCAGAACCCGTCCCTGACGGTAGTTGTGAAAGTGACTTACGATTACGTCCCCGAGCCTGCAAGCCTAAGTTTTCTTGCCATGGGTTCGGTTGCAATGCTGCTGCGGCGACGAAGGCTGTCGCGATAGAGTTCGCTAAATTGCTGCCCTGAAACTGGTTAGGGCGGAATTAGGCATGCGATTGTCGGATTACCCCCTGGCTAAAGGGCTGGCGGGAATCCGCGCTTTGCGCGCGTCCAAGCTATTGACATCCATTCCTATTTCTGATACCCTTTCTCCTGAAGGACCGAATGCGCCTGCCCAAGGGGGGCGGGTCGCCTGCCTCTCGCACAGGCTTGCAGAGGTCTTCTGGGAGGATGGACGTGAAGAAGCTTGGTTTTAATCTCGCCGTCGCTGTGGCGCTCTTGGGCGCGACATTCTCGATTTCGGCGAAGGCAGACACAATCAGCTACATGGGCAAGGTCGACTTCGTCACCGACTTGCCGCCAAATAACATGGCGCAGATTCAGCTTCCGTCTTTTGATACGCAAGGCGGAACTCTTACGCTGAACAGCGTCTTGGTCGAGGTTTTCCATCAGGGTTCGGTTCAGATGGCGGCCGACAACGACGACCCGTTCCGGCCGGCAGTGGTTCGTGGTCGCATGTTCCGCACATTCACGGCGACCGGTCCCGGCGTGGTTACGGGCGGGAACAACATCACGTCGACTGCTTTCGTTAATCTGGATCCGGATGATGGCGACTTGGTGGTCTTCGATCCCTCGGGTCCGGATGGCGTCAATTTTGGTGTGATCGGCTACGGCCCGCTTCTCGCGCATTCGTCGAATCCGGCGACCGCGCTGTATGCGACGCCCGTTCCGGGTCTCGTCAACTTCGACATCGAAGCGACGCTGATGAGCCAGGACCTTCAGTTTCAGGGTCAGGCCCCCGATGCCTGGACGCTCGAGGTTGAGAATCCTCAATTGTCGGTGACGGTGAAGGTCACCTACGACTACGTTCCGGAGCCTTCGACCCTTTCGCTTCTCGGACTGGGTCTGGTTGGTCTGATTCGACGCGGCCGGCGCTAAGCACGTCCGCAAATTTTGAGTTGAAACCTCAAGGACCGTCCCGCGTGGGGCGGTCCTTTTTTATTCTCCCGCCATCCCTCCGCTCGCGAATCGGACCGGTCGCGTCGAATGATGCAATGCCCAGGCATTCATCATGGTGTCTTTTTGGGGCCGTCCGGATACCGGGCAGCGGTTCTCAAGTTTGTGGCGAATCAATCGCAAATTCCTTTGACTGCCTGAATTCCTGGTGAATAGTATCGAGTAGCAACTCTTCCTGTGGGGGGCGGGTCTCGCACGCCGGACAGGTCAAGAGGGGGATCACACAACGGGGCACGGTCGGCCGATGTATCGGCTTTCCGTCTAGTCGAACAGGGGGAAGTATGAATCGCGGAATTGTTCTTGCATTGGGCGCGGGGCTTTTTCTCGGCGGCGTGACGAGTGCAAAGGCTGATTCAATTATGCACATGGGGTCAGCGCACTTCGTCAGCGATCTGGAGCCCGTGGCACAGATTGACGTGCCGAGCTTTGACAATCAGGGCGGCACACTCACTTTGATCAGCGTCTTGGTGGAGATCTTCCACAGCGCGTCGGTTGAGATGTCCGCGGATAACGATGATCCGTTTCAGGGCGCGACGGTGCGCGGGCGTCTCACGCGCATCTGGTCGTTGACCGGTCCGGGCGTGGTGTCCGGCGGAAACTTCCTCGCCTTCACACCGTTCGTGAATCTTGCCCCGGATGACAATGACGGAGGAAGTCCGCTGATCTTTGATCGCACTCCGCCGGACGGCATCGATTTCGGAATGTTCGGGTATTCCCTGACGCTGGCGAGCTCGCACAACCCGGCGGTCGGGCTGTACAGCACGAACGGCCCCAACATCATTAGCTTCCTCGCCAGCCCGGACCTGATGTCACAGGATGTGCAGTTCCAAGGCAATGCACCGGACGCCTGGCAGCTGGAAGTCCAGAATCCGCAGCTTGATGTGAAGGTGAAGGTCACTTACGAATACGTGCCGGAGCCTTCGACTTTGAGTCTGTTGGGGCTGGGCGGCATCGCCCTGCTTCGCAGGAAGGCGCGTCGGGCGTAGTGGCTCGCGTTTCGGCCAGCGGTCCGGATCCCGGTGACGCCGCAACTACCACATCGAACAGAGGTCGTGTCCACTTTCGCGGAAGGGGGCACGGCCTTTTTTTGTCGAGTTCTCACCCCGAAAACGCTTGGGTTGACTGCACCTGCGGGTTATAATTGCAGCCAGTGGAGGCCTCTGGATACGAGCCGGAGGAAGGGTAATGGGGCGTGCGAGCTGACACATCGCCTGTTCGCATACCTGCATGTTTGCGCGTGTTTCGGCTGGTCCTTCTCATCGGGGGGCTTTCGAGCGCACCCGTCGCGCGCGCCTTTGCGCCAGCCGACATCTTCGTAGACGCCGGGGCGGTCGGGGTTCAGAACGGGTCGAGCTGGCAAGATGCATTTGTCCACGTGGGCCCTGCGCTGGCGTCCGCCGTGCCCGGCACGCGAATCCTGATCGCCGGGGGAACCTACAAGCCGGATGGCGGCAGCGGAGATCGCTCTGCTACATTTGTCGTTAATTCGGGCGTGATTCTGGAAGGTGGCTACGCGGGGAGTGCGGGCGGCGATCCGAATCTGCGTGATCCGGCCGCGTATGTTACGACGTTGAGCGGGGATATCGGCGTCAGCGGCGTTTCGACGGACAATTCCTACCATGTGGTGACTCTGTCGGCGGGTGGCGCCCCGCGCGAGCTGAATGGTCTCGTCATTGCGTGGGGAAACGCGGACGGGATTTTTCCTGATGATACCGGCAGCGCGATTCGGTGCCTCGGCCCGGCCATGATTCGCAATTGTCTGATACGTGACAGTCGCGGTGACAACGGCGGGGCGGTGTTTGTTCCGCTGGGCGTTAGCCCGGAGTTTGAAAACTGCCAATTTAACGGGAATTCGACGTTCGGGACGGGCGGGGCGATCTCATTGAGCGGCGGCAACTCGACCCTTACCGGCTGCGCCTTTGCCAACAACATGGCGGATTTTTCCGGCGGCGCGATTGGCGGCTCGAACAGCACATTCACGCTCACCGATTGCGTATTCCTCGACAACGTCGCGGGGTTTTTCGGCGGCGCGGTATATCATTTTTTTGGGTCGCCGCAAGTCACCGGATGCCTGTTTCAGGATAACGTGCAGTTAAACGACACTGTGATCGGCAACGACGGCGGTGGCGCCTTCTACAATGACCGCGGCAACGCCGTGATTCGCCGGACCAGGTTCCAGGGCAATCTTGCGACGGATGACGGGGGAGCGATGTTCGCCACGCAGGGCGCTACCGTCCTGGAGTCATGTCGATTCATAGACAATCTCGCGGGTGATTTCGGCGGCGCGATTCACAACCTTCTCGGCAGCCTCATCGTTCGGAACAGCGCCCTGGTCGCTAACACCGGATTCGATCGCGGCGGTGGCATCTCCAATTCCAATGCTTCGCTGACGGTGGAGGGTTGTTCAATCGTCAACAACCGCTGCTTCGTCATCGGCGGAGCGGGCATTCATCATCAAAACGGCGCCGGGCTGATTCAGGGCGATATCCTCTGGTACAACCGTGACCTGAACGGCCAAAGCGAAGCAGCCCAGGTGAAAGTCGTCGGCCCGCTGCCGACGACGCGATTCAACTGCATGCAAGGTTGGACCGGCTTGTTTGGGGGCACCGGCAACTTCAGCGGCAATCCTAAATTCGTCAATCTCGACGGCCCGGACGGCATTGCCGGTACGGCCGATGACTGCGTGGAGATTTCCGTAACGTCGCCGTGCATCAACACCGGCGATCCGATCCTCGTGGTGCCGCCCGAGGCCATGGAAATTGACGGACAACCGCGGATCATGGGATGCCGGATCGATGTCGGGGCAGATGAGTTTCTCGTCGGGGAGCCGGGCAGCGGTGACATGAACGGCGACGGCCGCGTCGATGGCGCGGACATTCAGCCGTTCGTCAATGCGTTTCTTGGGGTGGGGCCGGCTGCGTGGTTCTGCGTGGCGGATTTGGATTCGTCGGGCTTCCTCGATCCGACGGATGTCGCAATGATGGCCGACTTGCTGCTGTCCCTCGCCCGTTCGGCGCCGGCGACGGCCATGTCTTACTGACCGGCTCGCGATTCATGTTCCCCATTGCATCGGAGACAAACGGGAGATAGATCAACCCGGCGATGATCGTGCCAACGACTGCCGCGCCGATCAACCCCGCCTTGATGCTCACGAGCTGTCGCTCAAATCTTGCCAGGGCCGAGGGGCTCGTCAGGAACGTTTCCAGCAATCGACAACGGGATGCGATGCTGCCGTGCCGCCAGCTTGGGGCTTCGCGCGCGATGCCGTTCAGATCGGCGATTCGCGCGAGCGTGCGGCCGAAGACCCGGGCGGCCGTGGTGCAGACGCCGGGCGCGGGCGGCTGTCCGTGAATTCGGCACTGCGGGACGCAGGCGGTGATGTCGGGTGTGACGCATTGAACGCCGAAGAGATCGGCCTGTCGCTCGAATTTGCGAGACAGCCAGCCGAACGCAAAAAGCCAGAGGGCGAGTAACACGGCGAGGCTGATGAATTCCAGCAGGGCGGGGTCGGTCACCCAGCGCATCCGCTGCAGGGCGATAAACGAACCGCCCGCCAGGTACATGGTCACGAGGGCAAAGACGCCGAAGAGCGGCAGATGCCAGTGGTGGACGTGCCCGGCTTCATGCGCGAAGACGGCTTCGATTTCCTCGTCGTCGAGATTCTCCAGGAGTGCGTCCGAAACGAGGATGTATCGCATCGGCGGGACAAAGCCCATGACGGCGGCGTTGATCGTGGTGCCGTGGGTCTGCCACAGGAGAATCTCGCGGTAGCGCAGGCCGATGCGCCGGCAGGTTTCCACAAAACGGCGCCGCAACGGGCCGTCCGGGAGCGGGCGCGTGGCCCAGATGTGGCGAATGAGCAAGGGTGAGCAAAGCAGGATGAAGAACGAAGCGATGCCAAGCAGGGCGTCGGCCGCGTAGGCGTGCAGCTTGACCGGCAACCACGAGCTTAGCAGGGGCGAGGGTTGAAAAGAACCGTCGGGATGCAGGGGCTTGAGCGCTTCGGTGAAGTGTTTCACAAACACAATCAGGATCATCGGCGCGGCGATGACCAGGATTTGGTGGCGGCATTTGTCAACAATATAATCGACGAGTCCGACCGCCGGTTCGGGATCGTGAGGACGGGCGTCATCGGGCGCGTCGACCGGGTGAATCGCTGCATGGCGGATAGCGCGTTCCACCGGGAAGAAAACGATCCATTGCAGCAGAACCGATACAAAGAACGGAGCGAGGATCAATATCTCGTCGGCCAGCGGCCAACGATTCAGCCCCAGGGTCAATCGAACAAAGCGCGGCCACGGCGTCGCCAGGAGCAGGGTGCAGAGCAGGGCTCCGTGGAGCAGGGAAAGCCCATTGGCCGCGTGGGAAAGTCTCGCCGTGCAATCATCCATGTGCGAGGCCCCGCGCTCGACAACGGATTTTGCCACCCAGTGCCGGGCGGCCAGCGCCATGCTGAATGAGATCACGATACAAGCCATGGCGGGCAGCGCGGCCGGCAGGGCGTCTGAAAGCGAAGCACCCCCTTTGATGATCTGAAGCTCCGCGATGGGGAGGTTGCCGCTCAAGACGAGGGCGAACGCAAGAATCACTAGAAAATACATGCGTCCGGTCCCCGGGAGAGGTGTAAAATAGCTGCCAGTCGGAAGTTAGGTTTCCGTGTCTCGGCCAGTGTATGGTGAGCAGAATCGGGAAATCGAGTAATAAGCAAGCCCATGGCGTCGTTACAATCCTGTGATGCCTGCCCGGTTGCCGTGGCGCAGGTTTGCCGTGACCATACTGTGTGCATCATAGTGCGGCGCACGCACTAATTAAAGAAACGGAGACAGCAGACCATGTCGGTTCGATTCAGCATTCTGGGTTTGACGGCGGCGATGATTCTGGGGTCGGCGGTGTTCGCGCAGGACGGGCAGCCTGCTGAACAAGGCAAGGAGGTCGTTGTCCCCGGGAAGGTCAAGCGAGAGCGCGGCGATCGGCCGCGATTCAAGGAGATCGGCCGGGCGGATCCGGGATTGGTGGCGGACGACATGGCGACGCGGCTGGAGTTGGACGATTCGCAGAAGGCGCAGGTGATGGCACTGGTGGCCAATTTTCAGTCCGTGCAGAAGGACCTTCGTCAGAAATACCGGCCGACGGATGAGAGCATGCAGCGGTTGCATGGAATCCGCGAGGAGATGAAAGCGGCGCAGGAGACGAAGGACGAGGCGAAGATGACGGCGCTGCTGGACGAGCTGAAGGCCATCCGCGCGAAGAACGACGAACTGATGCGGCCGCTGACCGAGCAGGTTGAGGCGGCAAAGGCCGAGCTGCACACGAACCTCGAGGGCATGATGCGCGGCGAGCAGCGGCAGAAGTTCTCGGCGTACTGGCAAATGTACGGCGGCGACCGCAATCGAAAGATGTCGATGGCTGCGCGCAGCCCGCAGGCGCTGAAGGCCCTCGTCGAGCGATTGCCGGGCTTGAGCAGCCAGCAGAAGAACGACATCGACGCGTTGTTCAAGGCGTATTTTGAATCGAGCAAGCAGAGCCGCCGCGGTGGGCGCGAGGCGGACGCGGCCGTGAAGAAGCTGTACGACGACGTGGCCCTGCTCCTGACCGAAGAGCAGAAAACAAAGCTCGAACAGCAGATGGGCAGCATGCGCGGATCGGGCGGCAGAGAGAAGCCCGGCTCGGCGGCGGCCGATGCGGCCAAGGGCGAAGCGCCGAAGGAAGGCGCGCCCGGCGGCGAAGCGCCGAAGAAAGAGCCGTCATCCTCCGGCGGCTGATTCGGCGGCTTGAGCACGGTGCGCCGCGAGAAGCGCGTCGACGGTCTCGATCAGCCCGTCGCGCGCCTGAATCTGAATCGTGTTCGCGTCGATTTCCCATTTTCCATCCGGCGGTCGATCGTGCGTCGTGAGGTAGAAATACTCCACCGCGCCGAGCCCGCCGCCCGGAATATAGACACCATGCTTTTTGACGCGATCCCAGGGCAGGGCGATCGTGCGCGTCAGCGTCACGAGCCGCGCGCCCTCCGCCGTCAGCACCAGCCGCCGGACATAGCCGCGCACAAATCCGTGAACCGTCAGCAGCACGACCAGCGCGGCCGTGCCCTTCATCCACAGCGGCGTCGGATTGATCAGCAGGAACCCCTGCAGGGCGCAGATCGGCAGCATGACGATGAGGTACATGCGCAGCGGCGTGCGCAGATAGGGCCGGCTTGTGCGAAGGGTTGACCGGGCGCGATCGG
>CAZQCF010000006.1:0-142213 GCA_964592235.1 uncultured Planctomycetaceae bacterium
TGGCGCTGGGAATGACGGCGGCGCTGGAACTGGCGGTGCGACTAACGCAATTCCCGGCCGCACTGCGCGATCGCGTTGAATCGCTCCTCGCGGCGCTGGGTTTGCCGACTCGACTGGACCGGCCGCTGGAACCGGGCGCGATTCTCGCACGGCTCGCGTCGGATAAGAAAGCAGCCGGCGGCCGCGTGCGATTCGTATTGCCTCGCGCGATCGGCTCGATTGAATGGGCCGAGCCGTCCGAAGCGGACGTTCGCACTGCCATCGCGTGGCTTACCGGTCGCTGAATCGTTTCCCTTTCTCTACACCATCGGATCCTGCAAACACGCCGTCGATCGTTCATCCGGAAATCGCGCGTCGCGCGTTCCGCGCGGGTCAGTTTTTTTGGTCCTCTCCCCGGCGATGCCCTCGCTTCGCGAGGTCTTAGATTCGGTGCAACCCATACAACCTGAAAGGTCGAACGTCCGGGCTGTTCTGCGAAGCATTTGAGTTCGATTATCGCCCACCGAATGGAGGCGATCTTTTTTTTGCTCAAGGCCCGGGGGTTGCTGAATCCGATGGCGGCGTGGCGTCGTGAACCAGCGGTTGTGGAGACGACCGACACGACGGCCAGCCGTAAGAAAGGAGCCGGGAAGCCATGAAGATTCGCATTGCAGTCGCCGCGTTCGCTTTATTGGTCAGTGCCGTCATCGTGCAGGCCTCGCCCGTGACGTTCAACGGGATGGGACTAAACCAGACGATCAGCTACAAGCTGTCGGAAGTTGACAAATCCAACAAGGCCGGGGAGATTCTGATCACGTTCCAAAGCCAGAACCTGACGGCGTACTGCGTTGATTTGAACAACACGGTGAAGTCAGCATGGGATGCTACGCCGGCGACGGTCGATTTCATCAACGGCGGCCGCGCCGCGGCGTTCCTGTATGACACGTACGCGCCATCGGTTGACACGGCTTTGAAGGCAGCCGCGTTGCAGGTGGCCATCTGGGAGGTCGTGACGGACTTTGGCGGGTCGTTGAATCTGCTCGCGGGCAACTTCAAGCTTGTCGACTCCGAGAACGTGCGGAGCCTGGCGAACACGTTTCTTGGCTCGCTCCCCGGCGACGTAGGGAATTATCAGTCTTCGTCGTTCATCGTTAAGAGCGGCTCGGACCCGCGCAGCCAGCACCTGATCGTCCCCGAGCCGGCCACGCTCGGTGTCGTGACGGTGGCAATCGGCATGATGGTCGCGGACCGCCGCCGCCGCCATGCAGCCGGGGCGCGCAGGGCGTATTGAGCGTTTGCGCGACGACCTGGAATTGATCGACCCACAGCCTCGCCGCTGACGGGCCTCACTCAAGGATAATCCCATCCATGTGCCGCCGCCGGGAGAGCGTGCCACCGCTTTCCCGGCGGCCTTGTTCCGGGCGGCACAGCGCCTCATTCCGGCGGAATGTCCTTCGCGGCGTGTGCCACACGTTCGGCGTCCTCGCCTTCGAGACGTTTCTCGGCGGAAGCCGCCAGCTTGCGGGCCATCTCGTTATTGCCGGCTCGAACGGCGCGCTGGATCAGCGTGACATACGTGTCGGCGGAGCCGTCGAAATCGATGAGCTTCTTAGAGATCGAATTGGCCTGCCTGGTCTGATCGGTTCCGACCAGTGATTCGAAGACCGGTGTACACTCCTCCATGAGGCTGCGCTTCATCATGGACGCGACTTCTTCTGCGTGATCACGGGCTTGCGCTTTGGTAATCGCCTGAATCTGCTCGAATTGAGTGATGGCCTGTACCACGTACGCCTTCGGGTCGCCGACGCCCTTCAGCAAATCCGCGTAGCGCTTATCCTTTATCAACTGCCCGGAAACTTCCCTTAACAACAGGCGGGCGACCACGCCGTCGATTTCGCCCTGCTTGATGAGCTTGTCATAGAGTTCAAGTGTCTTCTGGTCATCTCCGAATGTTCGATTGATGGCGACAAACTCCATGATGGCGCCGCTCCGCGCTGGATTTGCATCATCGTTGCGGCTGGGTCCTTTGTTGATCGCGGCCTCGGCCTTGTCGCGCCGCTTGAGCAGCTCGTCCCGGGCGCGGGGCAGCTTCGCGCTCAATTGATGGATGTTGGAGAGCAGGAACGACAATCGCACGCCCGAGAACGCGGGATTGTGCTCCAGTCCATGATCGAAGCACCAGAGGTATTCATCCAGGGCTTCGTCGTATTTGCCTTTCTGTTCCAGCGAACGTCCGTACTGCATGCGCTGGGATGGATCGTTCTCCTTGCCCTTGAGCTTCTCCTTCGCGCGCGCCACGCCGTCCTTGCCGGAGAGGGCTGCATTGGCGTCTTCGAGAAAACCGTCCGCATCGCGCCCGCCGACGAGGCGGTCGATTTCCGTCCCGTCCGGCTTGATGAAGACAATCGTAGGATATCCCTCGATGTCGTACTTCTTTGCGAGTTCGACGTCCGCCTCGGCGTCGACCTTCAGCGCGATCGTTTTCTCCTTCATCCACGCGATGACCTTCTTGTCCTTCCAGGTGGTCTTGTCCATGCGCTTGCACGGCCCGCACCACGTCGTGTAGAAGTCGATCAGGACCACCTTTTTGTGGCGCTTCGCGGCGGCGCACGCTTCCTTGAAGCTCATCTTCGCGAACGGCTCCTCGCCGCGCGAGAATCCCGCGAAGACCAACACGATGATGGGGACCATCAGGCGTTTGAACATGGGAGACCTCCTGTACGAAGCGCCGTGTCGGCGCGGACCCGTGGAAGTGGAATGTCTTCATTCTCCCGCCGATTCGGATACCCGTCGAGCGGCGTATTGGTGCGGCTCGACCGGCCGGACGCGGCCCGCCATCCGCCACTGCGGCATGTCAGGATGGCAGTCCGCCCTGACTTTGACGCGATCCGGGCTGGGACGCATCCTTCTACGTAAGCCGTAAGTATCGAAAAAAAATATAGTTATAGATAGTTCTCGGTCGCCGGCCAATCTCGGAAGCTTAGGCATTCACCTTGCCCTTGGGCTGGCTGGCCCCTGCGCATCGGGCGTTTGCCGCCGGGTATCGCGGGACATGAACTTGAAAACTCACAGGCAAGGAGCGTGATTCGATATGGCCAAGATCATCGGAATCGACCTCGGCACCACCAACTCGGTCGTCGCCGTCATGGAAGCGGGTTCGCCTAAAGTGCTGACCAACGCCATGGGCGCGCGGACGACGCCCTCGGTCGTCGCCTTCACGGACAAGGGCGAGCGGCTTGTCGGCCAGGTTGCCAAGCATCAGCAGGTGACCAACCCGACGAATACCGTCTTCAGCATCAAGCGATTCATGGGCCGGCGGCACAGCGAAGTCGGCTCGGAAGAGAAGCTCGTGCCCTACACGATCACCGGCGGCGCCGAGGAACTGGTGAAGGTGAAGATCCGCGACAAGGAATACACGCCGCCGGAAATCTCCGCCATGATCCTTCAGGACCTCAAAAAGACGGCGGAAGATTATCTTGGCGAGAAGGTCACGGCCGCCGTCATCACCGTGCCGGCCTATTTCAACGACTCGCAGCGCAAGGCGACGCAGGAGGCGGGCATCATCGCCGGCTTCGACGTGAAGCGCGTGCTGCCCGAGCCGACGGCCGCGGCGCTGGCCTACGGCATGGACAAGAAGAAGGGCGGCAAGATCGCCGTTTTCGACCTGGGCGGCGGCACGTTTGATATTTCCATTCTCGATGTCGGCGAAGGTGTTTTCGAGACGCTCTCGATCAACGGCGACACGCACCTGGGCGGTGACGACTACGACCAGGTGCTGATCGACTACGTCGCCGAGGAGTTCCGCAAGCAGTACGGCATCGATCTGCGCAAAGATCCGATGGCGCACCAGCGTTTGAAGGAAGCCTGCGAAAAGGCCAAGTGCGAGCTGTCCAGCTCGATGGAAACGGCAATCAACCTGCCGTTCATCACGGCGGACGCGAGCGGGCCGAAGCACCTGAACCTGACGCTGACGCGGAGCAAGTTCGAGCAGATCACCGAGCCGCTGACCGAGCGGTGTCGGCGGCCGGTGCTCAAGGCGCTGGAGGATGCGAAGCTCTCGGCGGGCGACATCGACGAGTGCATCCTCGTCGGCGGATCGACGCGCATCCCGGCCGTGCAGCGGCTGTGCAAGGAGATTTTCGGGAAGGAGCCGAACAAGAGCGTCAACCCCGACGAGGCTGTCGGCGTCGGCGCGGCGATCCAGGCGGGCATCATCGGCGGCGACGTGAAGGACATCCTCGTGCTGGATGTCACGCCTCTGTCACTCGGCGTCGAGACGCTCGGCGGCGTGATGACGACCATGATCCCGCGCAACACGACCATTCCCACGAGCAAGAAAGAAGTCTATTCGACGGCGGCCGACAGCCAGCCGGAGGTGACGATCCATGTGCTCCAGGGCGAGCGGCCGATGGCCAATGACAATCGCACGCTGGGCAAGTTCAACCTGACGGGCATTCCGCCGGCGCCGCGCGGCGTGCCGCAGATCGAGGTGACGTTCGACATCGACGCCAACGGGATCCTGCATGTGTCGGCGAAGGACCTGGGCACCGGCAAGGAGAACAAGATTCGCATCGAGGGATCGAGCGGGCTGTCCGAGGCCGAAGTGGAGAGGATGCGCAAGGAGGCCGAGAGTCACGCCGCCGACGATCAGCGCAAGCGCGAGCTGATCGACGCGCGGAACCAGGCCGACAATCTCATCTACCAGACCGAAAAGACGCTCAAGGAACACGGTGAGAAAGTGCCGGCCGACGAGCGCGGCAAGGTGGAGAGCGCGATCAACAACCTGCGCGATCGGCTGAAGGGCGACGACGCCGGCGCGATCAAGAAGGCGTCCGAAGCCGTGATGACCGCGAGCCAGACGCTGGGCAAGATCATCTACGAGCAGGCGGCCAAGGCGGGCGGCGGCGTCAGCGGCGGCGCGCCAGGCGGCGAGGGTGTTGGCGCGGGCGTCGGTGGATCAGGCTCGAAGAAGGATGAGGATGTGATCGATGCGGAGTTTGAGGTGAAGAAGTAATCCGCACGCGAGCAAACGACGACGCGCGAAGAACGATTCACGATGAGCGTCTTGAGCGCCAATCGATTCATGCGATGAGAATGGGCGCCCGACGCGAATCGCGAACTCGAAAGCCCCCGGCAAGCTTGCCGGGGGCTTCAGTATTCGTGTCGAATGATGTGATCGAAATAGCGGTGCTCATTTCCTGGGGCTTTGGTTTTGCGTTGTCGGTGTTCGCTTCACGCCACGGGCAGGCGTCATGCGCGTTTCGACGAAGCAATCACTATCAACAGGCAAGCGATCGCGATGTGAACGGCCGGTCAGAAGGTAGGGGTGAAGATCTCCAGATGAACGATGCGGTCCCACGACCTGCTGAACGGAGCGGGCACCGTCATGTTCGTTACGATCTCAAGCACGTTGCCTGTGAAGCCACTTTCAAAGATCGAGTCCCACGTCACCCGTTCACTGGTGGGGCTGGTCTGGTCGTAACAAGGCTCGCATCCAGAGTGACAGCCGTAGTCGTGATAGCGCAGCGTCGTGGGAATGTCACTCCCGTCGGTGATGCCGTCGGCCATGATGCCGAGTTTGCCGTCGCTGGTGCAGAAGAACTGACCGGTCAGGTTCACGGTCCATTTCCGCGTGTTGGAGTCGATCAGCTGCCCGTCGGCGCAAACGCCGGGGTTCTGGCGATAGACTCGTCGGTCGTGCCGCTCCCAGGTGACCTCGGCCGTGCCGTACACCGACGTGCCGTCTGCGCCAATGGTCAGATCGACGTCAACCTGCAAAGTCGTCTTGTGTTCCTCGCGCGTGTCCGACGAGTTCGGATCGGTGAACTCCCGGTACACGTCGTATGTGTCGCTGATAAAGCCCGCGATTCTCATTCCGGCCGCCGCGTTGATCGGCATGCCGCCACTGCATTGGACCGAACCCGGCAGGTTTGGTGGCTGCTCGCATCCACCCAACGGCAGCATGAGGAAGACCGCGAGTGCCCCGCCAAGACGCAGCGATGTTATGGAGATTCTCCGATGCGAGGCCGAGAGGTTCCTTTCCCGTGTTCGGGTAAGGCGAAAATAGAGACTCGCGTCTCGAGTCACGGGCGACCGCCTCGCATGCAGCGTAATCCGAATCTGGTCGGAAAAGCAAGCGGCGCAGGGAACGTCAGTCCCATCGACCTGCCACCATTGAAGCGCAACGTATCACCAGTCTGTTGGCCGTCGTGTGAGGTCCGGCTCCGGAAGGGCCGTGGAATGCAGCCACGGGTAGAGCGTCGTGCGGGCGATGTTCTCGACACCGATCCCTTCGTCGCGGGCAGGGCGCGACAGACCTCGGCGCTTACCCCTTTTCTTACCGGAGCGGCTGCCGTGAAGAGTCGCGACATGACGGCGGCATGCGCTGCTGCCCGGCTTGGCGCTGGAATAACACGGGTTGGAACGCGCCCGGAGGGATTCGAACCCCCGACCGTCGGATTAGAAATCCGATGCTCTATCCGGCTGAGCTACGGGCGCCTCGCACTCATCATATCCGCTGACTGGGCCTTCGGACACGAGGGATGAACGCTGTGCGACCGCTGGGCAGCCGCATTTGAGCCGTCGGCGGCGGCCGGTGAGATACTGGCAGAGTGGACAGCTCGATCACACAGACAAATAGGCCGTGCCACGCCAATCGCCGCCGAAACCCCGCAGGTCGGGTTGCGGCCTTGCGGCCGGGTTCGCGTTATAATACCGGCGGCAAGCCAACCAAAGAGGAATAGACACCTATCAGTCTGCAAGGAGACACAACCATGAGTACGCGCAAGGAGTCGGGCCGGGCCGTCGCAACGGACGGCGTGGGTATGGCATGCGATGGCCGGTCGGCGAGGGCCAATTGTTTGCGAAGCTGTGGCCGTGTTTGTGTGTGGGTCGCGGCGGCCGGTCTGGCGCTGGCGACGTTCACGACGACGGTATCGTACGCCGGGCCGGACGAGAAGCCGGCGAGCCTGACGGAATTGCAGAAGCAACTGCGGAAGGAATATCGAGGCGGGAATTATGAGGCGGCGCTGAAGACGGCCGAAAAGATTCAGGCGATGCAGCCGGGCGAGGTGTACGCGATGTACAACGTGGCGTGCATGAACTGCCTGACCGGCAAGCACGACGAGGCGTACAAGTGGCTGGAGAAAGCGATCGACGCGGGCTATCGCGACGCCGACGGGTTGATCGAGGATTCGGATTTTCGCACGATTCGCGGAGAGGATCGCTTCCGCGATCTTGTACGGCGCATTCGAGCCGCAACTCCGGACGCGAAGCAAGGCGGCGGCGTCGCGGATGCGCGCAAGAAAGACCCGCCCGCGCCGGTGAAGAAGGCAAGTGATCGACAACCCGAGGATGAGGACGAAGGCGAGAAGCCGAAGCAAGACGCCAAGCCAAAGAAAGTGGTCAAGAAGCTGTCGCCGCAGGAGGCGAGCGACAAAATCAACGAGCTGACGCAGGAGTTGATCGAAGTCTCCAGCGCCGGCGAGAAGGAAAAAGCGCTGAAACTGGCGACCGAGGCGTACGAGATCGCCAAGGCGTCGGAAGTGGGCGGCTTAATTTCGCTCACGTCGTACAACATGGCGTGCATGCATTCGTTGATGAAGCACACGGACGACGCGCTCAAGTATCTGGAGGAGGCCATCGGCGCGGGCGGCGGTTTCACGCGCGATATGGCGGCGCAGATGGAAGGCGACAGCGATCTGGATCACATCCGAAAGGACGCGCGTTACAAGAAGCTGCTGGAGAAGGCCAAGAACGTGCGGCCTCCCGCGGCGCGCGGCGGTCAGCGCGGCTCGGCCGATAAGAAGGTCGGCTTCCGTTACGAGGTGACGACGCCCAAGGGATTGAACAAGAGCAAGGCGGCGCCGCTCGTCGTGGCGTTGCACGGGTTCGGCAGTTCGGCGGCAGACGAGAAGGACACGTGGCGCGAGGCGGCGGCGAGCATCGGGGCGATCCTGCTGACGCCGCAGGGCACGAATCAGCGCGGCTCGTCGTACAACTGGGGCGACAACCTCGACGAGATCGAAGAGAACATCATGTCGGCGATCGACGACGTGATGGACAAGCAGAAGATCGACAAGAAGAAGATTGTCATCGCCGGTTTCTCGCAGGGCGGCTGGCTGGCTTATTCCCTCGCGCTGCGCAATCCCGATACCTTCTGCGGTGCGATTCCGGTTTGCGGGTTGTGCAAGGAGTCCGAGTCAGCCTTTGATGAAGACGCCGTGAAGAACCTTCGCGTGTGCATCCTGTACGGCTCCGACGACGAGGACGAGATTCTCGACTCGAACAAAAAGGCGGCGGAGAAGTTCAAACAAAGCGGCGCGAAGGTCTCGGTCAAGGCCTACGACGGCGGCCATGCGTATCCGTCCGACGCGGACGAGGTCCTGGCCGACGCGCTGAAGTTCGTCCTGAACAAGTAACGGCGGCCAAGCGAACATTCATACCAGCAACCGGCGCGCGAGCGCAATGGCCCGCGCGACCGGTGCGCCCGCGCGCCGGTTGGCGGCTACAATGCGTGCGAATCGGGGCGAGGTTTCATGGATACGGACGAATTGTTTGATGATCTGACCGAGCCGCAGCGGCAGGCCGTCGCGCACACCGACGGGCCGCTGCTCGTGCTGGCGGGGGCCGGGTCGGGCAAGACGCGCGTGATCACGCGGCGAGCGGCGTACATCGCGGCGACGGTTGCCTCGCCGGATCAGGTGCTTGCGATCACGTTCACGAACAAAGCCGCGGGCGAGATGCGCGATCGCATCGCGGCGCTAGGCGCGCTGGGCGACGGGCCGTACGCGCGGATGTGGGTCTGCACGTTTCACAGTTTGTGCGCGCGGCTGCTGCGACTGTATGCCGACGCGGCGGGGGTGTCGCGCTCGTTCACAATTCTTGACGACGGCGACCGGGCCAGGCTCGTTCGTGAGGCGATTGAGGCGTGCGAGTTGCGCGCGGAGAACTGGACGCCCTCGTCGGTCGAACACGCGATCAGCGACGCGAAGAACAATCTCCTGACGCCGCAGGCCTTCGCCGAGCAATCGATGGATTTTCATGGTCGGACGGTGGCGCGGATCTACGAGGCCTACCAGGCGCTGCTGGCGCGCAATCAGGCGGTGGATTTTGATGACTTGCTGATGCTCACCGCGCGCCTGTTGACCGAGCAGGACGACGTTCGCGCGGCGCTGTCGGATCGCTTTCGTTACCTGTTGATCGACGAATATCAGGACACGAATCACGCTCAATACGTCATCGCCAGTCGCCTCGCCGCGGCCCGGCGGAACATCTGCGCCACGGGCGATCCGGATCAATCCATTTACGCGTGGCGCGGGGCGAACATCCAGAACATTCTTGATTTCGAGGAGGAATATCCCGACGCGACCGTGATCCGTCTGGAGCAGAACTTCCGGTCGACCGGGGCGATTCTCGCGGCGGCGTCGGCCGTCATCGCCTGCAACCAGCGGCGCAAGGACAAGGCGCTCTGGACCGAACAGGAGAGCGGTCCGGCCGTGCGCGTGTGGCGCTGCGAAGACGAGCGAGCCGAGGCGCAGCGCATCGCGGAAGACATCGCCTGGCACCTGCGCGAGGGTCGAACCGGCGGCGACGTCGCCGTGTTCTATCGCGTCAATGCGATGAGCCGCGCGATTGAGGACGCACTGCGCACGGCGGGCATTCCGTATCAGATCGCGCGCGGCGTGGAGTTCTACAATCGCAAGGAAATCCGCGATGTGCTGGCGTATCTCCGCGCGATCGTGAATCCGGCCGATCAGCCGGCCTTGTTTCGCGCGATGAGCAACACCTCGCGCGGGATCGGCGCGGCCACGCAGGCCAAGATTCGCGCGCTCGCCGAGCAACAGGGGGTCACCGTAAGCGACGCGCTGGAGCATCTCGCGGCCGGCGGCGGGGCGGTGGGCAAGAAGTTGACGGGTTTTGCGAGCCTGATGCGTCACCTGCGGGCGATGCCGCCGCAGCCCGTTCGACCGATCGTGGAGGCCGTGTTGAGCGAGGCGGGATTCGATTCATCGGCCGGCGGCGGGCAGCAGTCGTTGGGTGGTGACTCGTCGGGCTGGCTGGAGAGCGACGCGGTGGAAAACGTGCGCGAGTTGGTGACAGCCGCGAGGCAGTTCGATCAGGACAACCCCGAGGGCACGCTGACCGACTGGCTGCAGCAGATCAGCCTCGTGTCGGATACGGACGCGCTGGACGAGCAGGGCGGCGCGGTGACGCTGATGACGCTGCATACGGCCAAGGGGCTGGAGTTTCCGCTGGTGTACATCGCGGGGCTTGAGGAAAACTTGCTGCCGCATCGCCGGGCGCTGCGCGAGGGCGAAGACGACATCGAGGAGGAGCGGCGACTGTTCTTCGTGGGGATGACGCGAGCGAAGGAATCGCTCACGATCACGCATGCGAAGTACCGCATGACCCGCGGTATCACGGAGCGCTCGGCGGCGTCGCGGTTCTTGAGTGAGTTGCCGGAGGAGGGTGTGGAACAGGAGTCGTTCGAGATCGAGCGCGATCGGTCGCGCGGACATCTTGGCGAGTTCAACGAGGGCGACGAATCGTTTGATGCCTCGGGGTATCATCCCGGTCAGCGCGTGCGACACGATGAATACGGCGAAGGCACGGTGTTGACCGTGGAGACGCGCGGGCGAACGCCGTATGTGCGCATCCACTTCGATTGCGGCGAGCGCAGCTTCGCGCTGGAGCACGTGTCGTTATACATCATGGATGGGGAGTGTTAGACTGCGAGAGACCGGGGCGCGGAATGCATGGGAGCCTTCTGTTGAATGCAGAATGTAGAATTGGGAATGAAGTATGGGCGGGGGCCCCTGGCAACACCGTTCGCGCGAAGTCGCCTGCGGCGCTTCTTATGTTCTCAATTCTAAGTCTTGCATCGCACGGCGAGGGCCGTTTGCTATGAATCAGGTCGCCGTCATTCTCGCCGGCGGCACCGGTCGGCGGCTGTGGCCGTTGAGCCGGGCGGATCGCCCCAAGCAACTGCTTCGCATCGTCGAGGGGCAGAGCCTGCTCCGCCATGCTTACGACCGCTTGCGCCTGCGGCTCGCACCTTCGAACATCTTTGTCGTCGCGCTGGCACGGCACCTCGACGCGATCGCCGAGCAACTGGAGGGCGTCCCGCGCGAGAATCTCATCGGGGAGCCGGTCGGTCGCGACACCGCGAACGCGATTGCCCTGGCCGCGGCGATTCTGAACGAGCGCCGGCCAGGCTGCACAATGGGTGTCTTCACGGCCGATCACATCATCCGACCGATCCAGATGTTCAGCGAAATCGTGGCGCGGGGGTACGAGGCCGCCGAAGCGCACACGGACGCGCTGGTGACGTTTGGGATTCGACCGACCGAGCCAAGCACACAGATGGGGTATATCGAACGTGGTGAGCCGGTCTCGCCCGGCGTGTTCGCGGTCAAGTCGTTTCGCGAAAAGCCCGACGCGGCAACGGCGAAGCAGTACGTCGCCGGCGGCGTACACGTTTGGAACAGCGGAATGTTTGTCTGGCGACTGCCCACGATCGTGGCCGCATTGCAGCAGCACCTGCCGCAGGCCTGGGACGCGCTGGCGCGGGTGGCGCCGCAATGGGGCAGCCCGGCGGGGACGCGCGCCGCGGCGGAGGTGTACCCGATGCTGGCGAAGACAAGCATTGACTACGCCGTGATGGAGAAGGCGGCGAAGGTGCTCATGGTCGAGATGCCTCTTGAATGGCACGACCTGGGCCATTGGACGAGTCTGCCCGTCGTGGTCGGCGCCGACGGCGCGGGGAACACCGTGTCGGCGGCGCGCGCGGCTTCGTTGGCGGCGAAGGACAACATCGTGGTCAGCGAAGACGATCACCTCATCGCGGCGATTGGTGTGAGCGATCTGGTCATCGTCCACAGCGCCGACGCGACGCTTATCTGTCACAAGAGCCAGCTCGACCGGCTGAAAGAGCTGCTCGACGAAATCGGCCGGTGCCACGGCTCGCGATATGAATAATCGCCGAGGCGCATCGAAGCGCAATGAACTTGCAATCCAAACCTGCCGGGGATGATACAATACCGCGTATGCAGCGCATCCTTGGAATCGACTACGGCACGGCGCGGATCGGCATCGCAGCCGCCGACCTTGAAACGAAGGTGGCCGTGCCGCTGACGGCACTGGCCGGCCGCAACGACGCGACGCGCGACGCCCGCGCCGTCGCGGACGCCGGCGCAGAGCAGGGGGCGGCGGCGTTTGTCGTCGGCCTGCCCTTGAACATGGACGACAGCGATTCGCAGCAGACGGCGCTGACCCGGCGGTTCGCCGGCGAGCTGGCGAGGCTTTCGGCGAAACCAGTCTATTTTCAGGATGAGCGACTTTCCTCCGTGGCGGCGGCCGATGCCTTGCACGACGTTCACGGCGGCCGGCGAAGTGGTCAGCGCCGCGCAAAGCAGAGCGGCCGGTTGGACGCCGTCGCGGCGCAGCGCATCCTGCAGGCCTACCTGGACAGCCCCGAATCCGTGTTGCCGGGCCGATAACGCTCGGCGGTGCGATGTTCGACCCGCCGCCGAGCGGTTACTATTAGAAGGAGAGTGAGCGAACCGATCATCCGCGGACGCCGAGCGGGGCCGGTCAAGGAGACGCAGCATGGCAAAGGCAGGTTCGACGTTGTTCGGCAAACCGCGTCATGAGGGCGTGCGCGTCGTCGTGACCGGGCAGGTCGGCGTGGACAAGAAGCAATTCCTCGAAGAGGTCGTGCGCATCGCCGCGGAGCGCGGGCACGATGTCAAGCTGCTCAACGTCGGCGACATGATGTATGCCGAGGCGCCCGACGTGGTGCGCGGCCGCATTCTCGATCTGCCCCGGACGCGACTGAACAGCCTTCGCCGGGCGGCGTTCAAGGACATCCTTGCCACGGCCGAGAAGACGTCGAACGTCATCATCAACACGCACGCCACGTTTCGCTGGAAGCATGGACTGTTCGAGGCGTTTGATTTCGACCAGATGACGGCGCTCGACGCGGATCTGTATATCACGCTGGTGGACAACGTTGACGCGATCCATGAGCGTCTTCTGCGCGATCACGATCTCACGCACACCCTCAAAGACATCATGGTTTGGCGCGAGGAGGAAATCCTCGCGACCGAGATTCTCTCGCACGCCATCGGCGGACACGGGCGCTACTACGTCCTCGCCCGCGGTCAGGAAGGAGCCACCGCCAAGTCGCTCGTGCGGCTCATGTTTGAGAAGGACCGCAAGCGCATCTACCCGAGCTTCCCCATGTCGCACGTGATGGACATGCCCGACGTACTGGCCGAGATCGACGGTTTCCGCGATGCGCTGGCGGAGCATTTCATCTGTTTCGATCCGGGCGATCTGGACGAAAAGCGCCTGCTCTTTGAGGCGGCCGAGGCGACCAAACGCGGCGAGCAGACCTTCAAGCTGGCCGTCAATCGCCGCGACCTCGTCTTCAACGTGACCGATGTCACGAGTGTGGCCCGCGACATCGACGGGCAGATCTACGCGAGGGATTTCAAACTGATCGATCAGTCCGACATGATCGTAAGCTACATCCCCGAGCTGAAGGGCGGCATCCCCGGCCTCTCCAGCGGCGTCGAGCGCGAGTTGCAGCACGCCTTCGAGGGCACGAAGGAAGTCTTCGTCATCTGGCGGCCGAAAAAGGAGCCGTCGCCCTTTGTGACCGAGACGGCCACGAAAGTCTTCACGTCGGTGGAGGAGTTGTTCCAGTATTTCCAGTCGCGCGGCTACATCGGCGATTATCAGCTCAATCTGCTCCGCACCGGCGCGCCGAAGGAACGCGGGCGGTTCGGGTGATCGCAGCTAGTACCGCTCCCCCGTCGGAGTGATGCGCGGCTGCGGCGTGCCGGGCATGCAGGCGGGCGGCACGTCCGATGCGCGGCCGATGCCCATCTGCTCGCGCAGCGCTGCCAGCTTGGCGATTTCTTCCGGTGGCAACGCGCGCGTCTGACCGAGTTGATGCGCCATGAACAGCACGTGCGAGCCGTGTTCGAGTTTCTCCAGTTTGAAGAACGCGTCGGCGGCTGACTTGCCCACGGTGATTGAACCGTGCCGATCGAGCACCAGCGCGTCATAGCGCCGGATCAACTCGCGCACGACCGTCGCGCCCTCGACCGTCGCGGGCGTTGCGTAAGCCGTGACCGGCACCTGGCCGAACGCGAGGATCACTTCCGGCAGGGCGCAGGGGTCGATGGTCAGCCCGGCGACGGTGAAAGCAATCGTCGTTGGCGGGTGCGCGTGAATCGCCGCGCCGATGTCCGGCCGCTCGGCGTACGCCGCGAGATGCATCCATCGCTCACTCGAAGGTTTGCCACGTCCGAGGATCGGCCGACCGGCGCCGTCGATGAGTACGAAGTCGCCCGGGTCGAGCATGCCGAGGCACGAGCCGCTGGGCGAGACCAGAAAGCGATCGGGTCCCGCGCGTGCCGAGACGTTGCCATCCGTGCCGGCGACGAGACCACGGTCGTACACGCGCCGGGCGATGTCGGCCAGCTCTCGTCGCAATTGCCATTCGCTGATCATTCGCTGCTCGCGTGGCGCCCTGGGGACGTTTCAAGTTGCAAGAAGGTAACAGATCGCGCGGGGCCCGTCCAAGTCGCGAATCAATCGCGCCGGAGCGACGCCAGCAGCGGCGCGCGGGTCGCCGCGCCGGCCGCCCAGGCGCTGGCAATCATCCCTACGCCGGCGCAGAGAAGCAGTGTCAACAGCAACTGATTCCACGGTGCATGGGCTGCCTGCGGCGCCGTCGTCGCGAGTTGCGGCCCGACCGCTACGGCCGATGCTGCGATGCCGATGAGCAATCCCGCTGACAGCAGCGCCGCGTTCTCAACGAGCACGAGGAAACGCAGCTTCGCGCGGCTCATGCCGACGGCGCGCAGCAGCGCCAATTCGCGGCGGCGCTCCAGCACGCCGCGCAGCATGACCGCCGCGAGGCCGAGCGTGCCCAGAACCAGGCCCAGCCCGCCGAGGGACTGGAATGTTGACAAATAAGTGTTTTCGATGGCGAGATAGCCCGCCAGTCGAGAGGCCGTGTGCGTCGCATCGAAGCCAAGGTAGGACAGGTCGTGTTCCAGGGCTGATTCCACCTCCGCGGCCCGCTCCGGCGGAACGTCGATCAGAAAGAACGAGTAACCCGCGATGGATGGAAACAGCCGTTTGAAGTTCGACTCGGCGACGATCAACTCGCCCTGCAATACGCTTCCGGCCAACGTGGCGACGAGACGGAGCTTGACCGGCTGGCCGCGCTCGTCGATCGCGGGCCAGTCGCCTCCGATCGAAAGCTTGAGCAGCCACATGGTGGTGTTGGCATCGGCGATGACGGGAATCGCGCCGTCGTCGAACGTGCGATGGAGCAGCTTCCACGGATTGAGGCGCTCGGCGGGCGAGGCGTCGATGTGCGAGGCGAAGGAAAACCCGCCGCGGCCGATCATCGCGTCGGTCGCGCCGAGGATGCGGGGCCGGCTCACGCGATAGAGGTTTTCGCAGCTTGCGTCCTCACCGGGCTGAACGCGAAAGGATTGGATCGACGAACCGCGCAGAAGCTGGGCCGCCTCCGGAGTGAGGCCGATCGCGGCGCGGCTGCGCGAATTACCGAGGTCTTCTGCGATCGGCGCGATAGATTGCGCCATCACGGAGAAGCCGCCCAGGCCGCCGGACCGCGCGAAGTCGGATTGGGTCACGTCGCGGCGGTAAAGCCCGACGGAGATGACGACGAATGTCGCGCATGCGATCAGCCCACCGGCGAGCAGACTCCGGCCCGGGTGCCGCCGCGCATTGCGAACGCCCAACCGAAGCAGGGCGTCAGAGCCGGGTGCGATGGGGCGGCGCGAGTCGCCGCGCATCCACGCTCGCACTGCCGCCAGGCCGGCGATCAGCACCAGCGCGCCGGCGCTGAAGAACGCGGCCGGCGCAGCCGTTGAGCTGCCTCGCGCACCGATCATCGCAACGAGGCACGCCGCAGCCGCGCACAGCGCCGCGACTCGCACCGACCACGGCGACGAAATGCTGCCGCGCGCCGTGGGACGTGCTTCGATCTCGCCAGCCATCAGCGACCGAGCCGAGCGCCGCGAGAGGCCGCGGATGCTCCACGCGATCATCGCGACAGCTGAAACGAGTCCGACAACCGGGCCGATCCACAGGGCGAATCCATCGCAGTGAAGTGACAGAAATGTGCCGCTTCCCGGCAGCGCCCACCACGTCTGCAGACCGTTCAGCATGAGCCACGCGTAGCCGAGCGCCGCAGCCGTACCACCCGCCACGCCAAGCAGCGCGAGCAGGGTCCCTTCGGCCAGCAGCAGGCGCGACACGGCGCGCACGTCGAATCCCAGCGCCAGCAGCAGGCCGACTTCGCCCGCGCGCCGCTCGACGCCGAGCCGAAAGACGAGTACGACGAGCATGAACGCAGCGGCGATCAGGAACATGCTGAAACCCAGGAACAACATGCCGAAGTCGGTGCTGCCGGCGGCCGCGCTTTCCACTCGCCTGCGCAGATCTTCAACGCGCAGGCCCATTTCGGCCGGGTCGAGGCGGCGCAGCAGTTCACGCTCAAACTGCGCAGCCAGCGCCGCCGGGTCAACTGTCGGTTGCGGGGTTGCGTTTGCGGCTTGGGTTGATGGGTCGCCCGGATGAGAGACCGTCGGATACAAGTGAATTGATGTGAGCGTGCCGAACTGCGAGTCGGCCTCGGCCCAGAGCCGCCGCCCCGTGGCCAGTGCGACAAATGCCTTTGGCGTGGCGCGATGTTTATCCCAGTAGTCTTCGTCCTTTTGGCGAATGCGCTTCATGTCCATCGGGAAGGGTGCATCCCATTCCGACAGACGATTGGTCGTCGTGATGCCTTCGTACGTTGGCGTCAGCCCCGGGTCGGCCGCGGCGCCGGTCATTTGGACGATGCCGCGCAGCGTCAGCGTTGTGGTCGATTCCTCCAGCTTTCCGAACGGGCGGCTCACGAAGTATCGCAATCGAAGCACGTCGCCGACTTTTGCTTTCAGGTCGTCCGCCGCCCACGAATTAATATAAATGTCGCCATCTCCCAGCGGCGGCGCGGGCTTGCCATCCGTCAACGTCAATCCGCGCGTTGACTCGATCGCTGTCGCGACCGAGTACGGGATTCCTTCCGGCTGATCGCTCCGCGCTAGAGCGTTTACGAGATAGGTCAGGATTGGATCGGCCGCCAGTCCCGCTGCCGCCGCGGCCTCGCGTGCCGCCCGCTCGACCGGCGGCTCCAGCAGAATACGGCGCGTCTCCAGGGCGACGTACCCGCGCTGCGCGCTGACGCGAAGCGACAGGTCGTAGTCCGACAGCGTCGCGGCGCGCCGCACGCTCGTCGCGATGGCAGGCACCGCGCCGGGATGAGACGCGTCGCCGCCGAAGTGCAGGATCGCATTGATGCGGCGCTCCTGCCGCAGCCTCTTCTGCAATTCGGCGAGTTCTACAAACGCGTTGAGTGGAGACTGGGTTCCGGGAGACAGCGCAAGCCCGCCCAGCGTCGCGTCAGCCGCGAGAATTCTCGACACGCGCAGCCGAAACTGCATCGCCAAGTCGTCGCGCCGTCCCAGTAGCGTCTCGGCCGGCACGACCTGCGCCTTGGCCACGGCGATGATGACTTCGTCACCGACCTTCGCGCCGAGCCGCCGCGCCAATTCGGCATTGAGCACCACGCCGTCCCCTTGCGCGGGTGACGCGCCCAGGCCGCCATCGCTCGCCGGAAGTCCCAGGATCGTGACGCGATTTTCCCGCGCGCGCGACTCCGCGTGCGTGAGTTGCGCTGAAAGAAGGATACACGGCCTCGCGCCCGGCGCGGTGGCGCGCACCGCTTCAGCAAGCGGCTGCGTGAAGAAACGCGGCGCAAGCACCGCGCAATCCACGCCGGCCAGGCGCTTCAGCGCCTGCGCTTGCAAACTGCCGCGCATCGAATTGCCCACCAGCAACGCCCCGGTCAACACCGCCGAGCCGACCACGACGGACAGCACGACAGCCGCATGGCTGCGCGCGTAGTACGTCAGGCTGTTGCGAATGAGGCGGCCGCTCGTCACACGAGGCTCCTAGGCCAGTGGCATCAGTCGCCCGCCGACCAGCTCGAATCGCCGCTTGAATTGATCCGCCAGGGCGCGGCTGTGTGTCACAGCCACCAGCGCCGTGCGCTGCTCCGCGGCGACTTCGAGAAGCAGCCGCGCGACGCCATCGGCCGATGCGCGATCGAGATTGCCCGTCGGCTCATCGGCCAGCAGCAGGCGCGGTTGGTTGATGAGCGCGCGGGCGATGGCTGTGCGCTGCCGCTCGCCGCCGGAAAGCTCGGCCGGGCGGTGATCCATGCGATCGTTCAGGCCGACGCGCGCGAGCAATTGCTCGGCCCGCGTCATGACCGAGTCGGACGATGTTCCGTGTATGCCGGAGTCATGGGGCGATCCCGCCAGCGCCGGCACGACGACGTTCTCCAGCGCCGTGCAATAAGGCAGCAGCAAGTGATCCTGAAACACGAAGCCGATGTGGCGATTGCGAAACGCGGCAAGCTGTTTCTCCGGGAGTTCAAACGGGTCTTCGCCGGCCAAAAGGAGTTTGCCGCGGCTGGGCGACTCGAGTGTGCCGAAGATCGCCAGCAACGTGCTCTTGCCCGAGCCGCTCGGCCCCATGATCGCGACGGTGTCGCCGGGATGCAGTTCCAGCGAGCACTCGTCCAGGATGTGCAACGAACCGCGCGAGTTTTCGTACTCCTTTCCGATGGCCGTGGCGGAGAGGATCGGGAGGCGACCCGATGCGCCGGGCGCATTCGAATCCGGCGTGGTCGTCCCGTGTGGCGTCCCGTCCGTCATGGCATCCACCCGTGGCCTCTATTCGACCGATCGACCTGCTGCGCGAGCGCACTGCTCAACGACGCGCCACGCTGACTGGGCCATGATTGTATCAGAATAGCGCGACCGCACCGCCTCGTGTCCGGCCCGGCCCAGTCGCTCCACTTCGCCCGGCGCGTCCATCAGGCTCGCCAGCTTTGCCGCGAGATCGGCCGAATCATGCGGCGTAAACAACACGCCGCCGCCCGTATCGCCGATCAACTCGGGGAAACTCCCATGCGCCGGCTGCACGACCGGCACGCCCTGCGCCATCGCCTCCAGCACCGACAGACCTTTTGCCTCCCGGTACGTCGTCGGGACAGACAGCACGGTGCAGGCGCGCAGGAGGTCGGCTTTGCCGGTGCGATCGACTTCGCCGCGGTAGTCGATCCAGTCTTCGAGGCCGTCGCGCCGCCATTGATTTCTCAATTTGTCAAGATACGGGCGTTCGGGACGGCCAAGATAGCCGCCGATGATCAACCGCACGTCGCGCCGCTCGGCTCGCAGGCGGCCGAACGCGTCGACTAACAGGTGCAGGCCCTTTTCGGGGCAGATGCGCGCGAGGTAGCCGATGCTGAACGTCGCCGGCGTCGGCCGCGGAGCGACCGACCCGAGGTCGTCCGTGTGCACGCCGAGCGGAACATGGTGAATCCGCGCGGGGTCGATGGCGAATTCGCGCGCCGCGTAGTCGCCGTAATAGCGCGTGACTGCGATGAACGCGTCCACGTCGCGTTGCCGCGCGCGGATCAATTCGAGCACGCGCGTCCGCTGCGCCGCGGGCAGCTTGTCGATGAAGATGTCCTCGCCGGTCAGCGTGCAGACCACGCCGACGCCCAGCCGTCGCTTGATCTCGCGCGCCAGGCCGACGAAGAACGCATCGGGCAGGTGAACCACGTCCGGCTTGAACTCACCGACCGCTTCGATCAACTCATCCAGTTCAGCAGAGAGCGGCCCGCGCTCGCCCTCCAGCACGGCTGCGGTCAGGTCTCCCGCCGCCGCGCCGGATGTCTCGCCGGCCCAGCGCATCACGGCGCGCAGCAGCGACGGCGCGTCCAGCATCCTTCGCAAGAACGCCGGGACGCGTCGAAACAACGGCGACTTGTGCCGAAGGTAAACGTTGATGCCGCCGTACAGCACGCGCGCCTGGCTCACGTCGCGCTCGTCGGTGCGGATCGGTGTGAACACGGGAACGAGCAGCACCTTGCGCCCCTGGCGGATCAGCGCAGCCGCCAGCGTGTTATCGCGCATGCAACTGCCGCAGAGCATGCCTCCGGCGCCGGCGGTGAGATAAGCCAGTCTCATTCAAGTGCTGCCGCGAAGTGGCACAAAAAAAGCGGGCCGCCCGAATTCGGACAGCCCGCGCGATTCATGGTATTCCCGTTGGCCGGCTGCTGCCGAACCGCGCGGGGTTCTCCCGCCGGAGGATTCAGCGTCGGCGGCGAAGCACGAGACCGCCCAGCATCAGCAGGGCCGCTGTCGCCGGCTCGGGCACGAAGGTCGTGTTGACGACGCAAACGTAGTCAAACAGGATTGGCTTATCGGGCTGTGCCGGATTGCCGATGGCGCCGACGCCGACCCAGTTCTGGGCGATGCGCGACGTACCGAAGTCGATCTGACCCGAAGAACTGCTCGGCATGACGACGGGCGACACCAGTCCGAACATGCTCAAGTCGTTTGCAAAGGTGATGGAGTAGTCTTCGGCGGTGCTGAACTCACCGGTGGCGGCGTTGTACGTTCCCGAAGACGTGCCGGGCACGATGCTGACGGTAATCGCGCCGGTCTGAATTCCGCCGGGCAGTTCGATTGAGTCGATGTGCTGGAGGTAGCTGTCGAACTGCGCCGTCCCGTTCACGTCATCGTAGCTCAACGTGAAGTTCGTGTTGGAAATCTGCCCGCTGCGCGGGCCGCCGTATTCGGCCGGAAAGTTCAGCGTGAAGAAATTCGGCTGGCCCGGATCATGAACCGCCGAAAGGGCGATCATTCCGGC
The DNA here is from genome assembly GCA_964592235.1 of uncultured Planctomycetaceae bacterium. GTDB lineage: Bacteria > Planctomycetota > Phycisphaerae > UBA1845 > UTPLA1 > PLA3. The sequence continues at coordinate 20,797 of CAZQCF010000006.1, forward strand.
CTGCGCGGCCGATGCCAGAGTTACGACGCACAGGGCCGCCGCCAGGACTTTCATCTTCGACATGCAGGATGCTCCTTTCTGAAAACGACTCGCGCAAGCGTTTGGGGGTCGGTAAAGACGGAACTATAGCCGATTCCCGGTCCTTTGAAAAGCAACGCAAACCATTCGCCGGGTTCACGAATTCGGCATCCGCAGTCGGGAAGGGGGCGTCGTCACAGCCTCTACGGTCCAGTTCGCCCGTCGCCGCGGGATGGGTCGCCGAAGCAAAGAATATCGCCGTCCTCTGTTCCAATTACGAGACAGTCGCCGCCGATTGCAGGAGACGCGGTTATCGGCGACCCGGCTTCGTAACGCCACCGCTCCTCGCCGCGGCGCAGGTCCAGGGCGTACAGGTTGCCGTCCGAAGAACCAACCCACACCCGATCGCCCGCGACGACCGGCGACGAATCAACCCGGCCGCGCGTGCGGAATTGCCACCGTGGCTTGCCAGTCTTGCGGTCCAGCGCGTGAACGAGTTTGTCGCGGCTGCCGATGATGACCAGCTCGTCGGTCACGGCCGCCGAGGCGTAAAACGGAAAATCGCGGTCCTTGTTGGTGAACGTCCAGCGCCGTTCGCCGCGCTTCAGATCAATCGCCAATACTTCGTTGCCGAACGTCCCGACGTAGACCGTATCGTCCAGGATCGCCGCGGAACAACCAGACACGCTTCGCAGGTCCACGGTCTCGAGCGGCTTCCCATCGGACAATTGCAGGATGTGCAGCTTCTGATCGCATCCGGCGACGACGGCCTTACCGTCGGTCACGCCAACGGTTCCGTGTACGCGACCGTCGGTAAGGAGCTTCCAGAGCAGTGCGCCATCAGCGAGTTTCAGGCAATAGACGTTGCCGTCGTACGAGCCGAAAACGATGCGATCGCCGGCGTAGGTGGGCGAGCTGATGTTCTCGGCCTCGGCGCGGAACGACCAGCGCCGCGACCCGTCGGCCTTGTTGAGCGCGTGGAAGCCGCCATCCTCGTCACCGTACAGCACGAGGTCGCCACAGATCGCGGGCGAGGATTGAATGGTTGGCGGGATGGCCTGGCTGGTGGAGGCCGGCCCGCTCGTCGCACGCGAAGCGGGGGTCTTCGTGGCCCAGATCAAGCTGCCGTCGGCGAGCTTCAGCGCGTACAGTGTGCCGTTGTCGCAGCCGACGTAGGCGACGCCTTCGACGATGGCGGCGCTGGAGCCGACCGGTTCCCCGGCGGAGAACTTCCATCGCAGTACGGGCTTGTTGGACAGGGTCGAGGTCGCCACGCCGGTGAGGCGCTCGTTACCGCGAAACGAGGGCCAGTCGGACGGCCCGATCCATGCCACGAGCAACCAAGCAAAGGTCAATGCCGAATGCATGCAACAATTCCAGAGAATTCAGAGCCAGCCCTTCATCCGAGCCGGCCCGGGTCTGCCCGGTGAACGTGCCCAGCACGGCGAACATTCGGCTCGGCATGAGCCGGCTCCGAGGGACTGAACTCAACTCGGTTTGAATCGTAGCACCATGGCCGCGCCGCCGGCCGCGAGAATGATCCCGACGTAAAAAAGCGGGCTGGGTGCATTCTGCGGTTTGTGCAGAATCATCCCCACGAACGTCGCCACGATCGGCGCGCCGGCGAAGACCAGTGGCGGAACGGTCAACGGCGTGCCGCCGGTGCGCAGCGCATAAATGACGCACAAGGCGCCTATCGCGCCCAGCACGCCCGCCAGCGTCGAAATTGTCATGCCCTTGCCGGAGAACGCCAACGGCTCGGCCTTGCCGACCGTCAGTGCGAGGCCGGGGATGATCACCGCGACGAGGCAATACGCAAGGCCGACAAACAAGAATGCGCGAATCGGCCCCTTCGGCTCGAAGCCCATCTGGCCGCTATGAATCGTCGGCACGTACGCGCCCCACGATAGCACGGCGCCGATGACAAACCACAGGTACGGTTTCATTCCAAATGCCTCCTCCGTGTCACTCCGACAGTTTCGCGCGCACGCTCGGCGGAATCGCCACTGACCGGAACGCGCCGCCGGGAAGCAATTCACAGCAGACGGCCTTGGTTCGACCGCGCGCCAGCCGCTGCCCGGCCTTGCTGAACAGCACTTCGTACGTTATCGACTTGTCCGTCAGGTCGGTGATCGTCATCGCGAGGTCGATCTCGTCTTCGAAACGCAGCGGGCCGAAGTATTCGCAACTGGTCATGACCCGCGGCCAGCTGATCGTCGCGCCGTCCACGTCCTGAATCACGCTCATTCCGCGCGAGCGGAAGAAGGCGTGCTCGACTTCCTCCATCCATCGATAGTAATTGGAGAAGTGCATCACGCCGGCGACGTCCGTCTCGGCGAAGGTCACGCGGCGCGTCATGGAATACTCAACGGGCATCGGCGCCCTTCAGAAAGAACTTGTTGACCGTCGCGGCGGACGGCGCGGGAGTCATCAGCGAAACGACGACGAGCGCCACCGTCGCAAACACGACCATCGGCGCCGCCGGAACGAGCCCCCACACTTCGGGATCGATGCGCGATGCGAAGCCCTGCTCCAGCCCGATCCGCACATAAAAGAAGATGCCACTTCCGACGCCCGCGATCACCGACGCATAGGCGCCCCATTTCGTCAAGCGCCGCCAATACAGCGCCGCGAACACCAGCGGGAACAACGCCGAGAAACCGCTGAAACACCACACCGCGAGATTGAAGATCGGCCGCGTCTCGCGCAGTACCAGCGTCAGGAGCCAACTAACTAATACGACCGCGATGACGAAGATCCGACCGGTGACAAGCCGCTGCCGGTCGGTCATCGAGTCTTTGCGCGCGTAATGGTCAACGATGTCGTGAGTGAACATCGACCCGAGGCTCAAGAACTGCGCATCCATGCCGCCGAGGATCGCCGCCAGAACACCGGCAGCCAGCAGGCCGCTTACCCAGGGATTGCTCAACATCTGCACCATGAACGCGAGCACCGTGTTGGGATTTGGAACCGGTCCACCGGGAACGAGCGGACCTTCCGGCGTGAAGGGCACGATCGGTTTGCCGGCGATCATGGCTGACGAGGCCCAGACGCCGATGGCCACGCACGGCGCCCAGATCGCCATGATGAGCAACGGATGCAGCGTCACGGTCAATCGAAACGCCTTAGCGGATCGCGCGGTGAGCCAGAGTTGAAACAGATGCGGAAACATCGCAACGCTTAACGGGATGAACCCGTAGCTCAAGAACTCCAGCTCCGTCATTCGCTTGGGCTTGTGCGGGCGAAGCGTGGCTGCGGGCTTCGCATCGACGGTCGCTCCATCGGTCGCAGCGGGCTGGGTCGAGGCGCGCCACTGCGCCATTTTCTCCTGATAGATGCGCTCGTGCTCCGGCGTGACTTCGCGCGTCAGCTTGCTTGGGTTGTATTCCTGCACCATGCGCGTGGCTTCCTTCGCGCCGCCGAGCCGGTCGGCGATGGCCCAGAAGGTCACGACGCCGACTACGAGGAAGATCAAAGTTTGCAGCGCGTTGGCCCAGGCCGTGGCGCGCGCGCCGCCCAGCCAGACGTAGAGCCACACTACGCCGGTGCTCAACAGCGTGCCGAGCCAGAAGGGCACGCCGCCCTGCGTGGAAGCGAAGAACGACGGAAACGCGCCGCGCGTCGCCACCTGGATCATGTTCCCCGAACCGATGATGCCGATGATGATGTACGGCATTTGGAGCAGCACGAGAATGGGGAACAACAGTACGCCGATGTTGCTCGATTGCAGGCGATCGCGGAAGAACTGAATCTGCGTCTGGTAGCCGTAGCGCTTGCCCAAAGTCCAAAGCCGCACACCGATCAGAAAAAAGCACGCCGCGTGGACGATGCCGGACCACGACGCCATCTTGCCATAGACGCCGATGCCCGACGCCCAGGCTTCGCCGCTGCTGCCCTGAATGGCGAACGCGGTCATGGTCGTGCCGAAGACGGACAGCACAAGCAGAACAGGCCCGACGCCGCGCGATGCAATGAAATAATCCACCGCCGTGCCTTTGAAGAGCGAGTTGCTGGCCAGACCTAATACGATCAGCGCCGCCAGGTACGCGACGATGATCCAGAGCTGAATCATGCCGGGCGTAAACTCTCCGGCGGCGGCAAGCAGGGCGAGCATCAGTGGCCCCCCCGGCCGCCGGCGGGCGGCGTCCGCGCGTCGGAATCGGCGACCTCCGCATCACGCGGCCAGCAGTATCGGCAGGCAAGTCCCCAGACGAGCGACGCGGCGATCGATAGCGCCACGTGATAGGCAAGGCTGACGGGCAGAAACCCCATGACCAGGGTCGCATGATCGGCCCGCCACCAGAAGTCCTGATGGAGGATGACCAGCAGTAAGACCATTAAGTAGACAACAAGCTTCATTTGGTGAGGGCCTCTTCCTCCGGCGAGATTCCTTCCGGCAGTTTCAGATGCCGCGCCATGGTATCAAACAACTCGCCGAGGTCGTCGTCAAATACGTCCCCGATCAGCACGCGCGTCACGGCATCCTTCAGATGCGGGTGCTGACGAACGAACCCGCCGAGACTGAACGAAGGATCGTAATAGGCATAGACCATCATCCGCACGCGGTGCATGCCCTCGGCCAACTTCTTCCCGAATCGGCCGAGGGCTGCCGCCGACGTGTCGCCCGAGGCCAGCGCCGCATCGACCGCGTCGGCCGCGTACTCCCCGCTCTTCAGCGCCAGCATCACGCCCGATGAGTAAAGCGGATCGAGGAACCCGAAGGCGTCGCCGACCAGTACCCACCCGTCGCCGGCCGCTCGGCGCGAGCGATACGAAAAATCGGCGGTGGTATAGATCTGTTTAACGCGCTCGGCGTTCACCAGCCGCCGCGCCAGGCCCGGCGTGTTGGCGATTTCCTCGTCGAGGATCGCGCCGGGGTCGTCGCCGCGCCCGTTGTACAGGTAATTCGGCGGCGCCACGACGCCGATGCTTGTGAGATCGTCCTCGAGCGGGATGAACCAGAACCAGCCCTGCCGCCCCGGCAGCGCGATCACGAGCGTCGCGCCGGCGTTGCGGCCTTCGTCGCGCTGCGCGCCTTTCCAGTAGCTGTAGATCGCCGCGTTCTTGAGCTTCTCGTCGCCGTAGCGCAGATTGAGCTGGCGCGATAGGAGACCGCTTTGGCCGGTCGCATCGACGACCACCGGCGCCCGCAGCTCGCGCTCTTCTCCCTCGATTACCCCGCGCACACCCACCGCGCGATCGCCCTCAAACATCACCTCGTGCACATTCGCACGCTCGATGACCTCTACGCCGCAGGCCCGCGCGTTGTCCAGCATCATCTGGTCGAACCGCGCCCGCGACACCTGCCACGTCGTCGACCACGGGTTGGGATCGCGATCGGAGAAAAAGAACGGCGCCGAGTCCTTCCCGGTCGCCGAGACAAACTGCACGCTCTCCTTCCGCACAAAATCCGATTGTTTCATCGTCTCGAGCACGCCGAGCTTTTCAAACACAAACCACGTATTGGGCATCAGCGATTCACCGATGTGATGCCGCGGAAACTTCGACCGCTCCAGCAGCAGCACGCGCCGGCCGCGCTTCGCCAGCAGCGTCGCCGTCGTCGCGCCCGAGGGGCCGCCGCCAACGACGATCACTTCGGGTTGAGATAGGGAATTTGCCATCGTGTGTGCCGCCAGGATATTCCGAGCCATTGAATGCTTGCGCTCGGTTGACTAGTCGCCGGTCGCACCGCTGACCACTTCCAGCAGCTCAATCGCCGGCTGGGTATCGTAGTGGATCACGGCCAGTCGGCCATACGCCGCCGCCAGACCGGGCTTGAAGTGCTTCATGAACGGGGCGGTGGGACTGAATCGCAGGTAGGCTCGCGGCTCGACGCGCCGCAGAACGTTGTGGCGGATCAGGATCTCGCCGAGCGGGGTTGTCTGGTTGAGAATCTCGCGCTTGACCTCTGCGCCGATCTGCAAAAGGTCAATCCGCACGATGCCGAACTCCACCGCGCCGGGTTTGTCCTTCGGGCGAAGCAGGATCATCCGGCGATACGAATCACCGTCTCGCCGGGACGAAACCACCGAGAGGGTTACAGGTCGGCCGCAGTGTCGCTCCAGCCGCGTCGTCATGTGTTCGGAGTGAACGAGCAGTTGGCGGAAAGGATCGGGCACCATCGCATCGGAGACAATCGAGGCGGCGGCATCGAGCGAAGCGATGTCAACGAGTCCCTCGCATAGCGCGCGAAGCATCCCGCGTAGTTTCGTGTCCCCGGTCGATTGGCTCTGCATACCCACTTCCATCAAGTGTAACGGACTCCTCTGAATTGGCTTTCGAAGAATTCGGGGAGCAGCGCGTCGACGCGAAGCAGGCCGCTACGCGTCAGGCGAATCTCGCCGTTCACCTGCTCGGCGGCGCCGTCTGCGAGCAACTGCTTAAACGATTCAGCAAAGGCATCGGCGACGTTCAGGCCGAACTTGCCACGGAAGTACGCTGGCTCGATGCGCCCGGTCTTTAGTTGCAGGATCAACTCGCGGATCAGGCGCTGATGGGGCGTCATCGGCAGGGCACGGGCCACCGGAAGCTCGCCGCGATGAATCGCCGCGAGGTAATCTTCCCACTGGTCGGCGTTCTGAAAATGCACTCCGGCGAACTGCGAGAAAGACGCCACCCCCGTGCCGATCATGTCGGCCCCGTGCCACAGCGAGTCGCGATAGACGAATCCCGCATGGCGATCCTTGCGAACGAGCGTGTAGCCGCTGGAGATTTCATAACCGGCCGCCTCGAACGCGCGAAACGCCTCATCCACCCATCGTCGCTTCGTCGTCCAGTCGGCCACGAGCGGCGCCGTTCCGCCGGCCTTCGCCTCGCGCGAGAACACGGCGTTGTGCGGCAACTCCATCTGGTAAATCGTCACGCTGTCCGGTTCGAGCCGCACAGCCTTTCCCACCGTCTCGCGCCACGTCGCATCGCTGTCGCCCACCATCCCGGCAATCAGATCGATATTGATCTGCGGGAAGCCGACGCCCCGGGCCCAGTCGTACGCGCGGAAAATCTCCGGCGACTTGTGCGCGCGGCCGTTCGCCTCCAGCACGGCGTCGTCAAAGTGCTCCACGCCGAGGCTCAAGCGCGTCACGCCCAGCGCGCGGATCGTGCGCAGCTTGCTCTCTTTCAGCGTGCCGGGTTCACACTCAAACGTCACCTCGCGCGCGGCGCTCCAGTCCCAGTGCGCGCGGATTCGATCGACCAGCCGGTTGAGCTGCTCGTTGCTCAGGTACGACGGCGTGCCGCCCCCGAAATAGACAAACTCAAAGTTCCGGCACGCCAGTCCGCCGCGACCGGCGTACAGCCCCACCTCCCGCGCCAGCGCCGCGGCATAGGTCTCCACCTCGTCGGCGTTCTTGTCGGTGTACACCCGGAAATAGCAGAACTTGCATCGCTTGCGGCAGAAGGGAATGTGCAGGTACAGCCCCAGCGGCGGCGGATAGGCGACCGGCCGGTCCAGCGCCGCAATCGCCGCCGGCAGGTGCGCCGCCGACCATGCTGAAAACGGCGGATAATTCGCGACGAAATAGCTGCCCACCTCGGTCGGCGCCGGTTCACCCGGTTGCGACGCTTGCGGTAGCTCGATCATCGGCGGGTTCCTGGGCGGTTGGTTTGGTGGGGCTGCGTGCTCGATAAGTGTAGTCGCCGCATTGGCCCGCTTCAAAACGCCGACGCACGCGGTATCATGGCGCCACCGGGCGCGATCCGCTGCCCGGCATTGCGAGGCGCCATCCATGACTACCAGCATCAAGACCACAACGGTATGGGGTTTCGTCCTTCTCGTCGCCGCGACGCTCGGCGCAGGGCTGGTCGGCTGCGACAAGCAACCGGCAGCTCAATCGAACACCGCCGCCACTCCGGCCGATGTCGCCGCTCCCACCCCCGGCCACGCCCCGACGGCCAACCGCGAGACGCTTCTCGCCAAGCTCGCCAGCGCCGATGCCTTCGACGGTAAGACCGACAAGGTCGTGTCCAAGTGCGCCGGCTGCGCCCTGGGGATGGACGGCTCGGACAAGTTTACCGTGCAGATCGAAGGTTATTCGCTTCATCTGTGCAACGAGGCGTGTCGCAAGCAGTTCGCCTCCGACACGGTCAACGCGGTGCTGGCAATGCGCGTGCCGGGCGCGAAACCCTAAGTCGAACCGCAGAATGTTTCGCAGGATGCACAGGAATCAACACGTGTGGGACCGGCCAAAAGCCGGTTCGACACAGGCTATCAGCCTGTGCCACACAAATGAAGGTTTGTTCGGTTCCACTTAGAAGGCGCGACGCATGGCGTGGATCATTCTCATCGTCGCGGGGTTGCTCGAGATCGGCTGGGCCGTCGGCCTGAAATATACAAAAGGCTTTACCGTTCTCTGGCCCAGCGTCTGGACGATCCTCGCGATGATCGCCAGCATGGGCCTGCTCGCCATCGCCGCGAAATCCCTCCCCATCGGGACAGCCTATGCCGTCTGGACCGGCATCGGCGCGGTCGGCGCGGCGATCCTGGGTATGGTGCTGCTGGGCGAATCCCGCGACGCTGCGAGGCTCGTCTGGCTGACCGTCATCATCGTGGGGATCATCGGCCTGAAGTTCTCAACCCGCGCGTCGTGAGGCGACACGCTCACTCCCGTCGAATCTGCGTAGCTTCGTAGGGTGCGTCCTCGACGCACCGAATGAGTCATGTCGGGTCTGCGGACCCGACCTACACGGCTCGACGCACCATGCCCTGTCATTCCAATCGAATCCGCGCGGGGGGGGCCGAGGGGTTGTTCGCGAGATCTTCCAGTCGCGCGAGCTGCGAGCGCAGCGCTTCGGCCTGCGGGCTGCCGGGGAATTGCGCGATCATCTGCCGCGCGAGGTCGGCCGCCTGGATGTAGCGCCCGTGCCGCGCGAGGTCCATGATTTTCGCTTCGAGCTGCTGGCGCACTTCGATCTCGGCGTTGGCTTCAAGGGTCGGTAATTGCAGGCGCAAGGCCTCGGCATCGGCGGTTTGTGGAAAGCGCTCGATAAACGTTCTCGCGGCGGCGAGGGCTTCTTCCCATCGGCGGCGCGAAACGTACCGCTGCACTTCCGCCGCCATGCGGCGCTGCTGTTCGCCCTGCGCGAGGTTGTGCTCGCGCTCGATGCGCAGGAGAAGCTGCCGCGCCTCGTTCGAATCGGGATGGCGCTGCTGGAGCTGCTGGGCCACGTCGCGGGCGCGCTGCCACGCGGAGATATTGATCAAGTCGTTGACTTGTTTCGTCGCCGTCACCACGTCGCTCGATTCGAATCGCTCGCGGGCGGCTTCGACCTCGCCGGGCAGGGCCGTTGCTTCGGCACGACCCGAAAATCGCCGGGCCAGGTCCTCGGCCACGCGCCGCGCCGCGCTGAAATCGTGCGCCGCCAGCGCCGATTGCATCAGCTCGCGCCCTTGGCGCCACTGTTCCTCGTCGTATCGCGCCTTCTTCTCGCGCCGCTGCTCGTCAGACAGCAGGGTGTAATCGCGGATGTCGTGCAGGGCCTGCACGATCTCGCGCCACGGAATCTCCGCCGATGGTCGATCGCGCGGCGGGTCGGTTGATGGCTCGCGCCGCGCCTCGGGCGATGCGTCGAGTTGCAAGCCGAAGACCGTGTCCATCTTGGCGGCCTCGTTGACAGCGTCGCGCTGCGTGCGCTGCCCCAATTCGTATTGATACCGTTCGACTCGCACCAGCCCGTCGCGCAACTCGCGCAGCAATGCAACCACCGTCGACATCGCCGCGAGCACACCTCCAGCCAGCATCCCGACGGCCATCCACAGAACAAACTCCGCGACGTGTGCCGACGTGAGCGGCGCCGGGTCAAGGACCTGCGCCACGAGCCGGAACATTCCGCCGCCAACGCAAAGCACCATCACTGCGGCCGCCGACCACATGAGCACGTCGGTCAGCGATCGCGGGGCGGTTGGAGTTGATTCAGGTTGATCGGCCATCGTCGATGCGTCTGGGCTGGTGGTCGCGGCGTGTATCAACAGGCAACGCGGGCAGCGCGGCAACGGGTCAGGAGTGATAACCGGGAACGATCCGCGGGGAAGCGGCCCGGGCGTTGCTGCGTAATCATTCTAATCGTATGCGTGCCGGTCCGTGCGGATCAACCCGCTGCAAAGGACCGCCAGTGCGGTTTGATTGCTGGCGGGATGGTTGGGGCTATAATCGCCTCGCTCCGAGGCGGAGGATCGCGACCGGGGCGGCTGGCGCGGTCTCCCCCGCGCGAACCGGGTGAGTCTCTCGGGAGTAGGTGCGATGCGGTCAAGTGGACTGACCAACGTAGCGTTGCCGCTCTGGATCGTCGTGGCCGCGGCATTGGTCGGCTGCGGGTATTCGACCGACCGGACGGCGGTGATTCGCACACAGAACGCCAACGGCGACAAGATTCGCACGGTGGCGGTGGATGTGTTTGAGAGTCGGGAGTTTCGCCGCGGCTTGGAATTGCAGTTGACCGAGGCGCTGGCCAAGCGAATCGAGTCGGAGACGCCGTTCAAGCTGGCGAAGAAGGATCGGGCCGATACGCTGCTGACGGGCGAAGTGCGCGAAGTGCGGCAATCGACGATCGGGCGGGACTTTCAATCGGTGAAGCCACGCGAGACCGCGGCGACGTTTGTCGTGAGCTTTCAGTGGAAGGACTTGCGCACCGGCGAAGTGCTGGTGGATCGGCCGAATTTTGTTCAGACGGTGGATTACATCCGGCCGCTGAATGAGGATTTTTACCACGCCAGCCAGCGTGCGATGGATCGGCTCGCGGAGCGGATGATCGAGCAGATGGATACGGCGGATTGGTGAGAATCCCGCGGGCTATAATCCGCAAACGGTCGGGTGGGCTAGGCCCGCTCGGGATTAGGGGACCAACCGGTTACGACGGCAAGTTGCGAATCCGGCGAGTCTAAGCAGCGCGGGTGCCCAGGCCGATGGGAGCAGACAGGAATCACATGTCGGACGACGGACAGGAACCTGAAGACGCAGGACAGCGGCCTCGCAAGGGCAGCCGGGGCGGCGGTCCGCCGATGCCGCCGCGCATGCGCATGACGCGCGGCGCGATGAGCTGGGTGGGGTTCCTGCTGATCGGCCTGATGATCGCGCTGGTGGTCTCGCGGAGCTACACGCCGCCGGAGACAGTGACGATCGACAAGTTCTGGAAGATGGCCCGCGACGGTCTGTTCACGCAGATCACCCTTAGCGATGATTACATTCTCGCCGAGCCGCGCGAGTCGGCGCAGGGCGTTCCGCGCTCGCGCGGCGTTCAGAAGCGCTATAAAGTCACGATGCGCGTCGACAACGTTGACGAACTCGCGGAGAAGCTTCGCAAGGCCTGTCCCGATACGGTCATCCAATACGAGCAGAGTACCCAGCCGCTGATCAACACGCTGCTGTCGATCATCCCGTGGCTGCTGATCTTCGGGTTCATCTGGTTCTTTGTATTCCGTCAGTTGCGGTCTTCCGCCGGCGGGGCGGGGATGCTAGGCAGCTTTGGCCGCTCGCGCCATCGCGTGAGCAACAAGGAGCTGACGAACATCACGTTCAAGGACGTGGCGGGCGTCGAAGAGGCGAAGGAAGAAGTCGCCGAGATCATTGAGTTCCTGAAGAACCCCAAGAAGTTCCAGCGGCTGGGCGGGCGCATTCCGCGCGGCGTGCTGCTGGTGGGCGAGCCGGGCTGCGGCAAGACGCTGCTGGCCAAGGCGATCGCCGGCGAGGCCGATGTGCCGTTCTTCTCGATCAGCGGCGCGGATTTTGTTGAGATGTTCGTCGGCGTCGGCGCGTCGCGTGTGCGCGATTTGTTCAAGAGCGCGAAGGAAAACGCGCCGTGCATCATCTTCCTCGATGAAATCGACGCGGTCGGTCGGCGGCGCGGTGCGGCCTTCGGCGGCGGCGGGCACGACGAACGCGAACAGACGCTCAACGCGATTCTCGTCGAAATGGACGGATTCGACACGTCGGATCAAGTCATCGTGATTGCTGCGACCAACCGCGACGACATCCTCGACCCCGCGCTGACCCGGCCGGGCCGGTTCGACCGGCGCGTGTACGTGCCGCTGCCGGACATCAAGGGTCGGCTGGAGATTCTGAAGGTTCATGCCAAGAAGGTGAAACTCGCGCCGAGCGTCGATCTGATGCGCATCGCGCGCGGCACGCCGATGTTCAACGGCGCGGAGCTGGCAGCCACGATCAACGAGGCGGCCATCCTCGCGACCATGCAGAACAAAGACATGATCGAGATGGATGACCTCGAAGAGGCGCGCGACAAGGTGCGCTACGGCCGCTCCAATAAGAGCCGTCAAATCGAGGAGAAGGAGCGCGAGAACACGGCCTATCACGAGGCGGGGCATGCCGTGTTGCAGGTGCTGCTGAAGGGCGAGGCCGATCCGCTGCACAAGGTGACGATCATTCCGCGCGGCCGGGCGCTGGGCGCGACGATGAGCCTGCCGGAGAAGGATCGCTACGGCTACGCGCGGCGCTGGCTCATGGCGACGTTGCGCGTGCTGTGCGGCGGTCGCATCGCGGAGCAGCGGCACAGCGGCGACGTGAGCAGCGGCGCGGCGATGGACATCGAACAGGTGACGCACCTGTCGCGCGCGATGGTCCTCGAGTGGGGCATGAGCGACAAACTCGGATTCGTAAAGTATTCGCCCGACAACGCGCGCGAGATGCTTGTGCCCGAGCGGAACTACTCCGACGAGACGGCCGGCGTGATCGACGTGGAGATTCGCCGCCTGTCGGAAGACGCGTTCCGCGATGCCGAACGAATGATCGGCGAGAACTGGGACAAGGTCGTGCGTGTCGCCGAAGCATTGTTGAAGTACGAGACGCTCGATGCGGAAGAGGTCGAAGCCCTGTGCCGGGGTGAATCGTTGAATCGACCCAGCTTGAGCGATCTGCTGGCGGACGAAGGGCGCACGCCGCGGTCGGCGCGGCCGGCGACGCCGGCCCGGCCCAGCACGCTGCCCGACACGCTTCCCGGCGGCTCGCTGCCGCAGCCGGGCATGGGTTGAGCCGGGCCCGGTCACCGTCATGGCCAATGCAAGTATTCAGATCGTCGGTCCGGGCGAGCTGCCGCTCATCACCGAACTCTACAATCAGATTTTTCGTCCGCCGAAAGACGTGGAATTTTTCCGTCGGCGTTTCCTCGGGCGGTACAACGCCCTGCTGCTCGTCGCCAGCGTCGAGGAGCGGCCCATCGGGTTCGCGACCGGATTCGAGCTGAAGCCGTCTGTCTTTTTCGCGTGGCTGGCCGGGGTGCATCCTGATTTTCGCCGCATGGGCATCGGCGCGCAATTGCAGGAGGCGCAGTTCGCCTGGGCGCGTGAGCACGGCTATCAGTACATCCGCATGGAATGCCACAACGGCCATCGGCCGGTGCTGCACATGGCGATCACGATGGGCTTCAACATCGTCGGCGTGCGGTGGGACCCGGACCGCGGCGACAACCTCATCATCTTCGAGAAGTCGGTGGCCGAGTAACGCTGTTGTTTTCAGTCATCGTCGCAAGATCGCCGCTCTGGTTGGACGCTTTTGCTGACCGCTACCGGGATTTGCCGCTAGAATCGCCCGGTGATGAATAACCCGACCAGGAGAGGAACTCATGACGCCCAAAGACATCGTTCTGAACCAGTACGCATCGGCCCAGTGGCTTTACGACACGGCTCTGAAGGAAATGAGCGACGCCGATTGTCGATTTCAACCGTTCGACGGCGCGAATCACGTCAACTGGATTCTTGCGCATCTGGCCGTGTCCGAGGATAGCTTGATCTCGCAGATCAGCGGTCAGCCCAAGCGCTACAGTGAGCCATTGCACAAATCTTACGGTGGAGGGAGCGTTTGCCGCGCCGATGACGGCATGACCCGCGCCGAAGCGTGGAAGATGTACACCGACAGCGCAAAGCGGACCGTGGAGTTCGTGAAGACCTTTCCCGAGTCGCGTTACGATGAACCCGCCCCGGAAACACTGCGGCAGATGTTCCCTACGGTCGGCGCAGTGATTGGGCTGCTTGGCGCGCACCCGTACTGGCACTTCGGACAGGTCACGTACAATCGGCGGGCGTTGAAGAAGCCGATGATGTTCGTCGGATAAGGCGATTGACACCGGGCCGGATCACACCTAAGCGGCGATTGAGATGACCCTTATCCGCAACATCGGGCAACTTGTCGCGATCCCGCCCGGGCCGGTCGCAGGCGCTGCGTTCTCGTCACCGCCGGTGATTGAGAAGGCTGCGCTGCTCATTGAAAATGGGCGCATCGCGTGGTTCGGTCCGGAGAAAGATACGCCGGCCGAAGTACGTGGATTGAAGAGCAAACCATCTCCCTTGAAGGGAGAGGGAGTGATTGACGCGGGCGGCGGGGTCGTCGTGCCGGGATTGATTGATTGTCATACGCACGTCGTTTATGCCGGGTCGCGCGAGGGAGAATTTGTCCGGAAGCTTTGCGGGGCGAGTTACCTTGAAATTCTCGAATCGGGCGGCGGGATCCGCAGCACGATGCGCTCGGTGCGCGCCGTGAGCGAAGACGAACTGGTGTCGCAGTCGCTGCCGCGCGTGCGGCGGATGCTGGCCGGCGGCGTGACGACGATCGAAGCGAAGAGCGGCTACGGGCTGGACGCGGCGAATGAACTGAAGATGCTGCGGGCGATCCGGCGCGTCGGAGAATTGACCGGTGTCGAGATGATCGGCACGTACCTCGGCGCGCACGCGACGCCGCCCGAGTTCGCCGGTCAGAATGATGAATACGTTGACGCGATGACCGCGACGGACTTGCTTTCGGCGATTCGCGATGAAAAACTGGCCGAGTTCGCGGATGTTTTCTGCGAGAAGGGCGCGTTCACCCTGGAACAATCGCGGCGGTTTCTCGTGCACTGCGCGGCTGCGGGATTAACGCCCAAGGTCCACGCGGAGCAGCTTTCGAGCAGCGGCGCGACGCGGCTGGCGGTGGAACTGGACGCGGCCAGCGCCGATCACCTAGAGTACGTGAACGACGACGACCTCGCGGCCTTGAAGCGCGCTCGCACGATTCCCGTCCTGCTGCCGGGTTGCTCATTCTTTCTCAACAGCCCGCCCGCGCCGGCGCGAAAACTGATCGATGCCGGCCTGCCGGTCGCGCTGGCGACGGACTGCAACCCCGGCTCGTGCATGATTGAGTCGCTCTCGCTGGTGATGTCCATCGCCGCGTCCCTGCTGCGCATGACGCCGATGGAGACACTGGTCGCGGTGACGGCTAACGCGGCAGCCGCTCTTCACCGGGCCGATCGTCTTGGCGCGATCGCCGTGGGGCACCAGGCCGATCTGCTGATCGTCGGCGCCGACAGCGTGGACCAGTGGGTGTATCGCGTCGGCGTTCCAGCGGTGCAGCTAATCATCAAGAACGGCCGGCGGCTCAATCCAGGTTAAATCGGCTCAAGGCAGGAAACCAAGCGTCTGCCGACGGACCTCGTTCAGGGCAGCGGCTTTGCATCGACCATGCCGGCTTCGGACATGAAAGTGTTCATGTCATTAACGAACTCCCTGATAGCCGGCGGGGCCGAGGCGACCGGTAGCGGATTGCTAAGCGTGGGAGGCGTACCGGGAAACGCTTCGACATATCGATCCACATCCGCCCGCCAGATCTTCTGCGTGTCGGAGTTCACGGGTTGTCCCTTCAGCGTGACGGTCGCCCATTCGTTGCCGGTGCGCCGCAGCAGAAAAACGCGTTCAATCGTACCGTCGATCTGAATGACGATGGTCGCATTGCTCCCATGCGCGGTGGCATCGACCAGCTCCGCTTCAACGTATGGACACTCGCCCGCCATGCAGATCCAACCATCCATGAGAATGAACCGCGGAATCGCGTTGACGTATTTCGCCACGGCGTCCGGGACGACTGCCGGCGGCGTGACGTTGTAGGGATAGGGTCCGATGAGCACATCATAGTATTGAGAACGCCCCGTCTGGCGGAAGCGTACCTGAAGGCGCTGAAAATTCTTGCTTCGCAATTCCTGATTGGGCCGCACTACCGTCTCAAGCAGAACCGCGCGTGCGTGGGTAGGCTCCACAAAATGATGAGGAGGCGGTTTCGACGCGTCGACACATCCACAAACGCCAAGCGCCGCCGCGACCAGGGCCACCCTGACCAGACTTCGAGACATGGGATTCCTCCGTTTCAGACAGGTTGAAGTTGAAACGCTTTCTTCTTGCTGATCCACAGACACGCTTCACAACCAATGAGCATCGCGAGAATCGGTATGAGCGGATCCCACAACGTGGCGGCCGTTTGCGCCAGGAGAAGGCCTGCTCCGAAGCCGGCCGCGGCCGCCAGGGCCATCCATGCATAGGCTCTCCACCGTCGATGCGACGCAAACGTCGCCAAAAAGCATCCTGACAACCCGGCCGCCAGCGTGAGCAGCCATCGAATGGCCGCGCGGGGCCGGACGACCGACCTGGATCGCAACATCATGTCGATTCCGACTGCGTGTGCGTAGCAGCCCGGAAGGCTTCGACCGTCAGAGTAGCGATGTCGATCCGTCTTACCCGTCATATCGCCGATGACCACGACCTTGCCTCGAAGCGTTTCCTTCAGCTCGTCCGCGGAATATTGAAACACGTCGCGGTAGTCCAGGGTCGATGCGGCCAGCAGGTCGTCCGTCGGCATTGGCAGAACAAAGTAGGCGATGCGATCGTCGGCATAGAGGCCCATCTCCGGTGTGTCGTCGGGCACGCTACGCACATAACTCAACTTGATTCGATCCGAAGTGTCGCGCGGATTCTTCAGCTGGGGCATTCCAGGCACCGGCGACCAATACAGGATCTCAAGCACCTCTTCCTTTTCGTCGACGTGATAATCCGGAATGGCGAACGGCTCACGGGCGGCCGACAGCGTTGTCAGCGCCATCGACGGAATCGGATCGGCGAGTCCGCGCTGCAGAAGCAATAGGAGCGCCCACGAAGACCTGGTCTGAATCGCGGGCCGCCCCCAGCGCACGTTTCGTGCAATCACGGGGCTAAGTCGGGAAGGCGGCAACTCTTTCAGCGGCCAGTCGATAACATTTACAACGACTTCAATGCCTGCATTTCGCAGCGCCACGACCCCGCGATCAAAGTCGGCATCAAAGGGCGTTTCGTTTTCAAATGCAATGTCCCACGCGACGGCGCGAACGCCCGTCCGCGCAAGACGCTCCATGAGCCGCCCGTGCAGGCGGCGCAGGCTTCGGCGATTGCCGAGGGAAACGTCGGCAAGCGATTCCCGCTCGGCCAGCGCGCCGACGTTGCTTTCATCTGTGAGTCCGATGATTCGAACCTGCTGCAACGTCGGCCCAGCCGGCGTCGCGAGTGGTTCGGTCTTCAGCGCACGCGTCAGAAAGCGATCGACCAACTGCCCCGCCTGGGTCCACCGAAAGAAAAGCGGATCGCCGATCATCATCGCGAGGAAGGCAGCCGTTGCCGTGATCACGACGTGCGTCGAAATCGGGTGGCGTGACACGGTGCGGATGGCGTGCTTTCGGACGACGTAGACGAAGCTGTCCTTCTTGGCGGCAATGGGCGCGCCGGCGAGGAGAGAACGGAGATCGGTGGCGAGGGCCTCCGCGGTTTGATAGCGCCGTTCACGCTCTTTGGCGAGGCAGGTCAGAATGATTGTATCCAGATCCGCGTCGATCCCGGGACGCAGGGCGCTGGGCCGCCTCGGTTGCGCATGAAGGATGTTTTCGATCGCCGCTTCCCAACGGCAATCCGTCTTGTAAGGAACGCCCCGGGTGATCAGGGCAAAGAGGATGACGCCCAATGCATAGATATCGGCTCGGGCGTCCACCGCGTTGGGGTCGCCGCGTGCCTGCTCGGGCGAAAGATAGTGGAGCGTCCCAACGATCGCCTGACTCGTGGATAACTGCCGATCGGTGGCTTCGCTTAACGGTCGAGCCAGCCCGAAATCGAGGATTCGTACTTGACCTTCGCTGTCCACGAGGATGTTCTGGGGCTTGAGATCGCGGTGGATAATGCCCTGCGTGTGAGCATAGTGAGTGGCCTCACAAACCACCGCAAACAGCTGAAGGATCTGCTGAACGGACGCGCGTTCCTGGCGGACGTATTCATCCAGCCTCCATCCCCGTACGAAGTCCATGACGAAGAACGGGCGGCCGTCCTTGGTAAGCTCTGCATGAAAAATCGGGACAATATTGGGGTGGCGAAGCCGAGCCAGAAGCTCGATCTCGCGTTGGAAGCGTCGGCGCTCGTCGCTGCCTGCAAAGTGCCCATGCAGCAACACCTTGATCGCCACCATGCGTTTGGTGGATGTCTGAATCGCCTGGTACACAATTCCCTGCCCGCCCCGGCTGATTTCCGCGATGATCTCGTAGCCGGGAAACAAATCGGCGGTCGGAGGCGCCCCCTCGCGCCGAGGGGGGCGCGCATTGTCCCGGGTCAATGGCGTGACTGAATCCGGGTCGTCTTCTCCCGGGGAGATAGGTGTTGTTGATTCAGTCAAGGTACACTCCGGCCGAAAGCGGCGACAGGGCCGGTGGGGAGCCGCTCGCGATGCTGTGCCATTCCGGCCCAACCGCCGCTCCGATCGGGTAGTCTAGTGGAGCAGGCAATGTAATGTAAAGACTAAATGCAGATGATGATGGCGGCTGGCTCGAATCCCAATGAAACTGACGGATCTGCGAGGCTGACATGTCAAGGAAACACGGTTTGAAAAGAATACTACTGTCAATGCTGCCGGCACTGGGCGCCTGCGGGCCGGAGGCCTACCTGGCGAAGATCGACCAAATGCCGCCGGAGCAGCGACCGCCGGAGTGGGACCAGACGCGGCAGCTCATGGCGCGGCGTGCCCCGGCCGTCGGCGACATCGCGCCGGACTTCGCGCTTCCTCTCATGGACGGCTCGAAGTCGATTCGTCGGAGCGAGCTGCAGGGCGGGCGGCCGATGGTGCTGGTCTTCGGGAGCTTTACCTGACCGCCGTTCCGGCGCCAGTCTGGCGCCATCGAGCGAATGCATTCGGCGTACAGGGAACGTGTATCATTTCTGTTTGTCTATGTGCGCGAGGCGCACCCGGTGGATGGTTGGCAGGTGGACAGCAACGTGAGCGAGGGTGTGTTGTTCGAAAAGCCGCGCACAGAAGATCGCCGCCGCGAGATCGCGCGGGCTTGCTGTGAGAAGTTGAATCTGACGATGCCGTGCGCGGTGGATGGATTGAACAACGCGGTGGATGATCTGTACGCTGCATGGCCGGAGCGGATCTTTGTCATTGGTGCCGACGGGCGAATCGCCTACGCCGGTGAACAGGGGCCGTGGGGGTTCAAGCCGGATGAAGCAGAGAAGGCGTTGCGGCATTTGATCGACAGGCGGTGAAGCGCGCGGTTCACGGGATTGCATGGCTGTCATACACTACGCGTGCCGCGAGGAATGGACCGGCTCACGGAGTGTGTGAATCATGCCAGCTTTGATCGAGTGCGTTCCCAACTTCAGCGAAGGCCGCGACCCGGTCGCCATTCGCCAGATCACCGATGCGATTGAGTCGGTCGAGGGCGTCCGCTTGCTCGACGTAGACCCCGGCAAGGCGACCAATCGGACCGTGGTGACGTTTGTCGGTGAGCCTTGCGCCGTTTGCGAGGCGGCGTTTCGCGGTGCGAAGCGCGCGGCTGAACTGATCGACATGAGCCGGCACAAGGGCGAGCACCCGCGCTTCGGCGCAACGGACGTATGCCCGCTGATCCCCGTGAGCGGTATCACGATGGAAGAGACCGTCAAGTACGCGCGAAATCTGGCGAAGCGGATCGGCGATGAATTGCAGATTCCCGTCTATTGTTACGAATACGCCGCAACCAGCCCACAGCGGAAGAATCTCGCCGATATCCGCGCGGGAGAATACGAAGGGCTTCGAGAGAAGCTGACGCGGCCGGAGTGGAAGCCCGACTTCGGCCCGGCGGCGTTCAACGCTCGGACGGGGGCCATCGCCGTGGGAGCGCGCGACTTTCTGATCGCGTACAACGTGAATTTGAACACCACGAGCGTGCGGCGGGCCAACGCGATCGCGTACGACATCCGTGAGAAGGGGCGCGTGAAGACCGACGACGGCACGCCGACGGGCAAGCCGGTGCTGGACGCGAACGGTCAGAAGGTATGGGTCCCGGGATCGCTGAAGTGCGTGAAGGCGATCGGGTGGTACATCGAGGAGTACGGCGTCGCGCAGATTTCCATCAACCTGACGAACATCGGCGTGACGCCGTTGCACGTCGCGTTCGACGAGTGTTGCAGGCGTGCCGAGGCGCGCGGCGTGCGCGTGACCGGCAGCGAGATCGTGGGCATGGTGCCGCTGTCGGCGATGCTCGAGGCGGGGCGGTATTTTCTGCGCAAGCAGCAGCGCTCGACGGGCGTGAGCGACCGCGAGCTGATCAAGATTGCCGTGCGCAGTCTGGGGTTGGGCGATCTGTCGCCGTTCAAGCCGGAGGAGAAGATCATCGAGTACGCGATCGCCGACAAGTCGGCGCGGCGGCTCGTGGATCGGACGGTCAAGGATTTTGTAGAGGAGACGGCGAGCGAGTCGCCCGCGCCGGGCGGCGGGAGCGTGTCGGCCTTGCTGGGCGCGCTGGGCGCGGCGCTGGCAACGATGGTGGCGAATTTGTCGAGTCACAAGCGCGGCTGGGACGAACGCTGGGAGGAATTCTCCAAATGGGCCGAGCGAGGCAAGGTGCTGCATGATCGGCTGCTCGCGCTGGTGGATGAAGACACGGCGGCGTTCAACGCGCTGATGGGGGCATTCGGCCTGCCTAAAGGCAGCGATGCGGAGAAAGCGGCGCGCGCAGCGGCAATCGAGGCGGCGACAATCCGGGCGATCGAGGCGCCGCTTGCCGTGATGGTAGCGGCGCTGGAGAGTTTCGAGGTGATCGACGCCATGGCACGCGACGGTATGGAGGCGAGCGCGTCAGACGTGGGTGTGGCGGCGCTGTGCGCGCGCTCGGCGGTGATCGGCGCGCACCTGAATGTGAAGATCAACGCGAAGGGCTTGAAGGATCGCAGCAAAGCGGACGCATACCTGGCGAAGGCCGGCGGCATTGAGAAGGACGCCGTCGCGCGGGAGGCGGAGGTCTTGAGACTGCTTGACCCGAAAATGGGGTGAGGACGGCTGCGAATATTGAATTGCGAATGGCGAAAGAGAACAACAAGCTGTGTAACTGCAAAGTGGGCTGGACCACCGATCTGGTTGACGAGGTCGACAGTGCAATTAACCGAGTTCCTTGATCAACTTGCGTCCCGCTCCGCCACGCCCGGCGGGGGCAGCGCCAGCGCGCTGATCGGCGCGGTGGCCGGCGCGCTGTGCGGGATGGTGGGGCGGTTGAACGACAAGAAGGACGGCACGCCGGGAATCCTGCACGACACGATCGTCGAGGCCGACGCACTGCGCGGGCGATTGCTTTCGCTGATGGATGAAGACATTATGGCGTTCAATGCGATGGCCGCGTCATGGAAGCTGCCGGACGACGCGGCGCACGCGGGGCAGAAGCAGGCCGCAGTGCTCGAGGCGACGCGCTCGCCGCTGGCGATCATGCAGGCATCGCTCGATGTGATGCGTCTGGCGGCGCGGGGGCTGGCGCAGTCGAAGAAGAACTGCCTGTCGGACGCGGGCGTGGCCGCGCTCTTCGCGCACGCGGCGCTGGAGGGTGCAAGGCTGAATGTGCTGATCAACCTGCCGGGGATTGGCGACGAGCGGACGCGCGAGGAGTTGACCCGGCGGGCCGGCGCTCTGCGCGAAGAGGCCCGTGGGCTGCGCCGCGAAATCGAGACGCGCCTTGCCGAGAATTACGGCGGGTGAGTTTCTTGAGGGGTCGCGATCGGACGGAAAGGGGGGTTGTGTTCACAGGGCGGATGGTTCCCCATTCAACGCTCGGACGATCGTGCGTCGATGACGTACCCTGCGACCGACCACTCACCACTGGCAACCAGCCGCTTCCTGCCGATACAATCCCATCGCCTCGCGTGGGATGAGCGTATCAATTCCTCCTCGCGACGAAAGGGACGGGCAACATGGAACGGAGTTCGACAGGGGGCGTTCGGGGCATCGGTCGGCAAGGCATCGGGCGACGATCTCGCCGCGGGGCGACGGTGATGATCGTCTGCATGGCCGTCACGGCACTGGTCGGCGGCGCGTGCGAAGTCAACGTGACGCCGCCACTGGAGGCCGTGCTGGCGGGAACGTGGCTGCTGACCGGCGAGCAGATTTCGACGTTTCTTGATAAGACGCTCGTTTTCAACAGCAGCGGCCGCCTCACGCAGGTCACGACGCGCTCGACAAACATCTTCGGGTCCGAGCAGCGCGTTGTGGAGCGCGACCTGAATCTTGCGACGGTCGTGACTGGAAATACGGTACGCGTCGTGCTGACGGGCGACCTCGTGTTTGAAGGAACGTTCAACGACAGCCTGACCGAGGCCGTCGGCAAACTTCAGACCGAAACGACGTGGTTTAACACAACGATCATCACCGACCAGGGACCGGGGAAGATCGTGAAGCAGTAATAAAACGCCAAAACGCCAAAACGCTGAAACGTGCACGGTCTTGAGACAGGAAGGGGATTCAGGCCCAGTGACGTCGGCGCGCTTGGACACTTGAATGAAGGCGAGCTTTCGATTGCTGGCTGGCGCCGACCTGTTGCTGCTCTGCCTCACGGCGGCGATGGGGACGACCGTGACGGGGACGCAGAACTTCGCGCGACATTTCATGCTGGGCATTCTTGCGGCCCTGTTCACCTGCTTTGTCCACGTGCTGGTGTTCGTCTACTTCATGGTGCAGGACAAGATCGTGAAGCAGTCGATTCTGCACCACGGGCTGGATGTCTCATTCGCGGCGATCGTGGACCGGCTCAAGGCCCGGGTGCTGAAGCTGGCCATGCTCGGGGTTGCGTCGATGATCCTGACCACGGCTCTGGGGGCGGCCGACGGCGCGGCGACGGCGTCTGGCGCGCACTTCTACGCCGCACTGGGGGCGATTGTATTGAACGCAATCCTTTTCGCGCGACACGACGGCGTCATTCGAGAAAACGGCGCGTTGTTCATGCGAGCCTTCGGCGCGGCGTGATCGGTGCATCGCCGGCGTGTTTCGGGCCGGGTCGTTTGACGCCGCGATTCGTCGCTCCATAGAATGAGAACGTGAAGCGCCTCGCAGCCTTTCCGATTCTCCCTTCCTGCCATCGCGGCGCGCCGCGTCGACGAAGCACCACGCATTCATTCTGTCCAAGGCTCCTGATCCTCGTCGCGCCGGTTCTCGCGCTTGCTTTCGCGTCAGCCCCTGTGCTTGCGAGCCAATCGGATGAGCCCGGCGCCAAAACTCTGCGCGCTGCGCGCGACGCGGCGCTGGCCGGCGACTACGCGAAAGCGATCGAACGATACGAGGCGGCGGCGAAGGGTCCATCGCTTGCCATCGCGGCGGCGTGCGGCCGGGCCGACGTGGATGTGCTGGTCGGCGATTATCGCGCGGGAATCACACGGCTGGAGTCAATTCGGTCCGCGGGGGAACGCTCGGCCGACTGGAACGCGGCAATGGCGGCACTGCGGGCGGAAGTAGGCGAGTACGACGCGGCCATTCGACATAATCGTGCCGCGCTCGAGCACGCGCGCGGCCACTACCGCGCCCGGCTGCAACTGGGGGAGCTTCTGGAACTGACCGGCGACCCGGCCGGCGCGATTGAGGCTTACAAATGGTTCAACGAGCGGATGACGTCAGGAGCTTTGCCGGATCGCGCGGAGGACATGACCGACCTGGGCCGTGGGTTTCTGCGCTACAGCGTGCTGACGCGCAATCCCGATGTCGTACGGCGAACGAAGCACGTGTTGACGGAAGTCTATCAGGAGGCGTATGAGTTCGTTGATGCGGCGTATTGGCCGGCGCGGTTGGCGGGCGCGGAACTTCTGCTGGAGAAACACAACTCGAAGGAGGCGGTGGCGGATTTTCAGCGGGTCCTGGAGCAGAATCCGCACGTCGGGGCGGGGCACGTCGGCCTGGGCTGGGCGGCACTGGAGGACTGGAACTTTGAAGAATGCGAGAAGCGCGCGGCGGAGGCGATGAAGATCTGCCCGTCGCATGTCGGCGCTCGGGTGCTTCTGGCGAGCACGCGCATGACCGAGCGGCGGTATGACGAAGCGGCGCGAATCGCAAGCGAGGCGCTGGAAACCAATCCAAACTCGATTGAGGCGCTGTCTGTCCTGGCGGCGGCCCGACTGCGGATGGGGGAGGACTCTGCGTATCGCGCATCGATCGCGCGGGTGGAGAAGATCAACCCGCGCTGCGCGATGCTGCATCACACGCTGGCAAAATGGTTGTCGGCCGGGCGTCAGTTCACCGACGCCGAGGCGCATTTTAAGAAGGCGATTGACTTCTCGCCGACGTGGTCCGAGCCGCGCGCCGACCTGGGCCAGTTGTACATGGAGACCGGCGAGGAGGCCCTCGCGCGGCGCATGCTGGAGCAGGCCTTCGGGCTGGACAGCTTCAACGCGCACACGCACAACCTGCTGCAACTGCTCGATCAGATTGACCACTTCGCCCGGCTGGAGACGGATCACTTCGCCGTCAAGTTCGACGAATCGCGCGACGGGCCGATCGCCCCGTACTTCGGCGAGGCGCTGGAGCGCGTGCATCGGGACATCTGCGAGCGGTTCAAGACCACGCCTGAAAAGCAGACGATCATTGAGGTGTTCCCGGATCACATGGGATTCTCCGTGCGCATCACTGGTCGGCCGTTCATCGCGACGGTCGGCGCTTGCACAGGGCGCGTCATCGCGATGCAGGCGCCGCGCGGCACGCCGCCGTTCGGGCATTTCAACTGGGCGACGGTCCTGCGGCACGAGTTCACGCACACGGTCACGCTCGCGGCGACGGAGAATCGCATCCCGCACTGGATGACCGAGGGGCTTGCCGTGCATGAGGAACCGCAGCCTCGCACGTGGCGTACCAGGCAGTTGCTAAGCGAGGCGGTGCGGCGCGACCGGCTCTTCACTCTGAAGACGATTGACTGGGGCTTCATGCGGCCGCGCCGGGCCGACGATCGCGAGCTGGCCTATGCGCAGAGCGAATGGATGGTGGAGTACATCATCGAGCGATGGGGCGAGCCGAAGATTCACGAGATGCTCAAGGGGTTCAAGGATCGGCTGACGCAGGCCGCGGTGTTCGAGAAGGTACTCGGCGCGAGCGAAGACGAGTTCTCACGGGCGTTTTCGACGTACGCATCGAAAGAAGTGAACACATGGGGGCTGCCGGATGTACAGGTTGAGGAGCCGGAGAAGCTGGCGAAGCAGCTTGAGGCGCGCGAGGACGACGCCGGACTGCTTGCGCGCTACGCCGAATCGCTGCTGCTGGAGGGCGACGTGAAGAAGGCCGAGGAGATCGCGCGCCGCGCACTGGAGCGCGAGGCGAAGCAGGCCAAGGCGCTGGAAGTGCTCGGTCACATTCTGGTCGGGCGCATGGAGGCGGAGCGCGATGAAGCGAAACGTGAGGCGCTGGTGGACGATGCCGAGCCGGTCATTCGCCGGCTGCTCGAAGTCGATGCCAAATGCGCAGACGGAATTAAATATCTGGGGTATATTGAACAGGCCCGGCTGAACTGGGCAGCGGCGATTGCCGCGCTGTCGCGGTATAAGAAGATGTTGCCGGACGATCCGGCGTCGTATCGACGGCTGGCGGGAATCTACCTCGTTCAGGGCCGGGAGGATGACGCGCTCATCGAACTGGAGGAATTGGCGCGGCGCGTGGAGGATGAACCAGCCGTGCCGCGGCGGATCGGCGAGATTCTGCTGAAAAGCAGCAGAACGGCGCAGGCCGCGACCTGGTTTCGCCAGGCCATTGAGATCGATCCGTACGATCGACCAAGTCACAACGGTCTGGGCGAGGCGTATTTGAAGTCTGGCGATTTCATGAACGCGCGGCGTTCGTTTGACACGGCGTGTCGATTGAAACCCGATGAGCCGGAAGGCTGGCTGGGTTTGGCGCGCGTGGCCGAAGCGACCGGCGACGTGGAACAGGCGAGCAAGTACAAGGAGAGAGCGCGGTCACTGGGCGGGGGATGAGAGAAAATGCAAGAGTAGGCTGGGCATCGCTTACCATGCAGCCACACGAAGGGTGCAAGCAACATGACGCTATCGGAAGCGCAGCAACTGATCGAACGCATGTACTCGGCGAAGGACCGCAAGCGCGGGGCCGCCGGGACGTTTTTGTGGTTGATGGAGGAAATTGGCGAATTGGCGGCGGCCATCGGCGAGGGCCAGGCGCATTCCGAGAAAGAGGCCGAGTTCGCCGACGTGCTGGCGTGGCTGGTGACGTTGGCAAACGTCGAGGGCGTGGACCTGACGCGGGCGATGGAGAAGTATCGCAACGGCTGCCCCGGTTGCGCCGAGATGGTCTGTCGGTGTGACGAGAAGAAATAATCCCTGATCTTGAGTCAAGCGTCATGATTCGCAAACTGATCCGACCTCGCCCCCGATGCCTTCGAAGCCGCTGTCGGCGGAGTCGCGGCCTCGTCGAAACGTGCGGCGTGCTCATGATCGGTTGGGCCTGTGTCATCGCATTGACAAGTCATCGAGCGCAGGCCCAGCCGGCGGAGGTCCCGTCGGCGTCCGGGCAGATCGAGGGCCGGATCAACCGCGTCGGCTTGTTCGCGGGCGGCATGCCGCTCGTGCGCAGCGGCAATTGGTCGTTTATCGAAGTGGGCCTGCGGTTTCGCGGTGATCGGCCGTTCGAGGGCGAATTGCGCGTCAGCCAATCCGACCGCGACGGCGATATTGCCACATCCGTGGCACCCGTGGCGCTGGCTCCCGGGGCGGAATGGCGGGCGTACCAGGTCTACTTTGTGCCCAGCGATGTCAGCGGAACCGCCGGTCCACCGGCCATTCGGCTGTACGACGCCGAGGGTCGTCGCGTCGGGCTGCTCGACGAGACAGGGGACGTTGTAACGGAACTGGTGAGTCAGCCGGCCGTGGATCTTTCGGCGGATGACTTCCTGGTGGTTGACTTGTCGACGCCGCGGCGCTTGGCGCACGTGGCGTGGCTGGATTCCAAGCGTCGTCAGCAACTGAATTGGATCAACGCGCGGCACGTGCGCGCGATGCCGCCGCGCGAGCTCCCGGTCCGCTGGCAGGGTCTGGACGCGGTGGACGCTATCGTGTGGGACGATGCGGATCCGTCGGGATTGTCGCCGCAGCAGATCACGGCGCTGACGGACTGGGTGCACGAAGGCGGCCGCCTGCTTCTGACCGGCGGGCGCAACTGGCAGATGCTGGCGAGTTCGCCGCTGGCCGAATCGCTTCCGGTGAAGTTGACCGGCGTCGAGGAGCGGATCGAGGCGCTGGAATTTCTCGACGTCGTGGAGAGCGAGGAGTATTCGAGCCGCCTGACGCGGCGCTACGCGCGGAACCCGATCACGCGTTGCCGAATGGAAGCGCTGCCGGGATCGATTCCCGTGCCGCCGCGCTGTCCGAATCCGCAGATCGTGCATCGGCGGTTCATGGGTCGAGGTGTTGTCACGTTTGTAGGCGCGTCGCTGAACGAACTGCTGCCCGTGCCCAGCCGCATGCGCGACCCGCTGGATGAAGTTGAATCCGAGCTGAACGAGACCGAAGACGCGTTTCTTGTCACGGCGTGTGAGAAAGTCGTGGCGCGGCGGCTGCTGGCGATGCCGTTTGTGTACGAAGACAAGGACATCGGTTTCGGCGCGCGGATGTTCGGGCGACTGGATCTGTACAGCGTGCTGCGGCAGACGATTTCGTTCGAGAGCGTCGGAGCGACGTTTGTCATCGTCGCCATCGTCTTCGGGCTTGCCTATTGGTTCATTGCGACGATCGGCAGTCACAACTATCTCAAGCGGCGCGGGTGGTCGCACCTGTCCTGGTCGGCTTTCGCCGTGGTCAGCGTCGTGAGCAGCGTCGTCGGCATGATGATGGTCTGGGGCCTGCGCGGTGTGACGACGCGTCTTTGGCAGACAACTGTCGTTGATGGATCGGCCGGCAGCGCCGACGGCCGAGCGGTGAGCCTGTTCGGCGTGCGGACCCCGGATCACGCCCGGCTCGATCTGCACCTGCCGACGGGCGACGCGAGCGCGGGGGAGTCTCGCGGCGGCGCACTGCGGGTTGTCCCCGAAAGCGATTCGATTCAGGGGACCTCGGCGAAGTTCGCCGCGCCGGAGGCCTACCAGGCACGGCTTGGGGGCGCATGGCTGGAAGATGTTCCGGTCCGCGCAACCCTGAAAGAGTTCACCGGCACGTGGCATGGCCCGATCGGCGGTTTGCTCGACGGCAAGCTTGTTTCGTATCGCAACGTCGGCAGTGACCGCGCGCAGGTTCCCTTCGAGTTTGGTGATGGAAGTTTTCTGCGCAACAGCCTGCCCGTCTCGCTGGAGTCGTGTTACCTCATCGAGACGGATGAGCTCGTCGCCGGGGAAGGGCGCAACGTCCTGGCGCGGTGCTTCCCGATCGGCGATCTTGACGCGGGCCAGGAGTTGAGCGCCGCCCAGCTGCGCGATCGGTTGTACATGCTGTTTGATCCAGCGAAACCGGCCGACCCGCCGGCTCGGCGGCCGCGCCTGCCGCTGCTTTCTGATCAACTGCTTCGCTGGGGCGCGGCGTTGATCCCGATGTCTGCGAACCCGAATGAACCCCGCGTCCAGTCGGCCGACTCGGAGTACAATTCCGTGCTGCTGCTATCATTCAGTGACCTGATTCGCGCGGATTCCAACGGGCGATCGGCGGTTCGGCGGACGCACGGGCGGTCGCTGGATTGCTCGCGTCTGCTGACGCCGACGACGGCGCTGCTGATCGGGTACTCCAAGGAGCCGGGGCCGGCGGTGCTGGAAGTGAACCGCGTCGGGTTGAAGCCGAACAAAGCGCGAACGATTTATCGGTTTGTCATACCGGTGGATCGCCCGTGGGCACGGGCGGAGGGCCGCGAGCCGTGATTATTCAGACGATCAATCTCACCAAGCGCTACGGGAAACTGGTGGCGCTCAACGGCCTGCACCTGAACATCGAAGAGGGCGAGTGCTTCGGGTACATCGGCCCGAACGGCGCCGGCAAGACCACGACCATTCGGATCCTCTCCACGCTGCTCCAGCCGACCTGGGGCGAGGCAAAGGTCTGCGGGTACACCGTGGGGTACGAGTCGCGTCGAATCCGCCCGCTGATCGGCTACGTGCCGGACTTTTTCGGTGCATACGAAGACATGGCCGTGCTGGAGTATTTGGAATTTTTCGCGGCGGCTTACGGCATCCACGGCGACCAGCGCAAGCGCGTCGTGGGCGACGTGCTGGAGCTGACGGACCTGTCGGAAAAGCGCGAGGCGCTGGTGGACTCGCTCTCGCGCGGCATGAAGCAACGATTGAGCGTCGCGCGGGTGCTGCTGCACGATCCGCGCGTGTTGTTTCTCGACGAGCCGGCCAGCGGGCTGGACCCGCGCGCACGGATTGAGATGCGCGAGCTGCTGAAAGAGCTTCGCCGTATGGGCAAGACGATCATCATCAGCTCGCACATTCTGCACGAGCTGGCGGAGATGTGCACGACCGTCGGTATCATCGAGCGCGGCGAGCTGCTCTTTCATGGGCCGATTGATGAGATCGTGCGCAAGACGCGCACGGGAACGCGCGTGGAAGTGCGTGTGGCGAGTGGGCAGGACAAGGCAGAGCAGATCCTCACCAAACTGCCGCACGTGGCGGCCGTCGAACAAGATGACGGGCGATTGATTGTCGACCTTGCATCAGAGACCCAGGATTTTTCGTTCCTGGCGGAGGCGCTGGTGCAGGCCAAGCTGCCGCTGCGCGGGATTCAGGAAGAGCCAGTGAACCTGGAGACCGCGTTTATGCGATTCACCAAGGGGAAGGTGCAATGAGGAACACCGAACCATCCACATTTCATGGCGATACGAAGGGACGGAATCACGACAGCACGAAGGCCCAAGAGCGCGCTTCCATGCGCCGGCGGGGATGGATCACAGGGCGAGAACGGGTGGCATGGCCGCGCCGGGTGGCGGCCATGCTGTCACTTGCGTTGGTTGTCGCCGCGTCGGCGCGTGCGCAAGAATCGCGTCAGCCCGAGGACCCCGAACCGACTGACGCGCGGGTCGGCCGCGCTGCGGACGCTGCCGACATCATGCGGCCGACGGAACTGGGACTGCGCTTCACGCCGAAGATGGCGCAGGCCATGAGCCGCAAATTCGTGGAGCAGATGACCAAGCGTTACGAGCTGGACGAGAAGCAGGCGGGTGAGATCGAATCGATCATGGTGCGGCAGTTCATGTCGTTTGCCCACGAGAACGAGAAGACCGGGCGCGACATGATCGAGCTGATGTTTGCGACCATGATCGAGCACGACGGGCGCATGCCGAAGGAGGAGGCCATGGAGTTCGCCCGCATGTCCGAGCCGCTAAGCGCGAACCTTAAGAAGCTCTTTACCAACGGCGCGGCGGAGATCGGCCAGCAGATGTCGATGACGCAGCGGCTGAAGTTTACCGGTGACGTGACCGCGGCCGCCGCCGGTTTGACGATCTTTGAGACGCGCATGAAGCGATGGCGAGATGGCAAGGTGAACGACAATGCCAATCCATTCATGGATCCGCCCGGCGTGGATCCGAACGACGAAAAGGCCGAACCGCCGCCGGAAGACCCGACCGAACCGAAGGAACGCCGCGAGGCACGCCAGAGCGTCGAGCGCTGGATCGATTGGCAGATCAGCCCCGACAACACCTGGGAGGGTTACATCAAGGCCGCGACGGAGTATTACAAGCTGAACGAGAAGCAGGTGACCGCGGCGCAGGCAATCCTCAAAGACTGCCAGGAACAAGCAAAGAAGATCAAGTCGCCGCAATGGCGCAGTCAGGTTATTGAGAATCGCATCACGCAGCGATTATCTCAGCGCAACGCCGACGTGGGCGACGGACCATGGATGTTTTCGCTGGAGGAAGAATACCGTCGGCTTCTCAAGCCCATTGAGGACCTCTCGCGGGACTTCAAACGGCGCATCGAATCGCTGCCGGACAGCGCGCAACGGGCCACAGCGCGGGAATCGGTGCGGCGCAAGCTCGAAGACAAGGGCATCAAGCACGTGCCGAGTTGAGCGGTGGCCGGGGAAGGGCGCGAGGGGACCAAGGTCTGGAGCAGTGGTCAGTGGTCATTGGTTAGCGACGGTTGATGCGGATTCCATCATTTAGCCGGCGAGTTTACTCGCCGCGGTTCGAAACGGAGCGATCGACCTGAACGCATTCCTGCGAAACCTGGGGATCTGGTTCTGGCGGCTCATGCCGGCCAACCCGATTCTCGTGCGCGTGGTCAGCGCCGGCGGTCGTCGGATTCAGCATCTGTGGATTCGCGCGGGATACGTCGCGATCCTCGCGTTCGCCGTGGTGATCGGGGTCGTCGTCATTCGCAGCCAGGGGCAATCCAGCCTGTCGGAACTGGCCAAGAACGCGTCGCAGGTCTTTCGCGTTCTGTCGATCATCCAGCTTCTCATGGTGTGCATCATCGCGCCGGTCTTCGCCTCGGCCGCCATCACGCAGGAGAAAAACTCCCAGACGTTTAACATTCTGCTTTCCACGCCGCTCACCAACGGCCAGATCGTTCTCGGCTCGCTCCTGTCGCGCCTCTATTTTGTTGTCAATCTTCTGCTCGCCGGTGTGCCGCTTTTCTGCATCATGATGGTCTACGGCGGCGTCACCGGTCGCGAGATCATGCTCTCCAGCGCGCTGGCCGCGAGCACCGCGCTGCTCACCGGCTCCATCGCCATCGCCATCAGCGTCATTAAGATCGGCACCGGTCGAACCATTTTCTCGTTCTACCTCGCCATCGCCACGTACCTGATCGTCATGATCTTCCTCGCCGAAGTTCCGGCGCTGATTCCGACGGAGTCGCCTCCGCCCCCGGGGAACTTCGCCGGCAGCCGCATGAGTTGGCTCGCGCCCTTTCATCCCTTCTTGTCGCTCTGGGTCGTGCTCGGTCTGACTCCCGCGCCGGAACTCGGCACGGTCAGTCATTACGGTTTCCCGATGGCTTACTGGCTGGCTTATCCGCACTTGAGTTTCATCGCGATGACCGTGCTCGCATCGCTGCTGCTGGTGATCTTGTCGGTGTTTTTTGTTCGGCGCGGCGCGAAGGAGGGCGAAGACACGTTCTGGTCGCGCGTATTCCGCAATCGGCGCCGGATCGAGGTCGAAGCGGGCGAGCAGACCCGTAAGCCGCGGCACGTGTGGGAAAATCCCGTCGCCTGGCGGGAGAGCGTCAGCGGCGCGGCCGCCGGCGGCGGGCGGCTCATGCGCGGGGTGGTTATCGGTGGCGGGGCGGTCGTCGCGCTCGGCGCGCTGTTCGCCTACGGAACCGGCTCGTTCGATGCCCGGCAGACGCAGGCCATGCTCTTCGGTATCGTGTCGGTGGAATTGTTCATTGCGCTGTTCATCGCTACGGCCACTGCGGCCACGTCGTTGACGCGCGAGAAGGAGTCGGCCACGCTGGAGCTGTTGCTCTCCACGCCGCTCACCAGCAGTCAGATCATCCGCGGCAAGATTCGCGGATTGATCGCCGCGACCGGTCCGCTACTGGCCATTCCGTATGCCACCGTTATGGCATTCTTTCTGCTCGATCTCGTCAAACGGCGACCCGCCGGGACCGGGCCGGTGGTCCATCCCGAGTCGCTGCTGACCCTGCCGGTTCTGTTTGTCGCATTCACCGCTTTCGCCTGCGTCATCGGCTTGGACCGCTCGATCAAGAATCGCAAGACGCTGACCGCCGTGTTCACCAGCATGGCGATGGTGATCTTCGTCTTCGCGCTTTCTTCGGCCTGCGTGGTGCCGCTGCGGGGTAGCGAGAGCCATTCGTTTACCGCGGCGCTCATGTCCGTATCGCCTTCGAACGCGGCGTGGGTGGCGCTGGCGCCCCAATGGGCGCTCGAGCCGCCGGGCACGAAGCTCTCTTCGGTTGATCTTCGGTACGCGCGGTATGCCGCCGCCGTCGCGGCCCTTTGCACGGCCGCCATCTACTTCGCCATCGTCCGAGGCCTTCACGGCAGCATGGTCCGCCAGTTTGACATGATTATTCGCAAGCAGAGCGCATAGGATCGGCCGGTCCGGTATCTGCACCGGCCCGCTTGTGC
Organism: uncultured Planctomycetaceae bacterium; assembly: GCA_964592235.1. Lineage (GTDB taxonomy): Bacteria > Planctomycetota > Phycisphaerae > UBA1845 > UTPLA1 > PLA3. The sequence continues at coordinate 53,864 of CAZQCF010000006.1, forward strand.
ATCCGGTGCAATCCCCTGGATCGCTTCCGCAGGCGGCCTGCCCATCATGCGTCAGGCTTCCCATGTCCGCGGTCTCAACGTACAATGGTCGCTTTCCAGCCGGGTGGGTGCGGTGGAGGACCGCGGCGGTCGACGCAACCCCCATTTATCCAAGATTGGTTTCCCCCCAGTTCGGCCTTTGGGCCGACAGACCGAATGCCAGATCACCTTATCAATCTGCCGTTGATGCCGTCACCCCTCGCGGCGCTGCCGACCGAGGGCGGCTACTTTGACCCCATCAAGATCGTCGTCCTGCTCCTGATGCTGATCCTTTTTGCGCATACCGCGACCTGGGTCCAGGTCGACACGAAGAAGGTCCGCATGCAGCCCGGGCTTTGGGTGAGCATGGTCTTCTTTGGGGGTCTGGTCGGCTTGGTCTCGTGGTTGCTGGTACCGGTGTACTTCGTTGGATTGGTCGTCTATCTGGTGGTGTTCGGGGGCGCCTCCATCGCGTATGTGCTTCAGCGGAATCAGCGCGTCGGGCCGACGCAGACCGTCCTCACGATGGCTCACTTTCGGCGGCTGGGCAGCGGTGGCAACAAAGAAACCAGCGCGAAAGATGCCCAGGATCGAACGCGCATCAAGGATGCAAACGGCAAGACGCCGGAATGGCCCAAGGATCCCGATCAGGCGGCCGGCTACCAGGCGATGCAGGATTTGCTGTTCGATGCGATCTGGCGGCGTAGCAGCGACGTGCGGATGGATCTCGTGCCCGGTCAGCCGCTGAAGATTGTGTATCGCGTGGACGGCGTGGATCGCCTTCGCGAGCCGATCGAAGAGGCGGTGGCGACGATCATCTTCGCGCATCTCAAGCGTGTGGCGGGGCTGAATCCGGAGGAGAATCGCCGGCCGCAAAGCGGCAGCTTCAAGGCGTCGATCGGCGCCGGCGGCAAGGGCGACAAGACAGCGCAGGTGGAAGTGCGCACGTCCGGCAGCAGCGCCGGGCAGCGCATGATCCTGAAGCTGATCTCCGAGGAGCAGAAGTTCCGACTGCCGGACATCGGCCTGGCCAAGCTGCAACTGGATCAATTGCAGCCGCTGGTGACAGAGACCAAATCGGGCGTGTTTCTCGTCTCCGGGCCGAAGCAGAGCGGCATCACCAGCACGTTGTATGCGATTCTTCGCACGCACGATGCGTTCCTCCAGAACATCCACACGCTGGAGATCGCCAAGAACATGGACGTGGAGAACATCACGCAGCACGTCTTCGATAGCCAGGGGGGCACGGTGACGTACGGCCGGCGGTTTCGCACGCTGCTGCGAACGGAGCCGGATGTCTGCATGTCGGGCGACATGCCCGATGCGGAGACGGCGCAGCTGGCCGCGGCCGCCGCGAAGCAGGGCAAGAAAGTTTACATTGGGCTCAATGCGAAGGACACGTTCCATGCCCTGCGGGCTTACCTCCAGGCCGTGAACGACCCGGCGCTGGCTGCCGCCGGGCTGCTGGGGGTTTCGTCGCAGCGGCTGGTGCGCCTGTTGTGTACGAATTGCCGCAAGGCGTACAAGCCCGATCCGGCGCTGCTCAAGAAGGGCAATCTGCCTACCGGGGAGAATCGCCCGTTCTACAGGCCGCCCAACCCGGATGAAGTCGAAGTTGATAAGCGCGGCAACCCGATCATCTGCCAGGTCTGCCAGGGGGCGGGCTACCTCGGGCGGACGGGCGTGTTCGAGTTGCTGATTCTCGATGACGAGTTGCGCGGTCTGATCGCCGCGGGGAGTGATCTCGCCGCCGTCAAGACCGCTGCGCGAAAGAAGGGTATGGCCTACCTTCAGGAGGTCGCGTTGCTCAAGGTGTACGAAGGCCAGACGAGCATCAACGAAGTGCTGCGCGTGACAAAGGATCCCGCGCCGGCCGCCGCCGCACCGGCGTGAGATACGTCGTCCCCGCCAACGGACGATGACGCCAGTTGGGATTTGCTGTGAGAAGTCGTGCGCTGCTGCGGCGAGCAAGTTGCGGATCCGCCGGGGCGGACTCGGCGGCTAAATGTGGTTTTCCTGATATCTCCCGGCCAACCGGGATTGACCGCTGACTACTGCTTCGAGGACCGCCGCCATGTTGTTTTCCATCGCCGTCGGATTGATGGTCATCCTCGTCGCCGCCTACTGGGTCTACCAGGGCTTCTTGAGCGGCGTGATCATGTTCTTCGAGTGCGTCATCGCCGCGATGATTGCGTTCGGGTTCTATGAATCGGTCAACGGGCTATGGGCCGGGGCGCTGGGAAACGGTCTGGGGCAGCCGCTCGCGCTGATGCTGCTTTTCTTCGTCGTAGTCGTCGTGCTGCGCGTGCTGACCGACAAGTTGATCACCGGAAACGTGAAGTTGCCCGTGGCATTGGATCGCATCGGTGCGGGGTTGAGCGGGTTTTTCTCCGGGATGGTGCTCGTCGGCATGGCGCTCATCGGGATTCAAATGCTTCCGATCAGCTCAAACGTGTTCGGCTGGGAGCGTGTGAGCACGAGCGCCGGCGGCGCAATCGTCCGGGGAGGTTTGTTCTTCAAGCCCGATGAGTTCACCCTCGGCCTGATGAATCTGCTCTCCAAGGGGCGTTTCGGAGGCGGCAACCCGCTCGCGCAGGCCAAGCCCGATCTGCTCATGGATCTGTACTGCGCCCGCTCGTGCACGCAAACCGAGGATCGCCATGAAATTCCCTCCGATGCATTGGGCGTCCGCGCCTGGTGGGAGACTCGCGAAATTTCGACTGTCAAGCAATCGCTGGAGAACGGCAATCTCGTCCGTGAATTCGAAGTCGCATCGCCGGTCGGCGCGACCAAGTTCATCGTGGTGAACGTGCGGGTCGCGTCGAGCGCCGCACACGCGGAGCATCCGGAGATTCGCTATCGGCTGCCGCAGTTCCGGCTGGTCGGGCCCGACCCGGCGACGGGCGGCACCCCGAGCGTCTATCCCGCGATCGGCTCAAGCGACCTCTACACGCATCACTCACACAACTATCGCGAGCTGGCCCGCGGGCAGCAGAGGCGCCTTGTTCGATTTAATCCGGAGACCCAGTTTATCCTCACCGCCTCGCACACCAAGGCGGTGCAGGAAAAAGACGGCAGTGGCTACCGGTTTGATGTCGCGTTCGAGGTGCCCGAGAACTTCACGCCGTGGTACATCGCCTTCAAGCGTGGCCCGCGACTGGAATTGACGAAGAAGCAATTCGTCGAGAAACCGCCGGCCTATGCCTCCACCGCTTCGGGCGGGCGTCAGGCGACCGCCGCGGCCGATGCGCCGCAGGTCGGCGAGGCCCCGGCCGGCGCGACGCATGTCTCGAACGTGACACAAGAGGGTACGGCCGTCACCGACACGCTGCCGATCGCGCTGCCCAAGGCGCAGAATCTCGTCCAGTCGGCCGTGCAGGGCGATCGGATCGGCGATTGCCATTTCGCCATCAACGCGCCGGCCAGCGAGCCGGAGGGTGACGACGCGGTGACGCAGTTGCTCGTGCCTGATGGGAAGAAAATCGTCTTCCTTGGGGCAAAACAGTTGCAGGCCGAGAGCCTGTTTGGCAAGTCACTGAACTATGCTTCAAACGTCGCAGCGCAGATCAAGGTGACGGCCGACGACGGCAAGATGTACTACGCGCAGGGCGTCATCGCGAAGGCCAAGGTCGAAGGCAAATCGATGATTGAACTGCAGTACCACCCCGAGCCCGAGGTGCCCGAGCGCTGCCTCGCGAAGCCACGGCGCGTGACGACGAAGGCACTTCAGGCGACGCCCGAGGACGAGCGGTTCTTTGCCTACATTTTCGTTGTTGATCCGGGCGTCAAGCTCGTGAAGTTTCAATCCGGCGGGATGGGCTCGACGCAGCAGTTGAACATCGTCGTGCCCAACGATTAAGCGTCGCGCCGTTCGACCACGCCCCGACGATCCGGACGGAGCCGATCGTTCATGCCACGAATCCGGAATCACTTTGCGCGGGTCTGGGCCATTGCCATGCTGGCGGCATGGTCCGCGCTCGTTGCGCAGTCCGCTGCGGGCGAGCCGACTTCCCAACCTGACTCATCGCCGGATGCGTCGCGTACCGCGTCCGACTTCGCTGCATCCCAACCGGTAACGACTCCACCTGCGTCGCAACCGACCTCACCGATACCCGGTTCCGCCGCGGCGGGAACGCTTGTGGATCCGCTCGGCGATTTGGAACGCGCCGTCATGCGCCTGATCGATGACGCGTCGCCATGCGTGGTGGCCATTGCCGTGGAGCGGCGCGCCGCCCCGGCCGCCGTCGCGCGCGATCCGTTCGTCGCATCGGCCAGCGGCAGCGGCGTCATCATTCGCGCCGATGGGATGATCCTCACCAACCAGCATGTCATCTCCGATGCGGCGACGATCCATGTGACGCTGCACGACGGGCGGCGGCTGCGCGCGCGGCGCGTCGCGGCGGACCCGCGGGCCGACCTGGCAGTGATCGCCGTCGCGGAGGATGGATTGGCGGTTGCGCCGCTGGCCGATGCTCGAAACTTGCGGCGCGGGGCGATTGTGCTGGCGCTGGGCAACCCGCTGGGGCTCGCCGCCGATGGTCAGGCCGCGGCGGCAATGGGCATCGTCAGCGCGATTGCGCGGCCGCTGCCCGAGACGTTTGGCCGCGACGAGGATCGCTACTACGGCGACATGATTCAGACGACGGCGCAGATTCACCCGGGTCATTCCGGCGGGCCGCTGATCGACCGGCGCGGGCGGGTGGTCGGGATCATCGCGGCGGCGTCGCTGCCCCAGACGGGCGCCGAGCCGATCGCGTTCGCTATTCCACTGACGGCGCGCACGCGACTGGTCATCGACAAATTGCTGAATGGCGTGGAGCCGGATTATGGCTACGCCGGCGTGCGCGTCGGAAGCCTTGCGGAGCTGCGCGGCCGGCGCGACCGCGGCGGTGTGCTGCTGGAAACGGTCTTCGCCGATGGTCCGGCTCACGCGGCGGGCCTGCGCGATGGCGACATCGTCCTCGCTATCGAAGGCTCGACCGTCGACAGCGCCGACGAGTTCGTGCAGCGGGTCGGCGCGGCCGGGCCCGAGCGCACCGTGGAGATGGAGTACGAGCGGCAGGGTCGGCGGGGCCGTGCCAGCGTGACGCTCGCGCGCCGTCCGCCTGCGGAAACGCTGCCTGCGAGCATCGCGCCATTCATCTTTCGCGGCGCGACGCTGGGCGAGCCGGACGCCGCCACGCGCGAGGCAGGACGACTACCGACCGGCTGCCTGATGGTGCTGGTGGTTGCGAGTGGTTCGCCGGCCGATCGTGCAGGCTTGACGCCGGGCGACGTGATCGTGCGCATCGAGGGGCGACCGGTCGCGGGCGATGCCGCGCGACAGTTCTCCGACGCGAGCGGCGATGTTCTGCTGGGCTTGAGTCATGGCGGCAGCGTACTCGTGCGGAAATGAGTTCTTGATAGCGAATAGCAAATGGCGAATCGCGAGGGGCAGACCGCAGCGCCGGATTTCAACGGGTGAGTCTTGCGGCGGGTCTATGGAGTTCCTTCGCGCACTCTTATAATGCCCGCCTCACGAAAGGATCGACCACATGGCGCTCGATGGATTGCGACTCACCGGCGTGGACTGCCTCGCGAAGCTCCTGCGCGACGTACCTGATTTTCCCAAGCCCGGCATCGTCTTCAAGGACATCACGCCGCTGCTGGGCGATTCGGCCGCGCTGTCGCTCGCGGTGGAGTTTCTCACGCAGCCATTCCGCGATCAGCACATTGACGTGGTCGTCGGCGCCGAGAGCCGCGGATTCATCTTCGGCACCGCTGTCGCGCGGAATCTGTCGGCCGGCTTCGTGCCGATTCGCAAACCCGGCAAACTGCCCGCCCGGACGCGCAAGGTGACGTATCAGCTTGAGTACGGGAGCGATTCGCTGGAGATCCACGAAGACGCGATCCGCCCCGACGCGCGCGTGCTGATGATCGACGATCTGCTCGCCACCGGCGGCACGATGGTCGCCGCGTGCCAGTTGGTGCGCGAGCTGAAGGCCCACATTGTCGGCGTGGCCGTGCTGATCGAGCTGTGCTTCCTGAAGGGGCGGGACAAATTCCCCGGCCTGCCGGTGCATTCGGTGATCAAGATTCAGCCGGATGGCCACCGGATCGCTGCAGACTTCTGAAGAATAATTCAATGGGTTCGGGCCGCGCGCAGCACGCAAGGTTGGCACCGCGCGCCATTCGATGTCGAGCGCAAGTCTGGTGGGCAATGCCCATCCTATAGAAACATCACACGCGCTGCATTTCTTCCAGGAACGCGCTGGGGTTGTTGGCCCATTTCTCGGCTTCCAGCGGCGTGATGTGGCCGGCGCGGACGAGATTGGCCAGCGAGCGCTCCAGCGTCGTCATGCGCTCCTCGGGCACGTCCTTGGTGCGCGTCTGCAACTGCGAATAAATCTGCTCCACCTTGCAATGGCGAATGAGATTTGAGCAGGCGTAGATGTTGTTCATGATCTCCATCGCCACGATGCGGCCTTCGCCTTTCGCGCGGGGGATTAGTTTCTGCGAGATGACGTGACTCAACCCGAGCGAAAGCTGGCTGGCGATTTCGTCCTGCTTGTTCGGCGGGAACATGTCGAGTACGCGCGTCAGCGTCCCGCGGGTGTCGCGCGTGTGCAGCGTGGAGAACACCAGGTGCCCGGTCTCGGCGGCCGTCAACGTCCACGAGGCGCTCTCGCGGTCGCGCATCTCACCGACGAAGATCACGTCCGGATCTTCGCGCAGGCAATCGCGCAGGCCGCGCTCGAAGCTCGGCACGTCGCGCCCGACCTCGCGCTGCGAGATGATCGCCGCCTTGCTGTGCAGGCGATACTCGATGGGGTCCTCGAGTGTGATGATTCGGCAGGGTCGCGTCTGGGCGATGCGATCGACCAGCGAGGCGATGGTCGTGCTCTTGCCCGCGCCGGTGATGCCGGTCACAAGCACCAACCCGTGCTGCCGGGCAACAATGTCGCGCCAGACGTTGTTGGGAAAGCCGATCTCCTCCACGGCCGGCGCTGACGACTCCAGCGCGCGGATGGCGATGGCCAGCCCCTCGTTCTCGTGAAAAAAATTCAGGCGGAACTGCATCGAGTCGGTCATGCACGAGCCGTCGGTCGAGCGGCCCTCGGCGAGGCGAGGCCATTCTTGCTCCGTCAGAAGACTCCGCGCGAGCTGTTCGACCGTCTCGCGCGTCAGCGGCGGACCTTTCATTTTCTGTAACTGACCATCAACGCGATAAACGGGCGGCACGCCGGCCTTGATATGAAGGTCCGACACACGCAGACGGCCCAACTGCGCGAAGTAGTCCAGCAGATCGCGCATGGAAAGCGATCGGCCGTTGCCGAGGTCGTAGAGCTTGTCGTCGAGTGCGGGATGGGGCATGGGGCGGTTACTCGTTTGCTTCGCGGTCAAGGCGGGTTCGTTGCAGGTCGCGAAGCGGGTGGGCGGTTTGCGTCATCCCGGCGGGATGATGGAAGTCGAACAATCATTCTACGCCTGTGCCGGGCGTTTTGAGAAGCACGATTTGCAAAGCCGCTCGCCGTCGGGCAGGTGATAGACCTTCGCATAGACTCGGCCGCACTCGTTGCAGATTCCCTGGGCCATCGGGGGCAGATTGGGGTCGGGCTGTGAATCGGCTGCGTCGGGCTTGGCTCCGTGCGTCGCGGGCGGCGGCTTGCCCGTGAACTTCTCGAACTCGCGATCGACGTCATGCTGCTGGCGCTGAAACCGCCAGACCCGCCAGCCCATGACGGCGACGAACAGCACCACGGCGATAATCGCCAGCAGCATCGCGATGCCGATGAGCAGGAAGATGTTCTGCCCAAACATCGTAAGCTGGTCCATTCACGCACCTTCGCCCTCGCGACGCCTTCGCTCGACCCCCAACGGCACGAATCCACCGCCCGCGGCCTCACCCGGCGGCTCGCGCAGCGCCTCGGCCGGTGGCCGCCCATGGCCCGCCAGGTCTGACTCGACCGGCACCGTCACTTCCAGCCAGGTGCAGGGCGACAGCGTGCGAAGCCGCGCGCCCTTCAACCCCGCCGGCAACACGACCACCTCACCGGGGCCGAACGTCTCAACGCCACTGCGCGCCGCATTCCCAGCCGGCGTCTCCGTGAGACGCCCGCCGCCGGCGCTCGTGCCATACGCGATCTCGCCGCGGCCTTCGAGCACGATCCAGCAGACCAGCTCGGCATAAGGAATCTCCTGCTCGACGCCCTCGACGAAGCGCACTTTCTCGATTTGAAACTTCGGGCAGCTCACCAGCCGCGTCACCGTCGTGAAAATGCTGGTGACATGGCTCCGCTTCTCCGATGCGGCGAAGTCGATGCCGGTGACGATCGCGTCCCGCCCCTCGCGCACGTGCAGTCCCGCCTCGCCGCTCGGCCTCGTGCGCCCCCAGTCATAAAATCGATAAGTCACGTCACACGGCGTCTGAACTTCGGCCAATAGCATCCCGCCACCGGCGGCATGGACTGTCCCGGCCGGCAGGTAGTACGCGTCCCCCCTACGCGGCCGCAGCGACGTCAAACACTCGATAGCCGACTCGGCCCCGCTGGCCAGCAATCGGGCAGCGTCGTCGCGCGACATGCCCGGCTGCAGCCCGCGCCAGACGCGCGCCGTTTCGGCCGCTTCGACGACGTACCACGCCTCGTGCTTGCCGACTGGCGGAAGGCCGGCCCGCGCCGCCGCCGCCTCGTCGGGGTGGACCTGGATCGACAGCGGCTCGACGACGTCGAGGAACTTAACCAGCAGCGGAAACCGTCCGGCCTCCAGCCGTGCCCGGCCAGTCAGGTCCGCGCCCCATTCTTCAACAAGCGAGTGCAGGGTTCGCCCCTTCATCGGTCCGCGGGCGACGGTGGATTGGGCGTCGGGCAGGTCGACGACTTCCCACGATTCGCCGATGGATTGGTCGTTGGGTGGCGGCAGAGGCTTGTTCAACAGGCGCGCCAGGTTCCGTCCGCCCCAGACCTTGGGGCGATAGATTGGCTCAAACACAAGCGGGCAGACGTTCATCGCGTCTGGATTCTACCCCGTCTGTGCGGGGGTTGCGCGGCGTGTTGACTAAGAGGGTGACTATAAAAAAAGTTCCCACCCGGTCCGACCACCGGGTGGGAGAATCAACCAGCGGATGGGCGAGCCGACAAACATCCACCGGTCGAACACGATTGGGTCGCCGCGGGCCGCAGATGCGAAATCGGATGCGGTCATGGCGGCTGGAATGCAGTTTGACTGACGGATTCCGTCAAAGCGGAACCATCGCGGGCAGGTTTCCTCCAATGAGCGCGGGCCTCCCCCAGCCAATCCGCCCTCGGCAGGTCAATTTCTAATACGGATGGCATCAGTCCTCCTCACGCGCGAAGGAGAAGAACTTTTTGGGGGAGCTGGCGCCGTGAGAAATTGGAGCCTGGAGCAGGCCCCGGGGAAAACGCTTGATTGATTGCGAGTATTTGCCCGTTGACCGACAATAACCCCCCGTCGCCGTGAGAGTTGGAATCTTACCCATTCCGCATGCGGGTTGAACCTCGTATGCATGCGATCGCCCCCGGTGTCTTGGCAACAAATGTCTCAACTGGCAGTCAATTCTGAATCGTCCGCCACCCGGTCGCCCGCCGGTCAGGGTGTCCAATCGCAGGCAGGATTAAGCGGGCTGGCGATGGCGTTGCTTTACCTGGGGTGGGCTGTTTTCGCGATGGTTACGCTTTCCCGCGGCCCGTCGCTCGGCGACCACGAGGTCATCGTCGCACAGATCGCCCGCCAGACGCTCCAGACCGGCGAGTGGATCGTCCCGCAATATCTCGACACGCCGTTCCTCATGAAACCGCCTCTCGCGCCCTGGCTCGTGGCTGCGGTGACCAAGGCACTGCCCGAGGCATGGGCGACGCGCTGGATCTCCGAGGAGTTCATTCCCCGCCTGCCGTCGGTGCTGGCGACGCTCACCACAGCATTGATCCTGCTTCGCCTGGCGCGCGACATGTTCGGCGTGGCGGCCGCTCGGATTACGACATTCGCATATTTGACATCCGTCGGGGCGATGCTCTTCGCGTTGAACGCCACGGTCGAGGCTGTGCTGACGCTGCTGTGCACTTGGGCCTTCGCGGAGTTCTGGTGGTCGCGCCGCGCGACCGGCGCCGCGCGTCGCTGGCATCAGGCGAGTTTCTATCTTGCCCTGGGGCTGGCCATGCTCGCCAAGGGGCCGATGCCGCTGATGGTCGTGTGCGCGCCGATCGCGGTCTATTGGTGGCTGGATCGGCCGCTGCGAAGGCTGGCGGCCGCGCGGCGCGGTCGGATTCGCGGTGCGGTAAGTCGAATGGTGTTCGATGCGTGGCCTCGGTTAAGACTGGCGCTAACGAGTCTGGGTCTCTGGTGGGGCGTGCCGCTGTTTTTGATGATGTTCCTGCCGTGGATGTTCATGGTGGCTCGTCGCGAGCCGTACTTCTGGGAATTGTGGAACTACGAATACCTCGACCGGCTGGAGGGCGATTACCCCGGCGTGCGGTCGAGCAGTTACTGGTATTACGTCCCGCTGCTGCTCGGACTGGCGATGCCGTGGTCGTTGTCGGTGCCCGAGGCGCTGGCGGCTCCATTCATGCGGGCCTATCGCCAACACCGGCGGCCGATGCTCTACGCGTGGTGCTGGGTTCTCGTGACCGTCGCGATACTCTCGCTGATGAGCTTCAAGAAGCCGTATTACCTGCTCCCCGCGCTGCCGGGATGCATGTTGTTGCTTGGTCCCGTGCTGGAACGGTTCTTTCTTCACCGGCCCACGGTTGTTGATCCACGGCGCACAAAGTTGATCGGCCTTGTTTTTGTCGTTCTGGCGAGCGTGGGCGCGATCATCGCGTGGTTCGTCGGCGATCACATGTTTCACGAGGCGTGGCACCCGCCGGTGACGTGGGGCACGCTGGTCATCGCCGGCATGATCATTGCGGGGTTGTATGGGGCCGTGCGGTTGTACGGCGCGGCGACGACGCCAACTTCACCGCGGCGCGTTCAGAGTCTGGTCGCGGTTGGCGCATCGTGTGTGGTGGGCTTCCTCATCACGTGGACGCTGCTCGGTCCGGCGCTGGGGAACTGCGACGACCCGCGCGCGCTCGTGCAGCACCTGCGCGAGGCCGGGGTGGCCGACGAGGCGCCCTTGTACTGGGCGAGCAATCGGCCGGATGGCCGCGTGACGTATTACTGTCGTCGCGACGTGTTGCAGGTGATGGACCCTTACAAACTGATCGCGCAGCGGAAACAGAGCGCGAGCAACGAAGACCTGCGGCGGATGGCCGCGACCCGCCTCTGCGAGTTGCTCGAATCCGACCGCCCGGTCTATATCGTCTTCGAGCGCGAGGACTACGAGACGCTGAAGTTGTTTTATCGCCCGCCCGCGCGACTGCTCTGCGATGTGGACCGCGGCGAAGCCGGCGAAGATGAAGATGACTGGGTCGTCGCCACGAATGCGCCGTAGGGTCGGGCATCGCCCACCAGCCCCTGTTCCCTTTTCCCTCTTCCCCCTACGCTATCACCCATGTCCTATGACCACGTCGATCCAGCCGTTTTGAAACTGAAACCCGAGGCCGTCTGGCGGTTCTTCGCCGAAATGTCGACCATCCCCCGCGGCTCGAAGAAGGAAGGTCGAATCCGGGAGCGAATGAAGCAACTCGCCGGCGAGAAGGGCTTGAACGTCCGCCAGGATGGGTCGGGGAATCTGCTGATCACCGCGCCCGGCACGGCGGGATTTGAGAACGCGCCGCCGGTCTGCCTTCAGGGACACATCGATATGGTCTGCGAGGCCAACTCGGGCACGAAGCACGACTTTGACCGCGACCCGATTCGGCTGGTACTGGATCGCACCGATCCGAGCCGCGACCGTCAGGGAGCGGGTACTGCGCACGGTACGACATTTGTTCGCGCGGAAGGCACGACGCTCGGGGCTGACAACGGCATCGGTGTATGTCTGGCGCTGGCGGCAGCGACGGAGCCGGACGTGCAGCGCGGGCCGCTGGAGATACTGCTGACGTACGACGAAGAGGACGGCATGACCGGCGCGAAGTCCATTGAGAAGGGGTTCCTCACGGCCAAGCGGCTGATCAATCTCGACAGCGAGGAGGACGACACGCTCTACATGGGCTGCGCCGGCGGCACGGACGTGAATTACTCGTGGTCGCTGCCGAGGGAAAGCACCGCAGGGCTGGAATCGGCGCGGGTGGACGTGCGCGGCCTGCGTGGCGGCCACAGCGGAAGCGACATTAATCTCAATCGAGGCAACGCGATCAAGGCGCTGGCGCAGGCGCTGCTTGGCGCGGGCATTGACGGCCTTCGCATCGCGCTCCTTACGGGCGGAAGCAAGCGCAACGCGATCCCGCGTGAGGCGTCGGCGGTCGTGTGCGGCCCGCGGGGAATCGTCGAAGCTTTGCGCAAGTCCTGCGAGCAGGTCTGCGCGGCATTGAAATCGGACAACGGCGAAGCGGATGCCGCGATCTCCGTCGACTCGGTGAAGGCGGATCAGGCCGCGAGCGCCGCCGACACGGCGCGCGTTCTTGGTGCGTTGGCGGGGATTCCAAGCGGGGTGCTCGCCGTGTTTCCGGAGATTCCCGGCCTTGTGCAGACGTCGAACAATCTCTCGACCGTAACGTGCGACGCGAGCGGAGGGATCAAGATCACCGCCGGCTGCCTCGCGCGCAGCGCGTCGGAGGCACAGATGATCCGCACGGTGCAGATGTTGCGGTCGATCGCCGCGCTCGCCGGCGCAGCATCGTCCATCGGCAACGAATACCCCGGCTGGCGGCCCAACATCCAATCGCCGCTACTGGACACGTGCAAGAAGGTGTACGCGCGCGTCTTCGGGCACGAACCGGGCGTAACGGCCATTCACGCCGGCCTCGAATGCGGCATCATCGGGCAGCGCGTCGGCGGGCTGGACATGATCTCCTTCGGCCCGAACATCACCGGCGCGCACAGCCCCGATGAGCGTGTGTACCCCGACTCGGTCGCCAAGATGTGGGACTACCTCAAGGCCGTCCTGCGGGAACTGGCTTCGGTGTAGCGTCGGATGGCGGCAGGATCGGCGGTGCGGATGACTTCACGGTTGCAACCGATGCCCGCGCGGCGCTCTGCTTGTTGATCGGGTCGGCGGCCGGCGTCACGAAGTGGCAATCCCCCCCGAACAGGTCGCGCCGCATCACAACGCCCAGCGGGGTCGTGTAGTAATTGTGAATGTACGAAGCGTACTCGGCGATGGCCTGCTGCCACGAGCGGCCGGAGTCTTCGGCCTTGCGCAGCGCGAAGTAGACGCCGTCGATCTGCCCGGCATGGCGAGACACAATATCAGCGATAAGGATTTCTTCGGCGCTGGCACGGATGAACTGCAAATCAAGACTTTTGACTCTTTCGTGAAAGACGACGCGGTGGAGATGCTCCACCTGGCGCAGAATCCGGTGCAGGAAGTCGTGGGAGCCGATCGCTTCATGGAGTTTCTGGCGCTGTTCGCTGGGGATCATGATGCTCCTCGCGTGGCCGGAATTGGCCGTCGGGCTTCCTGATGTAAGATATCGTAGGCCACTGCGTGAGAAATCGCAATGAATTCGCGCGGTTGGATTGACCCGCAACATCAAGCGGAGTAGAACTTTACGCCGCCTTAATACGACGCTGGGGCCGCGTGCGGATCGACCCGATGGAAGGGTGGATCGAATCACAACGTGGCAAAGTAAGGATCGACCGCGTGCCCACCATTCTCATCCTGCAAGGCCCGGACAAGGGGCAGCGATACGACCCCGCCGAAGGGGAGATGGTCCTGCTGGGGCGGGCCAGCGAGGCGTTGCCGCTCACGGACTTCACGGTGTCGCGTCGCCATGCGGAGCTGCGGCCGACCGGCCGGGGTTGGACGCTCGACGACCTTAAGAGCGCCAACGGCACGTACCTGAACGGGCGACGGTTGGAGCGGCCGATGCGGCTCAAGCACGGCGATCAGATTCGCATGGGCGCGACGTTGATGGTCTGGGATGCCGCGGAGGAGCTGGGCGCCGAGGAGGGTGCGGCGACGCCTGCATCGTCGTTGGTTGATCTGGATTCGGCGGAGCGCACGCCGGCGTCGATCATCGGGTCGGTCGGCAGCGGCGACGACAGCATGATCCTCGCGTCGCCGGCGGCGGCCGAGGCGGTGCGTTCGTGGCGGGTGATGTCGGCGTTGCTCGACGCGGTCGGGGCGATTCTTTCGCCGCAACAGCTTTGCGAGCGCGTGATGGATCTGATCTTCGAGGAGGTGCCCGCCGATCGCGGGTTCGTGCTGCTTCGCGATCCAAAGCGCGGCAAGTACGAGGCCGAGGTGGTGCGCTGGCAGGACGACGCGCGCGACCGGATTCGCGCGAGCAAGTCCATTGTCGATCATGTCGTGTCCACGCGCGAGGGCGTGCTCTGCTCGAACGCCATGAACGACGCGCGGTTCGCCAGGCCCGGGGCCGGCGGCGGCAGCCAGGAAATCGGGCTGCGGTCGGTCATCTGCGTGCCGCTCGTTTCGCGCAAGGAAATCCTCGGCGTGTTGTACGTCGATTGCGCGATGGGGCGGCACATCTACACGGAAGAACAGTTGCGACTGGTCGCAGCAATCGGGCAGATGGCCGGGCTGGCGATTGAGGACGCGCGGCTGGTGAACGAACGCATGCGGACCGAGCGTCTGGCAGCGGCGGGGGAGACGGTCGCGGCGCTGTCGCACTACATCAAGAACATCCTGCAAGGCATGATGGGCGGCAGCGACGTGGTTGAGATGGGTCTGCGCGGCCAATCGCTGGCGACAGTCGATCAGGGCTGGCAGGTCGTGCAGCGGAATCTCGACAAGATCTTCTCGTTGACCATGAACATGCTGGCCTACGCGAAGAAGCGCGAGCCGCGGCTCGACCCGGTGCAGGTGAACGATGTCGTCGCCGACGTGATCAAGCTCGTTCAGCGCCGGGCCGACGACAAAGGCGTCACGGTGCGAAGTAACCCCGGCGCGCACATGCCGGCGATCATGATGGACGAAGACGGCGTCCATCAGGTGGTGCTGAACATCACCGTAAACGCAATCGACGCGGTGCCGAAGCTGTCGGGCATCGTGACGGTATCCACGTCCTACGACGCTGCGGCGGATGAAGCGACGATCACCATCGGCGACAACGGGCCGGGTATCTCGGCAGAACTGCGCGATCGCATCTTCGAGGTGTTCTACTCCACCAAGGGCCACGGCGGCACGGGTCTGGGGCTCGCCGTCGCGAAGAAAATCGTGGACGAACATCGCGGCCGCATTCAGGTGGACAGCATCCCCGGCGAGGGGACCTTGATCCGAATCCACCTGCCCGCCAATCCCAAGAAACTGTACGACAGCTCCGCCACGCACGGACCGGGTTAGGGGTGATTCCAGCCATTTGCCGGGAGCTTTTCGCCGTAACCGTAGGAAGGGCACCGCCCTCCTTGCCCCTCGATTAACGCGCCAAATGTCTTATGACACACGGGCATGCCTGAAAGATCGCGTTGATTCACCACCTGTGAAAATCGGTACAAAGTTAGAGGACGCGAGCGAAAGCGGTTGAGTACCGCAGGGGCAGGCGCTGTGAGTTTTTCCGCGACCGGATGCATTTTTCTCTGGCGTTTCACCGCGGGGTGGTATAATTCCATCAGGTCATATCATCGCGGCCGTTCCTTACGGTGGTCCATTCGGGCCGGTCTCAATTGAAGGAGTCGCGTCATGTCGCTTGTTCGAGATGTGCTGGCTGGCAAGGGTCGCAACGTCGCTACGGTTCCGCTCGGCGCCAACGCGCTCGACGCGGTCCAGGTCATGCACGACCGCCGGATCGGGGCGGTTGTTGTGATGGATGGCGAGGAAATCGCGGGCATCTTCACCGAGCGCGACGTGATGAACCGCGTCGTGTTCGAAGGGCGCGACGCGGCCGATACGCCGATCCGCGACGTGATGACGGACAAGGTCGCGTTCGTCGTGCCGCACACGTCGCTGGAGGCGTGTCGCACGATCATGACGCGACACAAGCTGCGCCACCTGCCGGTGATCGAGGCCGGCAAGCTCGTCGGCATCATCTCGGCCGGTGACATCCTCGCGCGCGAGTTGAAGGACTCCGAAGAAACGATCCGCTATTTGCATGAATACATGCACGGCGGGGTGTAGTACAGGAAACGCCGAAAAGTCGAAAAGTCGAAATAAAGGCTAGAAGGCAAGAAGGCGCGGGAGCGCCGAGGCAGTAGGGTGGGCATCGTTCACTAATCCGTTGCGCTATACTTCCCATCATGTTGATTCGTGAACCGGCCGTCGCGGGGATGTTCTATCCCGACGATGCATCGGGCTGCCTGAAATCCGTTGAACAATGCATGCGCCGCGCGCTGGATCCAATTCCTCGCAGCGATTTCCCGCGCGCGATCGCGCCCAGCGGACGCGTCGGTCGAATCATCGGAGGCGTCGTGCCTCATGCCGGCTGGGTATGCAGCGGCGCGGTGGCGGCCCGGGTGATTGAGCGGATCGCGCGGCAGCATGCGCAAGCCTCTGCGACATCGGGGAATCAACCGCTCACGGTGGTGATCTTCGGCGCGGTTCATGTGCCGCACGGCCCGCGACCGTCGATTTATCCGAGCGGGGCGTGGCGCACGCCGCTGGGCCTGGCTGCGGTGGACGATGAGTTGAGCGATGCGTTAATTACCGAGTCTCGTCTGCTTGACCCCGCCCCGCAGGCGCACCGACACGAACACAGCATCGAAGTTGAAGTGCCGTTTATTCAGCACTTGCTGCCCGATGCCCGCATCATTCCCGTTATGACGCCGCCGGCGGAAGGGGCGGTGGAGCTGGGCGCGGCCGTGGGAGAGATCTGCCGCGCGGGCGGGGCAAATGTCATCTTTCTGGCATCGACCGACCTGACGCACTATGGCCCTAGCTACGGCTTTACGCCGCAGGGGGTCGGCAGCGACGGCCTGCGATGGGCGAAGGAGGTCAACGATCGCCGGATGATCGATCTGATGCTCGCGCTGCGGTCCGAGTCCGCCGTGGCCGAGGCGAAGTCCAACCAGAACGCGTGCGGGGCGGGAGCCATCGCCGCGACAATCGCCGCCTGCCGGACCTGCGGCGCGACCCGCGCCGAACTGCTCGAACACACAACGAGTCACGAGGTCTTGAGCGCCATCCGGCCGGAGCGCCCGCGCGATGCCGTGGGATACGCCGGACTGGTTTTCACCGATTGAGAGCCGCCTGCGCCATCTGCTTCTGCTGCGCGTTACCGATCTCCATGGCGCGCAGATACTGTCGTCGCGCTTCGTCGCGACGGCCGGACTGCTCGTACAGGAACCCCAAGCGCAAGACGGCCTCGGCATCGCCGGGCAGCAGTTTGGTCGCCGCTTCGTACTCGCGCACGGCTCCCGGCAGGTCTCCACGCATGACGAGCAGCGCGCCCAAGTCGGCATGTGCGGCGGCGGCGTCGGGCCAGTCACGGACGACTTGCAAGTACGCCTGCACGGCCTCGTCGAATCGCCCCAGTTCCGTCAGGGCGTACGCGCGGTTGTATCGCAGGGCGAACGCGCCGGGCCGCTCGGCGAGGGCGGCGTCGTACTGCGGCAAGGCCCCGGCGAAATCCTGCGGGAGCTTCGCCAGATGCTGCAACTGGCGCGACGCCTCGTGATTGTGCGGTGCAAGCGTGACGGCGCGGATCAGCGCAGGTCGCGCGTCGTTGATGCGGCCAGCCGAAAGCTCGAAACCGCCCAGCGCGCCCCAGATGGCCGACGAGCGCGAGTCGCGCTGCGTGGCGGAGATCAGGGCCTGGCGCGCGCCACGGGCATCGCCGGTCGCGGCGAGAAAGAGACCGTAGTCTGCATACACAAGGCCGGCCGCGGGAGAGGGCGGCGCGGCGGCGGCGGTTTCCCCCGCATGTGAGCCGCAGAGTTCCATCGCCTTGCGGAAGGCGGCGCGGGCCTCGTTTGTTCGACCGGAAAAGACCTCGTACGTCGCCCGCTTCAGATGCAGCAGGGCGTCGTTCGGGTGATCGCGGATCACGTCCTCCACCAGCTGTCGAGCCGCGTCCGCCCTGCCATCCATCAGCAAGGCCCAGGACAGCGCGAGGTCGTTCTCGGGAACACGAATCAGCGCGACTCCGCGTGCGCGCGTCAGATGGCGAATTGCTGCCTGCGCAGCCTGCTGCTGGTCGAGTGACAATCGAGTGGCATAATCCGGCTGGTGCTGCCAGCCGAGGTCTTCGCCGGGGAGCAGGGCGAACGCCTCGTTGCCGCGATAATCGTGATAGCGCCAGATTCCGCTGTGCGCGGTGAAAGCGAGCAGGCCTGCGACGAGCAGCGCGAACAGCGCGCCGGCCGGTCGGATGCGGCCTTCCAGCTTCAGGCGGAATTTCTGGAGCATGACATCGCGGCGATAGAACAGCGCCGCGGCCTTGAGCGTCAGAAAGGCGACGATCCCCGCGATGCCCAGCGACAGCAGGAATGGAATCTTGCCGTACAACGAGCGAAACGCGAGAAACGCTCCGACAAACACCACCCCGGCGGCCATTTCCTCAATCAGCGAGAGATCGTATTTCCGAGGCTTGGGCGTGCTAATCGGCTTGGCGCCGACGGCCGGCGAGCCGAAGCCGAAGTACAGGGCGTTCGTCGGGCAGACGCTGACGCAATCCATGCACTTCATGCAGCCGGGACTGACGACCATCTTGTAGAGCTTTACCTCCTGCGCGACATCGACGTTGGAGGTGCAGGTGGCGGTGCAATGGCCGCAGGCGTTGCAGTCGTCGGTGACGCGAATGCGACCCACCGCGAGCTTATCAACTGGGCCGAAGAACCCCCCGTAGGGGCAGGCATAAGTGCAGAAACCCTTGGGACCGAGGAAGTAAATGATCGCGACGCCGCAGATGAAGACGGTGAGAATCGCCACGCCGTAGCTGGGGAACGTGTCCCAGAAACCGCTCGTGGTGAGGTGCATCGTCAGCGGCGGCGGCTCGATGCCCAGCACGAAGCGGTACACGGCCGGCCAGATGAACATGTAAAACGCCGCGAGCAGAGGGACAAAGACAAGCAGACGCGATTTGAATTCGCGCGGGCGCAGGTGAAGCTTCTTCAGCACCCATAGCGTGAAGTCCTGGTACGCGACGAGGTGGCAACCCCAGCCGCAGAAGTACCGGCCGAACAGCAGCGTCGAGGCGATCGCCAGGGCGAAGAAAATCAGCCCGGCGTTGACGACGCCCGACAGCGCGAGGTCTTTCGCCTCCGACGGCTCAATGGGCGTTACCGTCGAACCGCTCCAGAGCCAGTGCATCACATGGGCGATCATCAGCACGTGAACGGCGATCAGTGAGGCCGCGCGCCACTTGCCCATCCGCGACGCGCGCACGCCGTCGGGACCGGTCGCCGGGACTGATCCGGCCACCACCGGGAGACTCATGTCGCCGGTCGGCTGCGGGCGACAACGCTCACGGCCCCCGGGCTTCGCGTCTTTGCTGCGTTTGGAATCGGTGGTCGACATGAAGGGGTCTCGATGATTCCGGCGAACGTCGGCGGGCTGGCTATCGGACGCAGTCGCCAACGGCTTCGGAGACGATTTCACCGCTCGATGTTGCAGTCGGGGAGAATACCATAAATGATAGGCCGCCGAGATGCTCCGATTTCCCTGCACCGCACGATGTGCCCGCCGCGTCCGAATAGAACCGACACAGGTCGGCGGATCATTCAACCGATTCTCTCCTTACATGATGCACCCCTACGCCGATTTTTCGTCAGGCCAGGTCGCTCGAATGAGCCGTCGCTTAGGGGCGGTCACGGGATGGCTTGGCGTCGGCGTTCTCGTTGTCTTGTTGGCGGGCTGCGCATCGAGGGCGACGCAAAGCGTGTTGCCGCAGCTTTGGGCCGTCGCGCCCGGCGCGCCGCCCCCTTCAGCGACGACCCAATTTGAAAGCCCCTATTACAACCGCAATCGAAACGTCATTCAGATCGTCGGCGGTGTGCGCGAAGTAGCGGCATTCACGCTGGGGCTGTCCGCGGGCGAAGCGGCCGCCGTGGGCATTGAGATTCTGACCGAGCCGTTTGCACCGACCTTCGGCGCGAAGGCGGTTACGGCTCTGGATGTCTCGACGAAGCCGGCCACGCCAACGGTTCCGCCGCCCGCGCCGATTCCGGCTTCGGCTGTTCGGCTGTACCGCCATTGGCCGATCACGATCAACCGTTACGCTAACTGGTACCTGCGCTCGCAGGGCTTGCGCGAGCCGCGCGAGATTTCCGACGCGCTGGTTCCGCTGGACGCGCGGAACTTCGGCCAGCCGCTCACGATCCGCCCCGGTACGTCGTTGGCGCTGTGGGTCGAAGTGCGCATTCCGCCCGACGCGCGGCCGGGCATGTATCTCTCCGGGTTGACGTTGCGCGACGCGGCCGGGCATGTCTCGCGCGTGCCGATCGAGCTTCGGGTGCTGGATGTCTATCCCTCGGTGGAGGATTTACTGCCCGTGCCGACGCGGGTGCAACTCGCGCCGCTGATTGCTGCGTTGAGCGAGTACGACCCGGCCGACCCGCGAATCGCGCTGGCCGACGTGGACGTGCGACGTCAGATCGAGCAGGCATTCGCGATGCTGCACGATCACGGACTGTCGCCGTACACCGATGAGATTCGACCGGGGTTCGCGCAGGATTCCAGCGGCGCGGTGCAACTGGACTGGTCGACCTACGATGATTTCTGTGCGCCCCTTATCAACGGGGACGCATTCGCTGACGGACGCGGCGCGACGTATTGGCCGCTGCCGGTTGATCTCGCCCAGCCGAATCCGATGCAGTTCGATGGGATGGGCTCCGCGATGTTTGCCGGCGTGTTGAAGGACACGGCCCGCCAGTCCGCGGCGCATTTTACGGATCGCGGCTGGTTCGCTCGATCGTTTCTGTATTTCGATCTACCGACCACCGAGAACCCGACACCAGGCGACATCGAACAGGTGCGACGACTGGCCCGGCTTGTGCGTGAGGCCGGCGTAACCGCGCCGTTTTCATCGTGTCTTGTGCCGCAGTCGATGTCGCCCTTCGGCTGGTACGAGCATGTGTTTGAGAACCTGTCGGACGTCGTCCGTATCTGGCGCACGCCGGCGCGATATGAACACGCACGGACGGTGCGCGCGCTACAAGCGAGCGGGTCGAAAGCGTGGCTGCGGCCGGATCGTCCGCCGTACAGCGGGAGCCTCGCGGTGGAAGCGCCGGTGACGCATGCCCGGAGCCTGCCATGGCAGGCGTTCCTGCGCGGCAACGATGCATTGGACATCGACCGCGCGACGGATTGGCCACCGCGCGTATTGGACGAGCCGATCACCGAGCCGCGGCAGCGATCGGATTCGTGGTTGATCTACCCCGGTCGGATGTTCGGGTTGAACGAGCCGATTCCGTCGGTGCGGCTGAAACAGTTGCAATTGGGCTTGCAGGACTACCAGCATTTGAAGCTGATGGAGCGGCACGGTCGCGGCGAGACGGCCCGGCTGCTGGCGTCGTCGCTGATCAAGGCGGCGGGGACGGATGCCTATGGAGACAATTATCAGGATGGGCTGTTCGCGCGGCGCGTGGATGACCCCGCGATGTGGGACCTCGCGCAGCGGATTCTGATCGAAGAGCTGGAAGCGGCGCTGGCCGAGGAGAGCGTGCCCGGCGCGGGCGATGCCGACGGCTCGCGCAAGGAGCGCATCAACGCGCTGTGGGAGAAGTTCCTCGCGTCGACGCGGCGGCTGGAATGCTGGCCCGAGTCGCAGCGGATTCGGTTCGACGCCGAGGCCGACGGCGGCGCGTACGTGGTGACGTGCGAGGTCGCGGTGCGCAGTGAATTGCGCGTGCCGGTGACGGGGACGCTGCGTTTCGCGGGGCTGCCGCTGTCGGCGGAGGCCGTCGCGGATCAGCACCGCATCGGGCCGATGAATGAGATGGATGTCGTTCGCAGGCAGCTAACGGCTCGAATGCCTGCGCTGCCGCCGCGCGATCTGGACGGGCATTACCTGCAACCCGTGGTATTCGACGCCGGATTTCTCGGTCGGACGTTCACGGTTTGCGCCGTGTCGATCGTTCGCGCGCCGCGGGCGGGCGGGCCGATCGTCATCGATGGCAACCTGTCGGACTGGCAGCCGGCGGAGCTGAACGCCGCGGGCGACTTTCGGCGGATCAACAAGTCGGTTGGCGCGCGGGACGACCAGCCGGAGTCGGCCTACGGCGCGCCGGGGGCGACCCCGGTCGAAACGCGCCCGCGCGCCGAGAGCCAGACCGTGGCGTATTTCAGCCGCGACGAGCATTATTTATACATCGGACTTCATGCCGCCGCGCCGCAGGCGGAACCCGCGGCCGGGCCGTCGCGCCCCGCGCGGTTCTCCAACGTCGTGGAGTACGAGGACCTCATGCCGCGCGACGCCGACCTGGTGGAAATCCTGCTTGACCCGACGAACCTCGCCACGCGCAGCGACGATCTATTTCATCTTGTCATCAAGGCCGAGGGCGGCGCGGTCTTTGAACGCGGCGTCGGCATCGTCCCACCGGTGGGGCGCACGGCCCCGTGGCCCGGCGCCGCACCGCAATACGCCGTCGCGCGAACGGCCTACGGCTGGTCGGCCGAGGTCGCCATCGCCATCGACGCGCTGGGGCCGGCCGCGCGGACCAGCCCGGTCTGGGGCGTGAATCTGGCGCGGTTCGAGCCGATCCGCGGTGAATACTCCGACTGGGCACGCGCGCCGCGATACGGCTATGATCCGCGAACGTTCGGGAATCTCATCTGGATCGAGCCGCCGCCGGCTGCCGAGCGGTCATCGCGCGACCCGTGACGCTGCTCAAAAGCACGGCATGGCGTGACGAGGTTAGCAAGGCCTGAATCGGGCGGCATGCCCTTGCAGGATTAGCAGGGCGTGAAGGTTTAGCATGGCGTGAACGGGTGGCATGGCCGCGGCCATTGGCGGCCATGACCCGCTGCATCGCGGGAGTGACGAATGTCCTACGGAACGATTCGCATCAAGCTCGCCGACGTCGGCATGCTGCTGATTCGCTGCATGGTCGGCGTGGTGATGGTTTTTCACGGGTCGCAGAAGCTTTTCGGCGTCTTCGGCGGGCACGGCATCAACGGCATGATCGGCTACCTGCAAGCGAAAAACGTTCCGCTGCCGACGGTCAGCGCGTGGGCCGCGGCGCTGGCGGAGTTCGTCGGCGGGCTGGCGATGATCTCCGGCGTCGGCGTGCGGGCCATTGTGCCGTTCACCGCGTTCACGATGCTCGTCGCCGCGTTCATGTCACACGGCGGGGCGTTCGACTCGCAGAAGGGCGGCATGGAATACCCGCTGACGCTGGCCGTCGTCATGCTCGGCGTGCTGCTCACCGGCCCGGGGGCGCTGACGGCGAGGCGGCTTGGTAAGTTATAGACAATTAGCTATTCGCCCTTACTTCCTCTTATACGTCCCCTTCATCTCCATCTTCTTCACGAGGCGCATGGGCGTCCATTCGTGCAGTTCCCATTGCAGGGTGCTGGGATCGACCACCGTCATTTTGTAATAGCCCTCGCTGGCCGTGCCGTCCAGGCCGACGCTGCGGTAGGACATCGTCCAGGTCTTGTGGTCGGTGTCGTACTGGGCCGTGCCTTCCTGCGGGAAGCCCCAGTCGTTGAACATCCACCAGATGTATTTCTTCGACGTCGGGTGCCAGCTCCAGACGCCGGCGGCGTTGAAGGCCTTGTCGCCGCTGCGCGCTGAAAGCTCGCCGTGCAGGCAGCGCTGGTCGAGCGTCCATGCCCACTTGGCCGTGCCGCTCCAGGCCTTGTGCGAGTCGTCGGCGTTGGTCATTTCGGCGGTCCAGTCCCACGAGCCGACGAACACGTCGAAGTTGCTCATCTCCGGGGCGCGTTCGGGGCGATTGATCTTGCTGAAGTCAACAGTCTTCGCGGTGCAGCCGGTCAGCGTCGCCGCCAGGGCGAGGCAGAGAATCGCAAGACGAACGCGCGGGTGATGGGATCGGGTCGCGAGCATGGGAGACTCCTTGAACAGAAGGGCCGAACGACTTGATACCGAGCGTCGCGCTCGGCGGGGCGCAGTATGGAGCGCGCCTCGACGAATGGCAAGAAGCGAAGTGCTGCCATGGGAACTCATTCGTGTCCATTCTGCCGGGGCAGGAATCGGCGCAGGAAAAGAGCCGCGACCGGTGCGGCCGCGGCTCCTGGGAAGAACTTTCCATTGCGGGGCCGCGCGATATCATTCACGCATGCCCCGTGTTCGCGCCCGATTTACGGGCAGATGGCACAGTCAAACGGCGGCGGTCGCAGCCGGTAGAACTGAACACAGAAGCCGCGGTTGAGCGTGCCGACCGCGTTCTTGCAGCCGATGCGCACGATGCGAACGCCGAAGTTCGGGCAGGGCAGCGGCGGGCAGCGTCGGCCGCACAGCACCGGCGGCGCTGGCGGGCATTTGCCGATCTTGCCGGAGCGGCACAAGACCTTGGAGCCGATGAACTGGTAGCCGCAACGCGGGATTGGAATCCCGCCGGGGTTCTTGTTCGGCGGCTTGACGTAGTGGGCCTCGCCGGGCTTGACGTGCTTCATCGGGCCGGGCTTGAAGGCATCAAAACAATTGAACGGTGCGTTGATGCCGGGGACGAACGGGAACCCGGGGTTGTGGAACGCGAAGAGGCCGTCCTCCAGCGGCTGCCCGCAGACCTGCGACGCCCAGTCGGAAGAAGTCGGTCCGTCGCCGAACTGAAGCTGCAACGGATTAAGCGGGCTGCCCGGGTCGCCGGTGTCGATGACGCGGACGCGGACTTCATCGGGTGTAATGAGACCTGCGTCGAGTTGCTGCAAATCCTGCATGTTGGTGAAGATGAAGACCGGTCGGACGCCGATGTTGGCGGAAAACGTGCCGCCGTTGGGACCGATCGCCTGGACCTGCATCGAGCCAGTCGGCGCCGGCGTATCGGAGATGGCGACGTTGACGTGCCAAGTCTCGGTACTGGGCATTCCGTTGTAGCCGACGGAGATCGGCTGGGCACTGACGAGATTCAGCTCCAGCATTTCAATCGGCACGATGATCGGCGGTCCCGGAGGAATCGGCGGAAGCGGCGGCCGCTTCACGATCGTGTCGGTCGGGCCAAGATTGATGGGATCGATCGGCTGGGAATCGAAGAGAACCTGCCCGATGAACGGGTCGGAGCCGGGGCCGAAGAAGCCGGCCGGAATCGGCGGCTGATTCCCTGCACCGAAGACGTAGAACGACGAGGTGGTGATGTCACCGGTGGAGTCGGGGGTCTCCCATGCGTCGAGCGCCGGACAACCGCCGCCGTTAAAGATAGCAGCCATGAACGCGCGAATATCGCGTCCGTCGACGTTCAGGCTGTTGTTCATGTCCGCGCAGAGGTCGGCGTCTTCGACTTTCAGCACTTCATCGACGAACCAGTTGACATCGAGCAGATCGACCACGCCATCGAGATTGGAATCGCCCTTGCAGCGGCAGAAGCCCGGTGTCGTCGGTTCGCCGGCCTGCATGCGCACGGTGCCGGTCGTGCTGCCGGACATGCCGGCAAGCGGTCCACCGGGGGCGCCGATGAAGTCGATGCGATAGGTGATGTCGAAGAAGCTGTCCACGTTCCAGTTGCCGCCGGAGACCTGGGTCAACGTGGTATGGCCCGGGCTGGGCATGCCGAAGGCCGTGCCGGCTGTAATTCGCAAAAGGTCAAAATCGGGATCGCCGGGCGGAAGCTGGCCCTGCATCATGAAGAAGTCGGTCGGGAAGGATTGCACGGGATTGCCCAGCACGCGCGGGCCGATGTGCGTTTCGCACTGAAGCTGCATGCCGACGAAGCGGTTGAAGCCGCCCAGCGCGCCGGTGCCCTGAAGGTTGATGCCGGCGAAGGACATGAACTGTTCAAACTCGCCGCCCAATCCGCCGCCCGGTCCGCTGTTGGTAAGGCCGAAATCGCGGTGGGTGAAATCGGCAATGATCGTCGTGCCAGGGGGCAGGCCGTTGACAATCATGTGAACCTGCTGCGGGCTAAGGTAGCCCGTAAAGCACTGGGGCGGCAGTTGAGCCGTGCCGCCCGCGTCGGGCACGATGCAGATGACGGCGTGAACGGCGGCCGGCGCGGCGATCAGCACCGCAGCCAGAACGGCGACCAGTCCGATGGCTGATAGGAACCGCTTGCGATACGGGACGGATTGAACTTGCTGAAACATGGATGTTCCTCCACCTCCACCGCGCACGCGGCGGGGACACACTCAAGAACCGTTTATCACTCGAGCCGTGAGGCGCTCCGCCTCGCGAAATCGGGATTCATGCCTGACGTCCGAAACCCCTTCTCCGCAAGCGTCATGCGCCAGACGCTGACCAAAAAGCGGGCTGCGGACGAATTCACACGAGGTGGGCGGTGAGCAGCGAAAAGAAACCGAGCAGAACTGTCACATGCCTCATCCCGCTCGACCAACCGGCGTCCAGTCTAACACGCTGACCTATGTAAGTCAATGACTTACGACGCGAACGCCGCACCTCTTCTCGCCTAGTAGACGAATCGCACGCTCGCGCGGTTACTGCCTTGAAAGGGGAATTTTTTGAGAGCATCCGATCTCGTGATAGGGTGAATTCCCTACTCGGCTGCGATTCGGCGTGAGAGCAGGGCGGCGGGTAGGACACAAAGCGTGGTCAGCAGACAGGTTGCGATACTCGCCACCACCATGATCGCGAGGCGGGCATTGGCGGGAACCTGGGAGAGAATCAAGACGGAGAAGCCGGCCCCCACGCTCAACGCATCGATGAGGATGCCCCGGCCGGCAGCGCCGAGCGACCGGTCCAGGGCGCTTACGGCATCGAGGCCTGCGGCTTGTTCCCGGCGGAAGCGTTCGATGAAGTGAATGGCGTAATCGACGCCGATGCCGATGGTCATCGCGGTAAACATCGATGTTGCGACGCCGAGCGGTATGCCGCACCAGCCCATCAGGGCGAAGTTAACGGGAACGGCGACGACGCACGGGAGGATCGAGAGCAGCCCCCATTTCAGCGATCGCGTAATCGCGATGCATACGATCAGCACGCCCAGCAGCGACAGCGAGACGGAGCGCACTTCCGTCGAGACGATGGCGTCGATGAGCGTCTGGCTGACGGCGACATCGCCGGCCAGCGCAAGCGAGAGACCGATCGGGGCGAGGTGTTCGCGCTCGTATTGTCGAATGGCGTCGATCAGGCGCGCGGTGTCGCGAAAATTGGCGTGATTCATGTACACGCTGATGATGCCTCGCGCGAAGTCGGCGTCGACCGTGGCGCGGGTGCGCTTCGGCCCGCGAATGTTGGCGAACCATTTCCACACGTCGTCGAGCTGGCTGGCTTCTTTCGGGATCGCGCGGGCCTGGTCCTGACGGCCGCGTGCGAGATAGCTCGTGGTCTCGACGTAGGCGGCGGGGCCGAGCGCGCCGCCAACGCGGTCCTCGGCGCGCGCCGCGAGGAATCGCTCCAGGTCGCGCACCGCCGTCAGTGTCTTCGGGTGGGCCAGTCGGCGCTGGCGGATCTCGAATCGAATGGCCTCGCCTTTCTGGATTCCCATCGTGAAGCGAGGCGAACCGTCCAGCCGCTCGATGCCGACGACGATGCGATCGCCCTGGCGCGCGGCGGACTTGATGCGCGTGCCGTGCAACGATGTCATAATTGTGACATTCCCGGGAGGGGGGCCGGCGCGCGACAGCTCGATTCGCCGGCCGATCAGCGAAGCCGGGTCGTTCGTGAGGTCGCCGGGCAGGCCGAGAGCGAAATGGTCAATGCGGGCCTCCTCGAGCGTGCCATCCAGAATCTCGGCGCCGGTATCGACGCAGACATAGAGAACGTGCATGCCGAGAAATGAGCTGTTGAAGAACTGGGTGTCGCGATGGAACCCGCTGGCCGGAGAAAATCCGTCGATCCAGCTATCCTGAATCTCGATTCGCCCGATGCCCAGCCCAGCCATGCCGAGTACGAGGACCAGCGCCACGATCACGCCGCGCGGACGGCGCGCAATGGCAAGACCCAGGCGACCAAGCCGGGGCGGCCGACCGGCGGCAGCGTCTGCAGCGCGATCCGTACCTTGAAACCGGCGCGGGTGCAGTAGGACCACCGCGGCGGGCGTGCCGGTTAGTGCCCACGCAAGGCAAACCATTGCGCCCAGGGCAGTGAAAAGCCCGAACGCGCGAACCGGCTCCAGCGGCGATAAGACAAACGAAAGAAACGCAATCGCCGTCGTTACAGATGTCAGAATGATCGGGCGGCGGACCTCCGCCAGCGCAGCGGCCAGCACGGCTCGAGCGCGATCGCGGCCGGCGCGCGCATCCGTCAGCGGCTTCTCGGCTGGTGCGGTCGCAAGTTGGCGGGCGTAACGGTTGAACAGATGAACCTCGTCGGAGACGCCGATGGCGATGAGAATCACGGGGATGACGGCTGTGGTGAGATAAATCGGGGAATCCACCCAGCCCATCACGCCGAACGTGATGACCAGACAGGCGACGATCTTCAGCCAGGTGAGGGCGACGGCCGCGAGACTGCGAAACGCGATGATGAAGACAAGGGTCATCACCGCGATGGCGATCGGCAGCAGACCGACGTGGTGCGCGATCCAGAGCCGAAGCGATTCCAGATCACGCGGCGCGTCGGCCGCCGACTCCGAATGCGAGGCATAGTGCGGATCGATCAGGGCGACCGGCACACCGAGGTCTTCAAGAATGTGCGTGCCCAGCAGGGATTCGGCGACCGGCGAGCCGGTGATGTGAACCGTTTGGGGGTCGATGCCGCCCTCGCGCACGACCTGCCGGATGCGATGGTAGAACGGCAGGCGGTCGGACCCTTCGCGCAGGCCGACGTAGATGGCGGCTGCGTGTTCATCGCGCGAGATGAGGGTCCCGCGGTACAGGTCGATCCGGCGCACGTCGTCGCGCAGCGTGGCGAGCTGCTCGGGGGTCTGCGGCAGGGGATCGAGCATGTCGAGAAAGTCGAGGGTGCCGGTGCGGACGCGGTGGCTCTTCTCGGTGGCAAGGCTGGTGACGTCGTCAGGATCGACGCCGTCAAGCTGCTGAAGCGCCCGGGTCAGATTCGCGAGTTGAGCAATGGTGGTCGCGTTGTAGACGCCGTCGGGCGCGTCGGCGCGAAGGACCACGACAATGGGATCGGTCAGGCCGAAATCGGCGCGGATCGCGCGATCCATTTGAACCTGCGGCGCATCGTGCGGCACCAGTGCGTGGCCGTCAGTTCGCAGGCGAAGTTTGGTCAGCCCTGGCGCAGCGACCAGCGCCGCCAGCAACGCGATGCCAAGCGTCAAGCGTGGGCGGCGAATCGCGAAGGGAAGGGGGTCGGACATGCTGGGTGGGCGTCCTTCGCTCAAACCGGTTCAGCCGCGCGGAGGGTCGAAGGCGTCGTTGGCCGGCCGCCGAGCTGAAATCGCCAGTGTTTCCAGACATCACGCTCGGTCAACCCGGATCGCGCGGCAGCCCAGCGCAGAATCGGCAGCGTCGCGCAGAGGATGAACAGCGCGTAGAACATGGAATAACGAATCTCCATGTAGCGCATGACGCCGTCCAGCAGCGCGATGGACAACCCCCAGAGCACGCGGCCGCGCGGCGTCGGCGGGCTGGCCTTGGGATCGGGCAGCATGACAAACGTAAACAGGGCGAACTCCGCGCCGGTCATCGGCCCCAGTGCGAAGACCATGCCGCCCTGTCCCAGCGCCATGCGAACAAAGCTCATGAAGACGTAGCCGCCGATCCAGGCAAGGGCGAGGTCGAGCCGGCGGATGCGTTTCATCATCAGCAGGCCGAGGGCGATGATGGCGAAGGCGATGCGATAGTCGGCGCCCCATTGAGAGCCGGGCGCGATCGTTGCAATGTGCGGACAGAGCAGGAGGACGGCGACAAGACCGAAGTTCGATGGATTGAAGAAATGCCCGGTGCGATTGCGAACAAAGTATTTTGACAGAATGCCCCAGGCGGCAGCGACGACGTAAATGCGCCAGTCGTAGCTTTCCAGCAGGATGCCGATGGACAGCGCCGTGAGGTAAGCGCTGATCGGCACAAGAATCTCGCGGCGGCGCACGAGAGACACCAGAAAATCAATCCCGCAGGCGGTTAGCAGCGTGATGCCGAGGCGGAACGGATCGCGGTTGAAGTAATAAACAGTTGCGCCGAGGACGACCCAGAGCGTCTGTGCGGCGGCGACGGTGATGCGCGGGTCTTTAATGCTGGGAATCACAAAGGTGAAGCCGCGGTGGGTTCCTGCTTCCGCGCCGGGGTGGGCGGCATCGGCGGGATGCGGGCGCGATAGGGCATCGGAGCCGGGGCGTGTCGCCCCGATGTTATTCGCGCCGCGCGGGCTGAAGTCCGCGGCTCGTTGGTTTTCCATGGCGGCGTCGTTCACGGCGTGCTCCACATCATTCGCAGATCGGTCATCGGCGCGTCCAGCTCTGCACGGGCGCGGTCCAGTTCGGCCTCGAGATCGTCCAGCACGGTCTCATCCCGCCACGCATAGCGGCGACGAACGGCCTGTTGAATTGCTTCGTCTCGGCAGATGTTCTGCGCGATTTGCCACCACGAGCGGGCATTCTGCGAGCGGCCGATCTTGACGTATGCGTCGCCGAGGGCGATGGCGAGCGTCGCCTGCAGGCGCGACGAGCCGGCGTTGAACTTGCGGCCGACTGCGATGCAGCGGGCGATGTCCTGCACGGCGGCATCGAGCGGGGTTTTGTCAGCCTCGGGCCAGACGAGCCGCGCGGGGCGATGAAGGTGATTCAATCCCCGCGCGAAGAGCGCCGGGACGTAATACGGACTGGCGGCAGACGATTTCCCATCGGTGCTACCATCGCCTTCCAGTACGACGGTCAGCTCGCGCACGCTTTCGACGCTGGCCGGGGCTTTGACCTCCAGCGCGGGGAAAAGCAGCATCTCATCCACCCAGGCAAGCGCCAGGGCAAGGCGCGTTTCGCGAGAGGGGTGATCCTTTTTCAGCTTCTCCAGCGGCGCGATCGGTTGCGCTTCGAGGTACGCGGGAAAAACGGAGTTGACCGCGCCGGTCGCGGCCACCGGCGCAGCGGACGCGCGGCGCGCGTCGGCCAGCGCGGCCCGACGAAGCGTGAAGCACTCCATCCGGTAGGCATTGGACAACACGAGGTTGTCGGGGTCTTGCGCGACGCCTTGCTGCATGGCGGCGAGACCGGCTTCGGGTTTGCCTGCGCGAATCAGAAGCAGCCCGTCGCGCACGCGTTGAGCGGCGGGAGGCAATGCTCCATTGCTCACGCGATCGGCTCTTGAATCGGAACGAATGGCATCGTCAAGGTCTCGCATCGCATCGAGATTGCCCAGCCCCGTTGCATCCAACGTCAGATCGTGCGGAACGCTCGGCAGATCGAGCAGGCCGACGCGCGACCAGGCGAACGCGCCGACACCGGCAGCGGCCATCGCGATCACCATCCAGGCCGGGCGAACGAATGCGCGGTGTGTGTGCGAGGTCATCTTCGCACCTCCGGCTGGGCGCCCTCGACCCACCGCACGTGTCGACCGACCAGCTTCCGGGCGTTGTCGCCTTCGACTTTCTGCGTTCGCCCACTGGGCCATTGGACGGTGATGCACTCCACGGAAGCGGGATCCGGCACGCCAAAGTGCAGCGGATACTCCGATTGCGATGAGTAACCGGTGCCGCCCTGGACTTCGCGCATCATCCGGCTGCCGCGTGTCTCGATGGTGACCCTCGCGCCGACGGCGCTGGTCGTGGACGCGAGCGTGCGTCCGGCCAGCCGCATGGGCTGGTCAGGTCGGCCGACAAGTTGGATACGCAGGAACGACGCGCCGGCGGGCGGCACGGTGCGATTGACGTAGTACGACGACGGCGCGCCCTGATTGGCGACGTAGATATCCAGCAATCCGTCGAGGTTGAAATCGGCCAGCGCGATGCCGCGGCCGTTGAAGGTGTCGGTGATTCCGGCGGATTCGGCGGCGTCGCAGAAGCGGGGTTCGTTCGTATTCGAAGCGCCGCGCGGGTCACCACGGTGACTCGCCTTTGGAGAGCTAAAGCCCGCGACTCGTTCGATTCGATCATTCGCGCGATCGACTCGTTGATGTGCGTGGTCGGTCGTATTTGGGATCTGCATGAACAGCCGGCTCGGCTCGCGGCCCGACAGATCACGATCACCCATGACGGGCCAGTCGCGCGTGTCCACCGTCTGGTTTTTCGTCTGCGTGACCATTTCCTGAATGTGATACCAGTAGGTCCGGTCGGGGTGGCCGGTGACGAAGCCGTTGACGGCGAAGATATCCATCAATCCGTCGAGATCAAAGTCGGCGAACTTCCCGCCCCAGCCCCAGCCGCCGTCCATCACGCCGGCCGGCTCGGCGATGTTCTTGAACCCGCGCCCGCCGGTCATGGCCACGTCCGCGCAATTCAGCCAGAGCATGTTGCCTTCGTCGGTCTTATATTTGCGAGAGAGGATGTTGGTGACGTAAATGTCGAGATAGCCGTCGTTGTTCACGTCGCCGAAATCGACGTTCATGCCCTTCCACCAGTCGTTGCCGACGCCGGGATGCCCGCGCGGGTCGATGACAAGGCGGAACTTCGGCGGCTGCTCCGTCGCACCGGTGTTGAGGTAATACTCGTCGGGGCCGAAATCGTTGGCGATGTACAGATCGGGCCAGCCGTCGTTGTTCAGATCGCCCGCGCCGACGGAAAGCGTCCAGCCGTGGAACGTCATGCCGACGGCGGTGGTGACATCTTCAAATGTGCCGTCGCCGCGATTGCGATAGAGCACATTGCGCCCGCCGTTTGCGGCGTGAGTGAAGGTCTCGTGCATGATCTTTGTCGAGGCGGGGTTCCACAGGTCGTTGCGCACGAGGCTGCCGGTCTTCTCATCCGCGATCGTGTCAGCGAAGTAGTTTCCGAGCAGAATGTCAAGATGCCCGTCGCGGTCGTAGTCGAAGAACGTCGCCGCGTTGCCGTATCCCCAGAAATCGACGCCCGCCTGCTTGCTGATGTCGACGAACCGTCCGCCGCCCTCGTTGCGAAAGAGCGTGTTGGCGTCGCCCCACTTGACCACATACAGGTCCAGATCGCCGTCGTTGTCGACATCGCCCCAGATCGAGTGCATGCATGCCCCGGCCGCGTTGCCGATCCCGACGTCCGCCGCGGCCGTTACGTCTTCGAACGTCCCATCTCCGCGATTGTGGAACAGCCGATTCGACTGACCCCGGCCGCTCTGGGTAACGTACAGATCGGCGTATCCGTCGCCGTCGTAGTCTGCCGCCGCGGCGGCTGCGCCCACCGACGACAACCACGGCATGATGTTTTCAAAGGCGGGGGCAAGTTGGCACATTGTGTGCTTGTTCAGACAACCGCCGGCCTGCGCGCGTTCCTCGAAGCGCACCTGCGTTGCCGGCCGCGCCGGCGGCGCGGGGCGGACCCAGACGTATCCGCCGATCAGCGCGGACGCCATCAGCAGGAATCGCAGCGACATCGCCATGGAAGACCCTCGGGGAGAGGTCGCACTCGAGCCGGGGTGTCGCGGGCGGAAAGCCGGCGACCCGAACTGGGTAAAACACCCGGGCTGCCCATGAAGGGAACGAACGCGATTTTACTCCCCAGGGGAAGACGATTCAACCGCGTGCGCGTCCAGTGAGGAATTTCGAAACGGCCATGTCAAAGGTCGAATCGTCATCTTTCCGGGAAGAGCGTGCGACGGGATCGGAGGAAGGGGTCAGCCGTGCGAATCAACGATCCTCAACCAGTCCACCAGTGCGGCATTTCGCGAGGCGCGGGCGCGGCGCGACGTTTTTCTGCGATATTGGACCCGTCGGATGGTTCGGGTGCCCCCGGATTCTTGAATCAGGAAGGCCAAAGTCGTAGTGTAGTGTCGGAGAGGGCGGCAAACGGCGGCCTGCCGGGTCGCCTTGATTCCCATGTCTCCGGATGGTCGGACGGCTTCGCTTCCACGTTGCACAGGGTAAGCGAGGCGGCCCCCGATCAGGCCGGTCGCCAAGCTCGGAGTACCCCCATGGCAACCACCGCATGCGGTGAGCCGATCGCCCCCCGCGCTGAATCGTCTCGGCGCGTTGCGATGGGCTTGTTTGCGCGCGGGGTTCGTCGGCGGTGGCTCGGCATTGATCCGGGAGAGATCACCTTGTCCCGGCGTGGCGTCGCCCCGATTCACGAGCGCGCCGGGGCGCGGCTGGAACAGATCGGTGAGACTTTCGTATTCGGATACCACGCGGCGCTGGAGTCGGCGGATCTCGCGGGGCTGGCTGACCGGCTGGAGATGGTCGAGCGCGAGCGGCGCGGCTTCGCCTACGAAGGCGCGGCCATGGCGCTGTACCTGCTTGATGCGCTGACGCCGTGGAATCGCTCGCGCTGGCGTGTGTTTGTCAAAGGACCCGGCGCGGCGCATGCGTACATGGTCTATGTCGGCGCGGGCTGGGCGATGGCGCGGCTGCCGCTGGGCGTCGGCAAGACAATGGACCGCCTGGATCCGCTTTTGCGCTGGCTGGCGATCGACGGCTGGGCCTTTCACGATGCGTATTTTTATTCCGCGCGGGCCGTGCAGCGGGGTGAGCGGCCGCGGCGCTTGCGCGGCTACGCGTTGCGCGCGTGGGACCAGGGATTGGGTCGCGGCATGTGGTTCGCGCTGGGCGCAGATGTGTCGCGGATCGCGGAGCAGATCGGCGCAATGGATACGAACCGCCGTGCCGATCTGTGGAGCGGCGTCGGTTTGGCGTGCGCCTATGCAGGCGGCATCGATTCGACGGACATCGAGTTGTTGTGTGCGTTGGCGGTTGAACATCGCTACTGGCTGGGGCAGGGTGCGAGTTTCGCGGCCAAGGCGCGGCAGCGCGCGGGCAATCCGGCGGAGCACACCGATCTGGCGTGCCGCCTGTTGTGCGGCCGGTCGGCGGAGGCGGCGGCGCGCATCACAGACGAATGTCTCGAACAGATTGCGCCGGACGATGGCGACGGCTCGGCCTTCGAGGCCTGGCGCGAGCGAATCGCCGCGCGGTTGCGGGAGGTGGTCGCATGACGCCTCGCCGCGACGGCATTGCAATCGTGGGCATGGCCTGCCGGTATCCGGACGCGCGCACGCCGTCGGAGCTGTGGGAGAATGTGCTCGCGCAGCGACGCTCGTTTCGCCGCATTCCGGCGGAGCGCATGCGGATGGAGGACTACTTCTCCAGCGACCGCGCGGCCGAGGATCGGACCTATTCGTGTGAGGCGGCGCTGATCGAGGGCTACGAGTTTGACCGGGTGAAATTCCGGGTCTCGGGCAGCCAGTTCCGCTCGGCCGATCTCGCACACTGGATGGCGCTGGACATCGCGACGCAGGCTTTGGTCGACGCGGGGTTCGAAGGCGGCACGGATCTGCCCAAAGAATCGACGGGCGTCTTGCTGGCGAACACGCTGACGGGGGACACGTCGCGCGCCAACGTGCTTCGGCTGCGCTGGCCCTATGTGCGGCGCGTCGTCGGCGCAACGATGGCCGAGCAGGGGCACACGCCGGAAGCGATCGAGGCGTTCCTGCAAACGCTGGAGCCGCAATACAAGCAACCCTTCCCGACGGTGAACGAAGAGACGCTGGCGGGCGGTTTGTCGAATACCATCGCCGGACGGATCTGCAACCACTTCGATCTGAAGGGCGGCGGCTACACGCTCGACGGGGCATGCGCGGCGTCGCTGCTGGCGGTGTCGAACGCCTGCTCGGCAATTGTCGCGGGCGATCTGGATGTCGCGATTGCCGGTGGTGTGGATTTGAGCCTCGACCCGTTCGAGTTGATCGGCTTCGCCAAGGCCGGGGCGCTCGCGAGCGAGGACATGCGCGTGTACGACGCGCGGTCGTCGGGGTTCTGGCCGGGCGAAGGGTGCGGGTTCGTCGTTCTGATGCGCGAGGAAGCGGCGATCGCACAGGGCCGGCGAATCCATGCGGTCATTCGTGGCTGGGGCGTCTCCTCGGACGGCAGCGGTGGCATCACGCGGCCGGAGCCGGCGGGCCAGCGGCTGGCGCTGAAGCGGGCGTATCAGCGGGCGGGGTTTGGAATTGATACGATTGGATACTTTGAGGGACACGGTACCGGGACGCGCGTCGGCGATGAAACGGAACTGGGCGTGCTGACGGCTGCGCGGCGCGAAGCGGGGGCGTCCGGGCCGGCGGCCATCGGCTCGATCAAGGCGAACATCGGGCATACGAAGGCGGCGGCGGGACTGGCGGGTCTCCTGAAGGCGGTGATGGCCGCGCGCGAAGGCGTGATTCCACCGATCACCGGGTGCGGCGAGCCGCATGCGATCCTGCGCGAACAGGGCGCCGCGTTGCGCGTGGCGCGCGTGCCCGAGGCGTGGGATCGCGCCGAGCCGATGCGCACGGCGGTCAGCGCCATGGGCTTCGGCGGATTAAATACGCATGTCGTTTTAGAGGGTCCATCGGACAGGTCGATCGCGCGTGAGGCGTCGCCACGTCGTCAGCATTCGTTCGCGCAGGATGCGGAGTTGTTCGTCTTTGCGGCAGAGTCGGCGGCGGCGTTGCGCGATCAAGCGGCCCGCGTGGCGGCGATCGCGCCGAATCTCTCGCGAGCGGAATTGATCGATCTCGCGGCGGATTCGGCCGCGCCAGTCGAGTCCGCGAAGAAGTCGAGCAAGGTGGATGCGAAGTCGCCCCGGCGCGGGGCGGTCGTGGCCGGCACGCCGAGCGAGTTGGCCGAGCGCGTGGGCCGCCTGATCGAATGGATCGATGCGGGTGAAACGGATCGGATCGACGCGACGGGCGTTTTTCTGGGGAGCGGCCACGGGTCGCCGCGCATCGGATTCGTGTTTCCCGGTCAGGGGTGCGCGGCCCGGCGCGATGGCGGGGCGTGGCGCGATCGGTTTGAGACCGTACGCGAACTTTACGAAACCGCCGACCTGCCGACGCACGGTAACGATGTTCAGACAGACGTCGCGCAGCCGGCGATCGTCGCGGCGGAGCTGGCGGCGCTGCGGGCGCTGGGGCGGCTGGGAATCACGGCGCAAGTCGCGGCAGGGCACAGCCTGGGTGAACTGACGGCGCTGCACTGGGCCGGCGCGATGGACGAGGCGGCGCTGCTGCGCGTCGCGACAGCGCGAGGCCGTGCGATGGCCGATCTGCCCGAGCCGCACGGGGCGATGGCGGCGATCATGGCGCCAGCCGATGACGTCGAGGCGCTGGCGGCGGGAACGGGCGCGGTGGTCTCGGCGATCAACGCGCCGGATCTGACGGTGGTATCGGGCGAGTGCGCGGCCGTGGCGCAGGTCATGGCAAGGGCCGACGCGCGGGGCCTTGGCGCGACGCGCTTGAAAGTCTCGCACGCATTTCATTCGCCGCTGGTCAGCCGCGCGGCGGCGCCGCTGGCGGATCGGTTGCGGCGCGAGTCGCTGCGGCCGCTGTCGCGCCGCGTTGTGTCGACGATCACGGGGCGCGAGCTGTCGGCCGGTTCGAATATCGAAGAATTGCTGGTTACACAGGTGACCGCCCCGGTTCGCTTCACCGATGCCGTGCGGCGAATGGCCCACGAAGTGGACCTGCTGATTGAGGCAGGTCCGGGTCGCGTTCTGGGGGGGGTGATCGGCCGATTCGCGCCGACACCGGTCGTGTCGGTGGATGCCGCGAGCGAATCGGTGCGAGGTTTGTTGTGCGCCGCCGGAGCCGCTTACGCGATCGGCGCGCCGGTCCGCGTGAGCGCCTTGTTTGAGGATCGCCTGACGCGCCCGTTCGATCTGGTTCGACCGCGCCGTTTTATTTCCAGCCCGTGCGAGTCGGCGCCGATCCTCGATTGCGCCGGTCTGGTCACGAAGCCGGCCGTCGCGGCGTCATCGGATGATTTGCTCACAACTGATTCGGTTGTCGCTGCATCGGATTCCGGCGAGTCAGCATTGGCCGTCGTTCGCGAGCTGGTCGCGCAGAAGGCGGAACTGCCCGCGGATTCGATCACGGGAAGCAGCCGCCTGCTGGGCGATCTGCATTTGAATTCCATTGTCGTCGGGCAGATCGCTGTCGCGGCGTGCAAGCGATTGGGCCTGCCCGCGCCGGTCTCGCCGACGGCCTACGCCGGCGCGACCGTCGGCGGCCTGGCGCAGGCGCTGGACGAGCTTCGCGCAATTGGCGGATCGGCGGCGGATGACGCGGACGATGGCCCGCCCGCGGGCGTTGACAGCTGGGTGCGGCCGTTCGCGGTGACATGGCGGGAACGCCCGCTGACCGCAACGGGCAGGGCGGCCCGTGATGCCACAAATGAGACACCGCATGAAAGCGAGACCGAGGCGCTGGTCGCGGCATCGGCCGATGGCTGGCGGGTGATCGCGCATCAGCTTTGCCCGTTCAAGGGTCGGATCAGCGCGGCGCTGGCGCGGGGCGGGCGCGGCGCAGGCGTGCTGGTTTGCGTGCCGCCGCAATACGCGGAGAGCAGCCCAGCCATGTTGTTGGAAGGTGCGCGGGCCGTATTGCAGGACAACAGCCCGGCTCGGCTGGTGATCGTGCAGGATGCGCGCGAAGGCGAGTTGCCCGGCGGCATGGGGGCCGAGGCGTTCGCACGAACGTTGCATCTCGAGGCGCCGCACGTTGCGGTGAGCGTGGTGCATGTCCCGACGGCGCACGAACAAGCGACCGAATGGGTGATGGCCGAAACACGGCATGCAGCGGGTTTCCGCGAAGTGCGGTATGACGGGCAGGGCCGGCGATACGAACCCGTTCTTTCGGCGCTCAATGAGCCAGTTGCCCGATCGATCGATTCGGAGGACATCACGCACCGTGAGGAGGATGATTCGATTGCCAGCGCGGTCGGCTCTTTGAAATCTCGCACGGTCTCGGCGCTCACCGCGGGCGA
The DNA here is from genome assembly GCA_964592235.1 of uncultured Planctomycetaceae bacterium. Classification (GTDB taxonomy): domain Bacteria; phylum Planctomycetota; class Phycisphaerae; order UBA1845; family UTPLA1; genus PLA3. The sequence continues at coordinate 92,643 of CAZQCF010000006.1, forward strand.
CGTTCTGCTCGTGACCGGCGGCGGCAAGGGCATCGCGGCGGAATGCGCGCTGGAATGGGCGCGTGAGACTGGTGTTAAATTGGCGCTGCTGGGCCGGTCGGACCCATCGCGCGACACGGAACTGGCATCGAACCTCGCGCGGTTTGAGCAATCAGGCGTTTCCTTCAAGTATCTCCGCGCCGATGTGACCGAGGCCGAATCGGTATCGGCCGCGGTGCGCGAGGCCGAACGGGCGCTGGGGCCGGTAACGGCGTTTCTGCACGGGGCCGGCGCGAACACGCCAAAGCTCATTGCGGAGCTTGATAAAACGGCGTTTAACGAGACGCTGCTGCCGAAGGTGCAGGGCGCGCGAAACGTGCTGGCGGCTTTGGACGCGGATCGATTGAAGCTGTTTGTCGCGTTCGGGTCGCTGATCGCGCGGGCCTGCATGGCGGGCGAGGCAGATTACGCCGTGGCGAACGACTGGCTGGCGTCGCTGGTCGAGCGGTGGGGGGCGCAGCATCCGCATTGCCGGTCGCTGGCGATCGAATGGTCGGTCTGGTCGGGCGTCGGCATGGGCGAGCGGCTGGGGCGGATCGACGCCTTGGCGCGGCAGGGCATTCGTGCGATCACGCCGGATGAAGGCGTGCGCGTGATGAAGCGCCTGCTTTCTCACGATACGCCGCCGCGCGTGCTGGTCACGAGCCGATTCGGCGATGCCCCGACGCTCACGCTCGAAGGGCCGCCGCTGCCGTTCCGCCGATTCCTGGAATCGCCGCGTGTCTATTATCCCGGCGTGGAGCTGGTGGTCGACGCGAACCTCACTCCCGCGACCGATCCGCACCTGGACGACCATGTCTTTCACGGCGAGCGCCTGTTCGCAGCGGTCCTTGGGCTGGAAGCCATGGCGCAGACGGCGATGGCCGTCGCCGGCTCCGACGCGCCGCCGAGCTTTGAAAACGTGGAATTGGCGCAGCCGATCGTGGTGCCCGATGCCGGTGTGACGGTTCGCATCGCGGCGCTGGTGCGTGAGGACGGGGCGGTCGACGTGGTCGTGCGCAGCGCGCAGACCGGTTTCGCCGTCGATCATTTCCGCGCCACCTGCCGATTCGACTCCGCGTCAATTCAGGACCGCGCCGGGTCTGACCGGATGACGCTCGCTGCGCTCCCACCGCGAGTGAATCTTGCCCCGGACACCGATCTGTACGGCAAGCTCCTTTTCCACACCGGTCGCTTTCGCGTCGTGCGGGGCTATCACGAGCTCACGGCGAAGGCGTGTCTCGCGAAACTCGGCGAAGCCGCGCGGGATTGCTCCGCAAACGGCGACACCCGTCGCTGGTTCAGCGCCTATCTGCCGGCCGATCTCATGCTCGGGTGCCCGGCCGCGCGCGACGGCACAATTCACGCGATTCAGGCGTGCATCCCGCACGCGACGATTCTGCCCACGGGCGTCGAGCGTATTGAGATTCACGCGGTGCGAGCCGATTCGGCGCGATTTGTCGAGGCGATCGAGCGATCGCATGAGGGCGCGGATTTCGTTTACGACGTGCGCGTCTTCGCGCCGGACGGCGCGCTGATCGAGGCATGGCACGGATTGAAACTCCGCGCGGTCGCTCCGGCCGCGCAACACGGCGCGCTCGCGCCGGTGCTGCTCGCGCCGAGTCTGGAGCGGCGCGCGGCGGAACTGCTCGGCGCTTCGGTGCGTGTCGCGCTGTTGCAGGAGCCGGGCGCGTCGCCGCCGAGCGCGAACGGAAACGGCCACGGTGAAAGCGGGAACGGCCACGCCGCGGCGAAACGTCGCGAGCAGTCCGACGCGGCATTGAGTGAATTGCTGGATCCGGATTCGCGCTGGTCGCGCCGGCTGGACGGGCGGCCCATGACACACGATGACCGCTGTGTGTCGACTTCGCACGGAGCGGGGCTGACGCTTGCGGTAGCGACTGACGATTTGACGGCGCTCGGCTGCGACATCGAGCCGGTGACGGCGCGGAGTTCCGATGCGTGGCGAGACCTGCTCGGCCCGGCGCGGTTCGCGCTGGCCCAGCAGATCGCCGGCGTCACGGGAGAATCGCTCGACATGGCGGCAACCCGAGTGTGGACCATCATCGAGTGCGCGGCGAAGGTCGGGCTGTCACACGACCTCTCGCTGACGCTGATGGAGTTCTACCGCGACGGATGGCTGACCATTCGCGCGGGCCGGGCGAGTGCCATGACGGCGGCATTTGCGGCGAGCAATGAGCGGCCGGCCCTGGCCGTGGGCTTCCTGGCGATGAATGAGAAGGTGGGGGCGCGGCATGCGGGCCTATGAGTGCCGGTTCGTGGTGGGATTCGAAGAGACGAACCTCGTGGGGAATGTTTACTACGCGAATCATGTGCGATGGCAAGGGCGTTGCCGCGAGATGTTCCTGCGCGATCACGCGCCCGAAGTGCTCGACGAGCTGCGTTGCGGGTTGGCGCTGGTCACGACGCGTGTCTCGTGCGAGTATCTCGCGGAACTGACGGCGTTTGACGAGGTGCTCATTCGCATGCGGCTGGCTGGCCTCACGCAGAACCAGGTCACGATGAAGTTCGAATATTTCCGCATTCGGAGCGGGCGCGAGGAACTGGCCGCCCGCGGCGAGCAGCAGATTGCCTGCATGCGTCGCCGAGGCGATGAGGTCGTACCCGAACCGCTGCCCGAGGGCCTGCGCAGGGCGCTTGCCGCGTACGCCGAGTAGTTACCGCCCACGATTGCATTTCGAAGGCACAGGCTATGAGCCTGCGCCACACCAGGCAGAATCAACTCCGCTGGTTGACCGGAACTCCCATTTGTCGCACCGATGGGTTACAATTCGCATCCACGCATCGCGCGGCGGCCGTCGTGGAGTCGCTTGCCGCGCGGCGCCTTCTCTAAACGCGTGGAGACGACCATGGCCCACGGGGATTGCGGCTGCGGCGGAGCGGACCACACCAAGCCCAGTCGGCGCGAATTTGTGTACGTCGGCCTCGTTGGCGGGCTGGGCCTCGTCTTGCCCGAGTACCTTCAGAAACTCGCGCTGGCGGACCAGAAGCAATACGCGGCCAAGGCGGCGGTGGCCGATTCCGTCATCCACATCTTCCTGCCCGGCGGCATCAGCGCGCAGGAGTCGTTCGACCCCAAGCCCTACGCACCGATCGAGTACCGCGGCCCGCTCGGCACGGTGAACACCTGCCTGACCGGCGTGGCGTTCAGCGAATGCCTCGGCGAGACGGCGAAGGTCGCCGACAAGCTCACCGTGATTCGCAGCCTGACGCACGGCGAAGCCGCGCACGAACGCGGCACGCACAACATGTTCACCGGCTATCGCCCGAGCACGGCGCTGGCCTATCCGTCGTTCGGTTCGGTCGTCTCGCATGAACTGGGCGGGCGGAACGATCTGCCGCCGTACGTTTGCGTGCCGGGCGTGCCGAACGAGTACGCCGGCTCGGGTTACTTGAGCAACAAATACGGGCCGTTTTCGGTCGGGTCCGATCCGGCGGAGAGCAGCTTCGCCGTGCGCGATTTGTCGCTACCGGGCGATGTCGACCATCAGCGTTTCGAGCGGCGACGGCGCATGCTCGAGGCGGTGGACGCGCACTTCCACGCGATGGAGACCGGTGACGCCGTCGCGGCGATGGACGAGTTCTATCAGCGCGCGTACACGTTGCTTAGCTCCGCTAAGGCGCGCGAGGCGTTTCATCTCGCGGCCGAGCCCGAGGCGATTCGCAACGAATACGGTCGCCATGCGGCGGGCCAGCGCATGTTGCTGTGCCGGCGGCTGGTCGAGGCGGGCGTGCGCTTCGTGTCGATGACGTTTGGAAGCTGGGATCATCACGCGAGCATCGCCGACGGCGTGCGCGGTCAGTTGCGGCAGTTCGACCAGGGCTTCGCGGCGCTGATTCGCGATCTGGATCGGCGCGGGCTGCTCGGCAGGACGCTGGTGATGGTGACGACGGAGTTCGGCCGCACGCCGAAACTCAATCGCGACGCGGGGCGGGATCATTGGCCGCGCGTGTTCAGCGCGGTCCTGGCGGGGGGCGGCGTTCACGGGGGATTGGTCCACGGCGCGACCGACGCGACGGCCAGCGAACCGGCGAAGGACCCGGTCGGCATCGAGGACTTAGCTACGACCGTCTATAATCAACTCGGCATCCACGCCGACAAAGAGCTGATGGCCCCCGGCGGCCGGCCCGTGGAGATCGTGAACGGCGGCCGCGTGCTGACGGAGATCCTGGCGAAGCCCGCGTGATGAGACGACACGATTCGCGATCAGTTTCTAATCGAGCCGCGACCGCAGGGGAGCGCGCTCGTCTCGATCAAATTGCATCGGGCGTGTGCCAACGCTTCGGGCAGTGCCGAGCGGAGGCGCGGTCGCCGCACCGGATGGCATGGCCGCGGCATTTGGCGGCCATGCTTGGCGTGCTCACTGCGCTCGCCGCATCGGTGGTAACGCATTCGGCACGCGCGGGCGAGCCGATGACAGCGACGACCGCGCCGGCCTCCCCAACGAGTGCGCCGAGCGCACCGACCAGCGCTCCGGCGCCGCCGCCCGCGCCGGTGCTTGTCGCCGGCTCGCCGGAACTTCACGACATCACACCGGCGGGCCTGACGCGCGGCACGACGTGCGCGTTGACTTTGCGCGGAGCGAGATTGAGCGACGCCGCCGAACTGCTCTTCTACAGGCCGGGCATCACCGTCGCCGAGTTGAAACCGGGCGAGAATAATATAATCGTAGCGACATGCGCCGTCACCCTCGATTGCCCGCTCGGCGAGCACCCGCTGCGGTTGCGAACGGCCGGCGGCGTAACCGAGTTGCGCACCGTCTGGGTCGGCGCGCTGCCGGTCGCGGCCGAGGTTGAACCGAACGGCGACTTCACTGCGCCGCAGAAGATTGCGATCAACAGCACCGTCGAGGGCGTCGTCACGCTCGAAGACGTGGACTACTTCGCGGTCGAAGCAAAGAAAGGGCAGCGTCTCACAGCCGAAATCGAGGCCATGCGCCTGGGCCGCGCGATGTTCGACCCGGCCGTGGCTATTCTCGACGCGCGTCGCTTTGAGCTGGCCGTCAGCGACGATTCGGCCCTGCTGCTTCAGGACAGCGTCGCGTCGTTGATCGTGCCTGCTGATGGGGTGTATGTGATCAGTGTGCGCGATGCGTCTCTGGGCGGCGGCGATCAATCGCGCTATCGGCTGCACGTGGGCACGTTTCCGCGCCCGCGCGTCGCGTATCCGCCGGTCGGGCGTCCCGGCGAGCGGCTGGTGGCAGCGCTGCTGGGCGACGCGGCCGGGCCGATGCGACAACCGCTGGACGTCTTGGCGAGCGACGTGGACGAGGTGTGGCCAATCGTTGCCATAGATGACGCTGGCGTGTCACCTTCACCCGTCTGGCTGCGGCCGTGCCCGCATCCGGCGCGCGGTGAACCGCTGCCCGGGAGTCCGCCAACCGCTCCCACCAGCGCGCCCGCCGAGCCGGCCGTGCCCTCGGCGCCCTGCGCCGTGTATGGCATCCTTGCCGCGCCGGGCGAGGTGGACCGTCATCGTTTTCGCGCGACGAAGGGGCAGAGCCTGATGATCGAGGCCTTCGCGCGGCGGCTTCGCAGCCCGCTCGACTGCATCGTCGAAGTGTTTGACGCGACCGGACAGGGGTTGGCCGGCGCCGACGACGGTGCGGGGGTCGACAGCATTCTGAACTGGACCGCGCCGGCTGACGGGGAGTATGAGCTGCGGGTGCGCGATCACCTGGGCCGCGGTGGAGATACGTTTGTATATGTCGTGGAAATCGCCCCTCCGCGTCCGCATCTCGCCCTGGCGCTGGAGCGGGTCGACGCGAAGCGGCCCCAGCACTTGCAGGCGGTCGCTGTGCCGCGTGGCAATCGGTTCGCTGTGCTGGTACGGGCCGACCGGCAGAACGTCGGCGGAGCGGTGGCGCTGGACTTTGAGAGCATTCCGGGCGGACTGTCGGTACACCAATCCGGCCTGGAAGCCGACCGCGGCGTGACGCCGGTTGTATTCGAGGCCGCAGCCGATGCGCCGTTGGCCGGGTCGCTGGTGAACCTGCGCGGTCGACTGAAGCCGGGTGAAAGCGCCGCGGAATTGGTCGGCGCGCTTCGGCAGGTGATCCCGCTGGTGATCGCCGCGCCGAATGAGACGGTTTACTATCAAACGCGCGTGGACCGGCTTGCCGCGGCGGTCACCCAGCCCGCGCCGTATCGGATCGAAGTGGAGCCGCCCAAGTCGCCGCTCCCCCAGAACGGAACGAAGGCCCTGAAAGTTCGCGTGACGCGCGAGGCGGGTTTCACCGGCGACGTGACGCTTCAGATGCTGTGGAACCCGCCGGGCATCGCGTCGGCCGTGACTGTGCCGGCGCCGGGCACCGCCGCCGAGGCCTTGTACCCGCTTAGCGCCGCGCCCGATGCGCCGGTTCGTACGTCGAATCTCGTTATCCTCGCGCGAGCAACGGTCGCGGGCGGCGATGTCTGGGTATCCAGTGCGCTCGTCCCGCTTCAAGTTGAGCGGCCGTTTGTGACCGGGACCATCCAGATGGCCGCGGCGCAGCGAGGCCAGCCCGCGTCGCTGCTTGTGAAACTGGAACCGGTGCGGCCGTTCGAGGGATCGGCGACGCTGACGATTTTGGGCCTGCCGCCGCACGCCACGTGCTCGGCGAAGCAGATCACCGCGGCGGATAAGGAAGTTGTCTTCGATGTGGCTATCGGCCCCGAGGCGCCCATCGGTCAGCACGGCGGACTGCTGTGCCAATTATCCCTGATGCAAAACGGCGAGGAGATTGCTCATCGCGTCGCGCAGGGTGGCGTGCTTCGCATCGACGCGCCGCCGCCCGCGCCCGCGCCGGCCGTCGCCGCCGCGCAGACTCCTCCTCCTCCGCCCGCCGCCGCGCCGGCTGCGAAGCCCTTGAGTCGCCTCGAGCAATTGCGCAAGCAGGCCGCCGAGAAAGCCGCCGCGGCGAACAAACCGCCAGCCGCCGGCGACGCATCATCCGGCATGGCCAAGGGGGCGACGCCATGACTCGCCTTGTCATGATTGTGACCTTTGCGCTGGCTCATGTGGCGTTTGCCGCAAGTCCGACGCGCGATCCCCTGCCGACCACCATGCCCGCCGCGGCCCCCGATCTCCCTGCGATGCAGCGAATTGAAGTCTTCCCGTCCGCCATCGCGCTTCAGGGCGGCCACGATGCCCAGTCGATTGTCGTTCGCGGCATCGATGCCACGGGCGTGACGCATGACGTGACCCTCGACGCGTCGGTCGCCGTGGCCGATGCGAAGCTGGCCGCCTTGCAGGACCGCACCGTGGTTCCGGTGGCCGATGGGCACACAACGCTAACCGTGACATGGCAGTCCCATCGCGTGGACGTTCCGATCACGGTGTCCGGCGCTGCGACGCGGCGGCCGGTCGGTTTTCGGCTCGACGTGTTGCCGTCGCTCACGAAGAGCGGCTGCAACAACGGCGCGTGCCACGGGTCGGCCCGCGGGCAGGACGGCTTTCACCTCTCCCTGTTCGGCTACGACCCGGCGGGCGATTATCGCACGGTGACGCGCGAAACGCCGGGGCGACGGCTGAACCCCGCGCTGCCGGAAGAAAGCCTGATGCTGCTCAAGGCGGTCGGCGCCGCGCCGCACACGGGCGGGAAGCTGATGGAACGCGGGGACGCGCGATACAAGACAATCGTCGATTGGCTGGCCGCCGGCAGCCCCGCCGATCCGCCGGATGTGCCCGTCGTCGTCGGGCTGGAGGTCTTCCCGCAGGACATCGTGCTGGGCGGCGTCGGTCGGTCGCAGTCGCTCGTCGTCCGCGCGGCCTATTCCGACGGAACCGATCGCGACGTGACGGCGCTGGCGACGTTCATCAGCAACAACGATTTCGCGGTAACGGCGTCCCACGATGGCAAGGTCCGGGGAGCGCATCCCGGCGAGGCGCTGGTCATGGCGAGGTTTGATGCCCTGACCGTGGGCACGTCGGTCATCGTCGTGCCGCCGGATTCAATGGCCGGTGCGATTCAGCCGCAGCATGCAGTCGGGCAACCTGGCAACTACATCGACGAGCACATCGACCGCAAGCTCGCAAAGATGCGCATCACGCCGTCGGGGCTGTGCAGCGACGAGACCTTCCTGCGCCGCGCGACCATCGATCTCATCGGCCTGCTGCCGACCCCCGCCGAGTATGAGCGATTTCTCTCCGACCCCGCGCCCAACAAGCGCGCGCAGCTCGTGGACGAATTGATGACACGCAAGGAGTTCACCGAGCTGTGGGTCATGAAATGGGCCGAGCGCCTGGGTATCCGCTCCACGCTCGAGGTCTCGCAAAAGGCCATGCTGCTTTACCACGGCTGGTTGAGCGAGCGGTTGGCGGCCGGCACGCCGATCAATGTCATTGTGCGCGACATCCTCGCGGCTCGCGGCGGCACGTTCACCAGCCCCGCGACCAACTTTTATCAGCTTGAGACGGATGTCTTGAAACTCACCGAGAACGTCGCCCAGGCCTTTCTTGGTATGCGCATCCAGTGCGCCCAGTGTCACAATCACCCCTTCGACCGCTGGACGATGGACGACTACTACGGCTTCGCCGCATTCTTTACGCAGGTCGGGCGCAAGGGCGGCGAAGACCCGCGCGAGATGATTGTCTTCAATAGCGGCGGCGGCGAGATGAAGCACCCGGTCGGCGGGCGCGTCATGGCCCCGAAGTTTCTCGGCGGGCCGGTCGCCGATGTCGCCGGCAAGGATCGCCGCGCCGTGCTGGCCGACTGGCTGACGGCGAACGAGAATCGCATGTTCGCGCGGAACGTGGCGAACTTCACCTGGGCGCATTTCTTCAGCCGCGGCATCATCGAACCGGCCGACGACCTGCGCGTGAGCAATCCGCCGTCGAACGGGCCGCTGCTCGAGGCGCTGGCGGATCGACTCATCGCATACGATTTCGACCACCGCAAGCTCGTGCGCGATCTCTGCACGTCGCACGCGTATCAGCGCGCGGCCGCCCCGAACGCGACCAATGCGTCGGACCTGTCGAATTTCTCCCGCATGCAAGTGCGTCGCATCCGCGCGGAGACGCTGCTCGACGCCATCGCGCAGGTAACGCAGACGCCCAACAAGTTCGGCGGCTTGCCGCTGGGCGCGCGGGCGGCGCAGATTCCCGACGGCAATACGTCAGACTACTTTCTGACAACCTTCGGGCGCTCCACGCGGGCCACCGTCTGCACCTGCGAAGTGCGCATGGAGCCGAACCTGTCGCAGGCGTTGCACCTGCTCAACGGCGAGGCCGCGCATCAGCGCATCCATCAGGGCGGCGTCGTCGCGAAGCTCATGGATCAGGGCCGAACTCCGGCGCAGATCATCGACCAGCTTTACCTGGCGTGCCTCTCGCGCCGACCAACCGACGCCGAACGCGCCGGACTGCTCGCACAACTTCCGCCGGTCGATTCTGCCAAGCCGGACGCCGTCGCCCAGCGCGCCGCGCTGGAAGATGTCTTCTGGGCGATCCTGAACAGCCGCGAGTTCATGTTCAACCATTGAGGAACCTGCTTCGTGCTGACTGCCCCGCGATCATCTTTGCTCCGACCGTTCACGTGCGTCGCCATGCGCTGCGCGATGGTCTGGGCTGCGTGCGCGCTTGGCGGGGCGCGCAGCAGTGCCGACGAGAAGATTACCTACGTCGATCATGTCCGCCCGTTGCTCGCCAACCGATGTTTGAACTGTCACAACGCCGATCGGCTCAAGGGCGGTCTCGACCTTGGTGCGATCGGTCCCGCCCTGGCCGGCGGCAGCGGCGGCGCCGTGCTGAAACCCGGCGACCCGGACGGCAGTACGCTGCTTGCCGTCATCAAGCATCAGCGCGAGCCCTTCATGCCCCCTTCGGGCAGCCCACTGAATGAGACGGAAATAGACTTGATCCGACGCTGGATCGCCGGCGGCTGCCTCGAAACCGCCTCCAGCACCGCGCCCAAATCCGCCGCACCGGCGCTGGCCGCGGTGAGCGCGCCGCCCCCGGCGGTCGAGGCTGCCCAGCCCATCGTCGCGCGCTATCCGCTCGCGGAGATCGTCACGACCGCGCGCGGCGGAGTGGTGCTCGATCTGGCCGTGCATCCCGCGCGCCCGCTTGTCGCCGCCACCGGGCAGAGGCAGGTCCTGCTGCTTGACGGGCGCAGCGCGGAGCTGGTCGGCGTGCTTCCTGTGCCGCGCGGGTTTCCCAACTCGCTGCGGTTCAGCCGATCCGGCCGGGTACTCATCGCGGGCATCGGCGAAGGCGCGCGGTCCGGCGGCGTCGCGATCTGGTCCACGGCGGATGGTCGACTCCTCGCTACGATCGGCAACGAAGCCGATTCGGTTCTGGCCGCCGACATCGATCCCCTTGAGCAGCATGTCGCGCTGGGCGGCCCGTCGCGTCGTGTCATGGTGTATTCCACCGCCGATGGACTGCTCCGCCATCGCATCGACAAACACACCGACTGGGTCACATCCGTGGCATACAGTCCCGATGGCGTCCTGCTCGCGACGGCGGATCGCGGCGGCAACGTGCATGTGTGGGAGGCCGAATCCGCAGCGCCGTACCTCGCGCTGGCATCGCATCCCGCGGCGGTGACCGCGCTGGATTGGCGGAGCGACTCGAATCTGCTCGCGACCGCCTGCGAGGATGGCCGCATCCGATGGTTTGAGATGAACGGCGGCGCGCTGGTGAAGGAATGGCTGGCGCACGAAGGCGGCTGCTTGAGCGTGCGCTTCGCGCCGGATGGTCGGTTGGTCACGGCGGGCCGGGATCGACACGTCAAGCTGTGGGACGCGAACGGCGGCGCGATCCGGACGCTGGGGCCGATGGACGATCTGGCGCTTGCGGCTGTGCTGGTGAACGGATCCGCGGCCACGGTCGGTGAGGATCGCGTCCTCGCGGGCGACTGGGCCGGGCGGCTGCGCGGCTGGTCGGCGGTGGATGGGAGCGTGCGAGCCGATGCGACGGCCAGCCCGTTGCCGTTGTCCGACCAACTGGATCGCGCGAACGAATCTGTTGCAAGCGCGAAGTCCGCGCATGAGAAACTGGTTCAAGCTCGCAACGCGGCGCAAGCCGCTCTGATTACCGCGACCGAATCGCTGCACCAGGCGCAAACGGCTCAAGCGGCGGCATCGGCCGCGCTGGCGTCGGCGCAGGCAGCGGTGGTGGCGGCGAATCAGGAGGTCGAGAAGGCCGGGCGTGCTCGGGATGAGGCGGCGGGGCGAGTCACGATTGCGGCACAAACAACGACGACGGCATCGAACCTTGTCGAGTCAAGCATGCAGGCACTCAAGGCCGCGGTGGACGCCGATGCAACCGCCCAGGCGTTAATCGCGGGCGCGGCAACGCCGAGTGGTCCGGCAGCATCGCAGCCCTCCGAGAGTCCGGAATCAGCGGCAGCGCTGGTGCGTGCGACGCAGGCCTCCGAGGCGCTCAAGGCGGCGATGGCGGCGGCGGACGCGGCCAAAGCGCAGCGCATGGCAGCGATGACGGCTGAACAGGAAGCCCGGCGCGCCGTGCAGGAGACCGAGTCGCTCCTGGCCGTGGCGACGACTCGCCGCGACAGCATGGTGAACCAGACGGCTGCGGCGCAGGCGGGGCTGGAGCAGGCGCAGACCCGGGTGAACGAGGCCGATGCGGCGGTGAACGCCGCGAAAGCATCGGCGGATCAGGCGACGAAGTTGGAGCAGGATGCGGAGCGGAGTGTGCGACTGGCAGAAGCGCGCGTGGCGCTGTGGCGCGCCGGCGAAGTGCGAAAGCAATTGGACGCCGCTCGTCAGGCGCTGGCCGAGGAAGAGGCCCGCTACGCACCAATCGCGGCAGCGGCGGATGCATCGCGACGAGCCGCCGAGCAGGCCGCGACAGAATTGGACGCCATGCGCGCGCAACTCACGAACGCGCCGGCGACGCTGACGGAAATGGCGCGATCGGTGCAAGCAACCGAGCAGGCGCTGCGCGAAGCACAGCTGCACGCCGACGCGGCCCGCGCTGAACTCGCGCGCTGCACGGAAACAGCCGAGTCGTTTACCGCGTCGGTCGAAGCGCTTCGGCAGCGAATGGCAACCGCGCCAGGGAAAGCTGCTCAAGAGCCAGCCAGTCAACCGGTCGAGCCCGGATCGCCCGGCGCCGCATCCCAGCCGGCGGTCACGGCGGCAGCCGCGAACCATTCCTCGGGCGCGGCGCTTGTGAAAGCGGAGGAGGCGTTGACGATTCTTCGAGAAGCTGCTGCGGCTGCGCAGAAAAATGTCGAGTTAACAGAGCAGGCGCGTGCGGCTGCGGAGTCAGCCCTTGCCGCGGCCCGGCAACGCGCAGCCGATGCCGAAGTCGAGCGGACAAAACTCCCCGAGCGCATCGTGCAGCTGGAGGCCGCCCTCACCACCGCGCAGGCGCGCGCCAAGGCTGACGCCCAGGCCGCCGAGCAAGCCCGAGGACCGGTGGACGCGTCCCATGCACGACTCATCGAAATCGAGAAGCAATATGACGCGCTGATGTCCGCCGCCGGCCCCGCCGCCACCTTGTGATGCGGAGTCCCGGGCGGATGGCGCGAAACGCGTGGGTCACGTCACGCGATTCGCGAGTGGGGCTGATGCTTGAAGCGAGGCGACAACCAGAAAGGAACCCAGGCAATTGACGGAATCGCAGCAAGCGATCTTCGTTACCCCTTGGTTGCCTGAACGACCTCGGAGAGCGTCGTGATTCCCTTGCGAACCTTCTCCCAGCCATCGTCGCGAAGCTGAACCATTCCGTGTTGAATGGCGAGGTTACGGATCTTGCCGGAGCTGGCTCGCTGCAACACCAGCTCGCGAATATCGTCATCCATCATCATGAGTTCAAACAGGCCCTTTCGACCCGCATACCCCGTATTCCGGCATTCGCGGCAGCCGCGCCCGCGGAACAGCTTCTCGCCCTGGTAATTGAAATCCGGCGGAATCTCGTGCTTTTCCGGCAGGTATTCTTCCTTGCAGTGCTTGCAGATCGTGCGGATTAGGCGCTGCGCCAGGACCGCCTCCAGCGAGCTGGAGACCAGAAACGGCTCTACGCCCATGTCCAGCAACCGCGTCGTCGCGCTCGGGGCATCGTTCGTGTGGAGCGTCGAGAGCACAAAGTGGCCCGTCAGCGACGCCTGCACCGCCGTTTCGGCAGTCTCGAGGTCGCGAATTTCGCCGACCATGATGACGTCCGGATCGTGACGCAGAAACGCGCGCATGCCCTTGGCGAACGTCAGCCCCGCCTTCAGATTCACGCCGACCTGGTTGATGCCTTCGAGGTGGTATTCGACCGGGTCCTCGACGGTGAGTGTCTTCAGCTCGTCACTCTTGATGCTGTTCAGCGCGGCGTAAAGCGTGGTCGTCTTACCGCTGCCGGTCGGGCCGGTCACCAGCAGAATGCCGTGCGGCTGGCTGATCACGTGCTCGAACTGCTTTCGCATCGCGTCCTGAAAGCCCAGGTCCGACATCGACAGCAGAATGGCCTGCTTGTCGAGAATACGCATGACCACGCCCTCGCCGAACACCATCGGAATGATGCTGACGCGAAGGTCGATCTCGCGCGAGTGCACTTTGATCTTGAAACTGCCGTCCTGCGGCACGCGCCGCTCCGCGATGTTCAGGTTCGAGAGAATCTTGATGCGGCTGATGATCGCCGCCTGCAACTGGCGGATCTGCGGCGGCACGTTCGTATTGCGCAGCACGCCGTCCACACGATAGCGAATCTTCAAATCGTGCTCATACGGCTCGATGTGCACGTCGCTCGCACGCTCGTTGATCGCCTCCAGCAGAATCTCGTTCACAAGCTTGATGACGCTGGCGTCCTCGGCCATCTGCGCCAGGTCGCCGGCCGATTCGCCCACCTCGCTGACGACTTCCAGCCCGTCGTCCTCCACGAGCTGGCTGACGGTGTCGCCGCCGACGCCGAAGTGCTTCTTGATGATCTCGTTGATCTCGCTCTCTTTCGCGAGGACGGGCCGCACCTCCAGCCCGCAGAGCATTCGTAATTCGTCAAACGCATAAATCTGAAACGGGTCCGGCGTCGCCACGCGGATCGACCCGTTCACCCGGTCCAGCGGAATCAGCTTCGACCGGTGCACCAGCTTCGACGGCATCTTGCGAAGGATGTCCATATCGACCTTGACGTCCGGCTGCGTAAGATCGACCACGTCGAAGTGATACAGTGCCCCCAGCGCCCCCAGCACCGTCGTTTCCGTGCAATAGCCCAGCCGCACCAGTACCCGATCCAGCCGGTCCGTCGGCCCGCACTGCTCATTGGCCGCGCGGAGCTGGTCCGGCGTGATGGCCTTCTGCTCAAGAAGAATGTCACCGAGATTCATGACGGTCCGTTGGGGGTTGTCATTCCGTTGAAACGCGATCATGGCGCTCGTTGCGCCCGCTCATCGGGGCAGCCTCGCAGCCGGCGCGAACCACCTCCCCGGAGTCTATCGGCGCATCAGTTCTTACGCTCCTCTGTGGTTCCGGGTTGCAAAGGTCAGGGGTCGCATGCGGTGGCCAGGCGGAATCGCAGGAAGCGGCCGCGCGCCGCCTAACTCCAGCGATGGCAATGGGTTATCGGTCATCCGTGGAGAGTACGACGTCCATGATCCCCGGGGCCTCCCAGTCCCAACGAGAATCCGTTGCCCAGCGCAGGGCCGCAAGCATGCCCGCGTATTCGCAGGCGCAGGCCAGCAGGGGTTCATCGCCGGCGGCGTGAACCGGTTCGCCATAGACGCTGACGGGCAGGGCGAGGGCGATTTCATGCTCGGCCTGGAGCCCCGGGACGGCGCCGGGATTGGGAGTTTGACGGATGGCTATTTCGTGGCGCAGGCGCCAGAGGCCGCGCTGGACCTCGGCGAGCTTGGTCTGGATGTCGGCGCAGCAGCGGATCGACGCGGTCGGGGGGAGCGGATCGAAAACGATGGGCGCTTGTGAGTCGACGTGTGGGAAGAGCCAGCAGAGGGCGCAGAATTCGCCCCAGACCTGACGGAGCCGGAGCGATATTTCGCCGGCTGTATATTTTTTGAGCGTGTGCGGGTCGATCAGAATTTCGCGCAACCGGCGCACCGGGCCGGGCGAGGGCGTTCGGATTTCGTGCAGCGAAGCGACCTCGCCGGTGTGACGGCACCACGCCACGCGCAGCGACACGACATTGGCCTGCACCGCGTGCGCCGCCGCCGCGATCTCATCGATGCCGCGTGGCGTCAGTGCCGATAAGACGTGCAGGTCCGTCGCCATGATTCGATGATAAGGGGGTCGAGCAAAATCAGGGATCGTGCGATGTTTTCGGAACTTTTCGCGCGAGTTATCGGACATTGCGGTTGTTTGCGTTAACCTGTCACACATACTGGCGTTAGCACACACATGCCGGCTGATTGTTGGCTTGTCGCGACCTTGGGGCGCAAACGCTTGGCCAGATATAAGCGGCGTTTTTCAAAGAGGTTGCGACCGCTCACGGCTAGGCGAATCTGCTCAAAATAGTTGCTTCGGTTCCATGTCTGAAAGGCCGATTGGACTTGACGCGGAGCCTCGGATTTTGGTAACATGCGTGTAATCGTCCGAGATGCCCCCGGGGATTCCCGCTCCCGAACGGCCTCGCACGAAGGGATGGGAAGCAGTTTTTTTAGACGAACGTGGTTTTCTCGGCCGCCGCGCGTGCGACGGCTTTGATGTGTTTGAACGTGAGTGGGAACAAACTGCAAGAGGGTGGTCTAATCAGACAGAGCAAGGCGTGTTCGATGCCGGAGTGCATCGAACCAAGCCCCATGTTCTCCCGTTTTGATGGATCCATTTTTTAAGGAGCAGGTGTCCATGAGTAACGCAAGAGGCTTTAAGACGCTGTGGATGACGGCGTGCATGTGTTGCGCCATCATCGCCAACACGACGTGGACGGCAAAGGCCGACTCGACCGACAAGTCGAGCTCGGCTTCTGTTGTTTCACAGGCGGGCCAGCCGACGGTCGCCGACGCGGCGACGCCGGTTGATTGGGCTGCTGCCAGCGGCATGACTCCCGTGCTGGCCGATCCGGGTCGCGTGATTCCGGTCGATCTGTCCGGCATCGGCGGCGAAGGCACGGAAGGAGCCGACCCGCGCGGTTCCTGCGTCACCATTTACAACAACATGCTGGGTGCCACTTCGGCCTACATCATCGTAGGTTCGGACCGCATCACGGCCGACACCTGCACCATGGCTGGCACCAATCGTTTCGTGTGCCAGATCACGGTGTTCGTCGGTTCGTTCGGCGGCATCCCGGCCTTCCCCCTCCGCGTTCAGATCTGGAACAACACGTCGCCGTTCTGCCCGCTGGCCGGTGCTGTGCTGTTTGCCGAGAACATCAACCTGACGGTCTCACCCACCTTCCACAACGAAGTTTACGCATTCCCCGATGTCTTGATCCCCAATACGGTCAACATCGGTCTGGTCACGCCCGTTGCCACGTCGGCCGGCAGCGGCCCGGCGTGGGCGATCACGCGCGACTTCAGCGGCGCGGGTGAAATCGGATCCAGCGGCGACGTGTTCCTCGAGCAGGATCCTCCCGCTCCAGATGGCTGCTCGGTCACGGCTTACTTCTTCGGTGGCAATCCGATTGCGAACTTCGGTATTGATATTCAAGCCGGTCCGGGTCCCGACGGCGCCTGCTGCAACCAGCAGACGGCTGTCTGTACCGACCCGACGCCGCTTGGCAATTGTCTGGACTACTTCCATCGCTGGACCGAAGGCACCTGTGCCGAGGCCGATCCTTGCATCCTCTGCAACGTGATCCAGGGCACCGACGCCAATCCGAACACGATCGATTGCAATGCCAACATCGTGGACAACGAGCCGAATTGTGCGGCGAACTATGTGGACACGACCAACAGCGGTTGTGCCTTCTCGCCGGATCCCAACAACCCGAACTTCACGAACGTCCAGTGTGGCGATCGCGTCTTCGGCACGATGGGAACCTACACCTTCCAGAACGGAACGGTGGTTGAGAATCGCCGCGACAACGACTACTACCGCTTCACGCTGACGAGCACGTCGCGCGTCACGTGGACGGTCACCAGCGAGGCGGGCGCCAACGCCCAGCTCTTCATCCCGGTTCCTCCGGGTCCGTGTAACCTCGTGGCTCCGGCTGGCCCGGGCGATACCGCGTCGGGTACGTCGGGCGCCGGTTGTCTGCCGGCCGTTGCGACGGCTTGTCTGCCTCCGGGCACGTACTACGCCGTGGCCCGCACCCCGACCACGGTCGGCTTCCCCTGCGGTATCGAGTACTGCGGCGTGCTGACTTGTGTGCCGTGTGACTTGGTCGATGGCGCCTGCTGTCTGCCGTCGGGTTGCGTCGATGATCCGAATGACCCGCAAGGCCGCACGAATGCCATTGGTTGTGTTCTCGCCGGCGGCGTGTACCAGGGCGATGGCACGACCTGCGGTTCGGTCACCTGTCCGGCCCCGCCGACCAACGAAACCTGTCTGACGAAGATCACGCTGACGAACAGCAGCGTCATGGTCGCGTTCGACACGACCTTTGCGGTAACGGAAAGCACCACGACAACCGCGACCTGTGAAAACGGTCCGGTTCCGATGTTCCGCGATATGTGGTGGGACTATCGCCCCACCGTCTCGAACGTGCCGGCCGGCGTTGTTGCTGGTCGTCTCGTGGTGAGCACGTACGACTCCTGCGTTGACACGCGCGTGGCAGTCTACCGCGTCGAATGCGGTGATCCCCAGGGTACGCAGTGTGCCAACCTCGAGGAAATCGGCTGCAACGACGACATCAACGTCAATCGCGGCAACTTCGCTTCGTACCTCGCGATCTCGGACATCGGCGGCGGCGGTCCTCCGGCCGTCGGCGAGTGCTTCAAGATTCGCGTTGGTACCTTCGACGAGACCGACGACAATCGCGGTCCTGGCATGTTGAGGATCGACTTCGTGCCGGTTGCGAACTTCCCGTGGACGCCGAATGCCGGCCGCTGCTGCTGGCCGGATGGCGGCTGTGCGATCACGACGGGTGACCAGTCGACCTGCGAGCAGGACGGTGGTTACTTCACGCTGGTCTATGACCCGACGGAAGGCGACCCGACGCTGTCAACCATCGCGGGCATCGGCTGCAAGACGGTTCCGTGTCCGGCGGTGGGCGAGGCGTGCTTCAAGCCGTTCCGCCTGGCCGGTCCCGATGGTCAGGGCCCCGAGCTGCTTCCGGGCGGCTTCGGCACCACGACCAAGGCCGTTCGCAAGCGGTCGTTCTTCAAGTACCAGATCCCGGTCACGGCAACGCCGGGCCAGGGCATCACGTTCAGCACCTGCGGTTCGGACTTTGACACGGTGATCGCGATCTATGCGGACGGCGTGTTGGATCCGACGACCGGTGAGTGCGTCGGCACGCCGGAAGTCACCAACGACGACTGCTCGCCGAACGAAGTGTCCGGTGTCACGGCACAGGGCATTGCTTCCTGCTTCGGTGGTGCGGAAGTTGACTCGTGCCTCTGTGTGACGGTTGGCTCCACGCCGGCGTCGCCGTTCTTCCCGGGTAACTTCATCTTTGTCGAGGTCGGCGCGTTCAACAACATCGCGAACTCGCCGCTGGCGACAATTGATCCGGTTCCCGAGAACTGCGGAACACCGGTTCTGCTCTCGCTCACGGTCACGTCCTCGGCCCAGTGCTTCGCCTGTGCGATCACCTGTCCGGGCGGCGGTGTGCCGGAGAACGAGCCGGTTTGTGCGGCGAACTATGTGGACACGACCAACGGCGGCTGCAACAGCACCCCGAACGTGTTCAAGACGATCACCTGCAACAGCACGGTCTGCGGCGAGGCGGGAACCTACACCTTCCTCGACGGAACCGTCACGCAGAACCGACGTGACACCGACTGGTACCGCCTGTCGGTGGCGAATGCCAGCACGCTGAACGTCACGTTCAACGGCGGCTTCCGCGGCATCACGTCGATCTTCAAGATCGACAACCCGGGTGACCCCTGTGCCGGCGATCTGTTCGGCATTGCGTCGGCCACGGCGGGCGCCGCTTGCGAAGACACGGACATCTCGGCGGCCGTCTGCCCCGGTGAGTACCTCATTATCGTGGTACCCAACGTCTTCTCGGGTATTGATTGTGGAACGGATTACCTCTTGACCGTCAATTGTGCGGCCGCCCCGGCGCAGGTCTGCTGCAAGGGTGACATGAACAACGACGGCAAGCGCAACGGTCTGGACGTGAGGCTGTTCGTCAAGAACATGCTCGCTCCCCCGATCGCTCTGTTCCCGATTGATGGCTGTTACAACCTGAACACGTGCCGGGCCGACATCAATGGTGACTACGCCATTACGACGGCCGACGTGCCGGGCTTTGTGAACCTGTTGCTGACCGGTGCGGATTGTCCGGCGGTCGGCACCTGTGTGGATCCTGCCAAGTGCCACCTGACCACGTCGGACGGTGGTGCGGTCAGTGCGTTGAGCGCGGCCCTCGGCTGCAATCAGCGGACGACCGACGACTTCCGCCCGAACGTCAGCGGTACGATCACCAGCGTCTGCTGGCATGGGTTCTACCTGAACCTGGCTGGCGGCACGGCCTGTTCGAATCAGGCCGGCACGGGCGATGATTTCCGCATCACCATCTTCAACGACAACGCCGGTGTCCCGGGCAGCGTGCTGTCCGGTCCGCATGCGGTGGCGCCGACGAAGACGGCGGACGGATTCATCCCGCCGATCGGCAGCTTCGGCCAGGCCACGCAGTGGCGCTACGAAGCGACGATCCCGGGCGTGAACGTCACGGCGGGCACGTGCTACTGGATCGAGATCGTCAACAACACGACCGGCACGTGCTGCTGGCTGTGGTCGCTGGCTGGTACGGCCAACAACGTCTCGGCCTCGCGGCTGGGCGGTACGGCTGGTCAGGCCAACTACACGGCGGGTGACCTGTTGAGTGGTGACTTCGCGTTCTGTCTGGACAACATCCGCATCGACAAGCAGGACTGTGGCCTGCCGCAAGGCCGCTGCTGCTACACGGTCGGACCGAACATCCTGTGTCAGAACAGCGACGAGCCGACGTGTCTGAACCTGATCGGCGGCACGTGGACCCTGGGCCAGAACTGCACGAATAATCCGTGCCCGCAGCTGGCTCCGGACAACTGTGCCGACGCCGCGCCGCTCACGCTGAACGTTCCGAAGGATGGAACGACGGCGGGTCTGACGCCCAGCGCTGGTCTGGTTCCCTCGTGTGAGTCCACCGGCACCGGTCAGAACACTGCACCGGACGGCTGGTACACCTATACCGCCACGGTCACCGGCCCGCACACCGTCTCGGGTTGTGCGGATCCGGACCCTGTGTACGACATGATCATGGTCGTGTACAGCGGCGCGTGCGGCAGCCTGACGGAAGTCGGTTGCTCGGACGACGAGTGTGGCCCGGTTGCGGGCGACTCGACCGTCACGTGGAATGCCGTCAACGGCACGACCTACCGGATCAGAATGACCGGCTGGCACGGCTCGTCGGGCGCCTTCCAGATCGTGGTCACCCAGCCGTAATTCGGTTGAGTTGACGCGATAAGTTGTTCAACCCCGCGGCCTCTGAAGGGCGACCTTCAGGGGCCGCGGTTTTTTATGCGCGAGCGGAATCGCGTCGCGTCGTCGAGCGCCATTCCGCGAAATGAGAAAGCCCCAGGCAAATGCCTGGGGCTTTGAGAGAAATGCGATTGCGACGCGGCGCCGGCAATGCAAGGGAATTGATTATCTGATCCTCACGTCATGCAGCGAAGCGGACGCTGCCATCGAATGCTGTGAAGCAGACGCTGCAATTTGCTCCTTGCCAAGCAGGCGCAGAGAACCAAGCAGTACAATTCACAAGCTGCCACTCACGCGGCGAATCACTTCGAAACCGGAAACGCCCAGAGCTTGCGGACGTCTCGCGCCTTATCGAGCGACCACATCTGATCGAGCAGCTTGCGCTGCAGGCGCTCGGGAATCACGCTGTCGGCAAGTGTCGAGAACTTGTACTCGACCTCGTCATCGGTCATCGGGTTGCCGGCGTGGCCGCGGGGATAGGTGACGGTCATCTGATAGACACGGCCGTCCTTCATGTGCAGCTTCAGGCGATTGGGAATGCCGTCGGGGTAGCCGGCGTTCAGGTCGTCGGCCTCGACGATGGTGGTGTTGTCGAGCAGGTCGAGATACTTTTTGTTGGTGAACTTCTTGGGTGAGAACGTTTCTCGGGTCACGTCGCCGTCGATCAGCGCGGCGATGGTCATGTAGCCCATGCTGTGATCGGCGGTCTCCCGGCTCGTGGGCCGCCACTTCTCCGGCTCGCTGCCGATGATGGACACGGCGGCCTCAAACGATTCCATCTCAAGCTTCGCGATGTCTCGCCATGTGTACCCATCGGCCATGAACTGCTTGCGGATTTGCAGGGCGGCGTCGATGGAACTTTGGGCGTGATACTCGGCGGGCCAGAACTTGATGTAGGTCTTGTTGATCATGTACCCGCCGGACTTGGAGCCGAGCTGCACGTCGAACGGCGTCTTGGTCAGCATCTTGAAGACGCCCTTGGGGCCTTCGAAGATCTCGTGCGGGCCGGTGAAGCCCTGTCGCGCGAGATTCGCGGCGAAGACCGCATTGCGGCAGGCATTGGAGAAGGCACAGGCCTTCCACATGGAGATCTGCCCGGTGCGGGTCTGGCGCGTCGCGATGTTGCAGACGCCGGCCAGTCCCTGGGCGTGGATCATCTCTTCAACGGACATGCCCCAGAGCTTGGCCGCGCCGAGCGTGGCGCTGAACGCGCCGTAGGTGACGTGGTCGAATCCGTGCGCGCGAAGCGAGGCCGCATCGCATAGCCGACACTGGATTTCGTAGGCGATGATGGTGGCGAGGATCATGTCTTTCCCGGAACGATTGGCACTTTGCGCGACGGCGAGTGTGGCGGCGATATTATCGGACGGGTGTGCCGGTTCCTTCGACAGGTAGGTGTCGTTGTAGTCCAGGTATCGAATGTGCGCGCCGTTGGCGAAGGCTGCGAGGTCGGGCGTCGTTTGCAGGTTGGTGCCGACGACGACGGAACCGCCTTTCTTGATGGGCAGCGCCGCGGCGGTTGCCCGGGCGATGGTCGCGGGCTTGGATTTGTAGGCGCCCAGGGCCGTGCCCAGCGAATCGATGAACCGCCGCTTGCATTCGTGGATCGCTTCTTTGGACAGGTCGGAGTACTTGAGTTTGTGGGTCCAGCGGGCGAGTTTTTCCGCGAGCAACATGGGGTGAACGTCCTTTCGTTGATTGGGGCGTAATTGAAATCGGGCCGCGATTATAGCGATCCGGCGGGGGAATCAAAGACGTCATCGCCGTGCAGCCGAGCGATTGATTCGGTTTCAGCCAGTCACTATAAACGAGTCTATGAGCAGTGCGACGACATCAACAAATCAGGCCCGGACCGGCCCGACGGCGACGCCGCCGGTTCTTCAGCTCGGCGAGATGCGGCTCACGCTGCTTGATGGCGGCGGGCTGTGGCTGGATGGCGGGGCGATGTTCGGCATCATTCCGAAGCCGCTGTGGTCGAAGCTCGTGGAAGTCGATGAGTCGAACCGCATTCCCCTCGCGACGACCTGCGTGATGGTCGAAACGGGCGGCCGGCGAATTCTGATTGAAACGGGCGTCGGCGCGGCGTCGAAGTTCGAGGAGAAGGAGCGGGGGTTCTTCCGATTGTCGCCCTTTGCATTGGTGAACTCACTGAAAGCGGCGCAGATCGACCCGGCCACGATTGATACAGTGATCCTGACGCACCTGCACTTCGATCACGCCGGCGGCGGCACGGTTGAGGACGGACGGGGCGGATTCGCTCCCACGTTTCCGAGCGCAACCTACATCGTGCAACGCGGCGAGTGGGATGACGCGGTCAACAACCACGCCGTGATGACCGGTACATACCGCAGGGAGAATCTCGCACCGTTGGAAAGTGCCGGCGTTTTGTCACTCGCCGCGGGGGAGGCCGAGATCGCGCCGGGGGTTTCGGTGCGGCCGATGCCGGGGCACACGCGACATCAGCAAGGCGTGGTCCTTCGCGGCGGCGGCGAGACGATTGTGCTGCCGGCCGACCTGATGCCGACCTCCGCGCACGTCGGCTTGCGGTACAACATGGCCTACGACCTGCTGCCGCATGAAAACATGCTGGCCAAGGGCCGCCTGCTGGATGAGGCGGCACGCGGTGGTTGGGGATTGCTGCTGGGCCAGGACCCCCGTCATCCGTTGTGGCGAGTTGATTGTGACGCGAAGGGTCGCTACCGACTCGATCCGTGGCGGGGCTGATTAATTTGCCGGCGGATCGGTTCTTGAAGAAGCTGATGGTCGGCGTGGGCTTTGACCGCGGGCGATGCCGGTTTATAATCGTGGCTGGATCGCCGGTTCTGCATCGCGTAACCCATTGTCATGCAGATTGATACAAGGGGCCTGCGCCCCGTCCACTCGAAGTGTGCAACATGAGTTTTGAGCTATCGGAAGATCTCGCCGCGTTTCGCGACCTGACCCGCAAGTTCGCGCTGGAAGTCATCGCACCCAATGCCCGTAAGTGGGACGAGGTGAAATGGCTGCCGAACGAAGTCATTGCGGAGATGGGGCGGATCGGCCTGCTCGGAGTCACGGTTCCGGAAGAATATGGCGGCTCGGGGCAGGGCCTGCTGGGCATGACGGTTGTGACGGAGGAGCTGGCCCGGTGGTGTGGCGGCACGGCGCTGTTCCTTGCAGCGCACGCCGGCTTGTGCGGCACGCACATCCGCCTCGCGGCAAACGAAAAGCAGAAGGCGCAGTGGCTGCCGAAGCTGGCAACGGGCGAAGTCATCGGTTCGTGGTGTTTGAGCGAGCCGGACTGCGGCACCGATGCCGAGGCGATGACGACGCGCGCCGAACGGACGAAGACCGGCTGGAAGTTGAACGGTCGCAAGTTCTGGATCACGAACGGCAAGCGCGCCGGGGTGTTTGTGGTGACGGCGCGAACGGAGCCAAAGCGCGGCGCGCGGACGATTTCGGCGTTCATCGTCGAGGGGGATCGGCCGGGGCTGATCGTCGGCGAGCCGGAAGACAAGATGGGCATGCGCGCGAGCGACACGGTTCCGGTGAATTTCGAGAACTGCGAGATTCCCGAGGAGAACCTGTGCGGGAACTACAACGAGGGCTACGTGGACGCGTTGCGCGTGCTGGATCGCGGGCGATGCACAATCGGCTCGCTTTCGGTGGGGCTGGGTCGCGGATGCCTGGAGGAGGCGGTGAAGTACGCAGCCGAACGGAAGAGCTTCGGCGTGCCGCTTCATTCTCATCAGGCGATCGCGTTCAAGCTGGCGGACATGGAGACGCAGGTGGAGTCGGCGCGGCTGCTGGTTCGTCAGGCGGCGAGCACGCACGACGCCGGCCGGCCGGACAAGCGTTTGAGTTCCATTGCGAAGTTGTACGCATCGGAGATGGCGAGCCGCGTGGGGTGGGAATCGATTCAGATTCACGGCGGGGCGGGGTATGTGAAGGACGTCTGCGTAGAGCGGCTGGTGCGCGACAACAAGTTGTGTGAGATCGGCGAAGGGTCGAGCGAGGTCCAGCGGATGCTGATCGCGCGGGCGGAATTTCAGCGGCGCAGCGCGTGAAGGGCGCGAAGCGAGTTCAGCGTTCAAGCGTAGCGGGATTGGATTAACAAGAGTGCAGGGCGGCATGAGCGACACCATGACATCACCAGGCCCCATCGGGTTCGGCTACGAGTTGGATGAAGATCACGCGATGCTCCGCGAGAGCATTCGCGATTTCGCGCGGAGCGTGGTCGCGCCGGGAGCGATGGAGCGCGACATCAAGGGCGAGTTTCCGCGCGAGATTATCAAGCAGCTCGGCGAAATGGGGTACCAGGGCATCTGCATCCCGGAACAGTACGGCGGCCCCGGGCTGGACGCGCTGGCCTCGGCGATCGTGGTGGAAGAGTT
Source organism: uncultured Planctomycetaceae bacterium (assembly GCA_964592235.1). Classification (GTDB taxonomy): domain Bacteria; phylum Planctomycetota; class Phycisphaerae; order UBA1845; family UTPLA1; genus PLA3. The sequence continues at coordinate 117,509 of CAZQCF010000006.1, forward strand.
GTCGTATGCCGATGCGTCGGTGGGCGTCATCAACAGCGTGCAGAACTCGCTGGTGATCGACCCGATCCTGAAGTTTGGCACCGAGGCGCAGAAGAAGGCCTGGCTGCCGAAGATGGCGTCGGGCGAGTGGCTGAATTGTTTTTCGTTGAGCGAGGCGGGCAGCGGGTCGGACGCAGGCGCGATGACGTGCCGGGCCGAGCTGAAGGGCAACGAGTGGGTCATCAACGGCACGAAGATGTGGGTGACCAACGGCGCCGAGGCCGACGTGATCCTGTTGTTTGTGCGGACGGAAGAGGGCGATCGGCGCAACGCGAGCTGCCTGCTGGTGCCGAAGACCACGCCGGGCGTGACGGTCGGCAAGCATGAAGACAAACTGGGTATTCGCGGCAGCAGCACGACGGAATTGATTTTCGAGAATGCGAAAGTGCCTGCGGGGAACCTGGTCGGCGAGCGCGGAGGCGGTTTGAAAATCGCGCTCACGGCGATTGACGGCGGCCGGCTGGGGATCGCGGCGCAGGCGCTGGGTATCGCGCAAGCGGCGCTGGACCGCTCAACGGACTATGCCTTGGCGCGGCGGCAATTCGGCAAGAGTCTATCGGAGTTTCAGGCCATCCAGTGGAAGATCGCCGATATGGCCGTGCGAATCGAGGCGTCGCGCGTGCTGCTGTACAAGGGCTGCTGGTTGAAGGCACAGGGGATGCATTCGCTGCACATCCCGGCGATGGCCAAGGTATTCGCCTCGGAAACGGCAACGTTCTGCGCGAATCACGCCATTCAGATCTTCGGCGGCATGGGCTACTGCCGCGAGAGCGAGGTCGAGCGCTACCTGCGCGACGCGAAGATCACCGAGATTTACGAAGGCACAAGCGAGATGCAGCGCATGACGATCGCGGAGAGCCTGATCCGCGAACCGCAGCGGGTCTCGGCGATCTGACCGGCCGCTCCCCGGTCGCTGCGATTTCGCACTCGCACGAAGAATCGATGGCATGGCGCCTTGGACCGTCGTGCCGATAATTTCCTTGGAATCGGCACAATCCGTGCGATCAGGCCGTGCCCGCTCTGCCGTTATCCAATCCTGTTGTTGCGGTTGCACAAATACCGTTATAATTCGATGAAGGCGGGCAGGGTTGCCCCCCAAGGCATGACCGCGACGGCCACAGGGAGGATTCCACGGCCGCCGCTACCGGGGATTATTCATGACACGCAGCGTGATTGTTGAAGCACGTCGCAGCCCGATGGGTAAGTTTTTGGGGACGCTAAGCTCGCTTGCCGCGACGGACATCGGGGCACAAGTGGCGAAGGCGACGCTTGAGGCGATCAAGTGTCCGGTCGGCGCCGTGGATTGGGCCTTGATCGGTCAGGTGCTTCAGGCCGGCGCGGGGCAGAATCCGGCACGGCAGGTCGCGCTCAAGGCGGGCTTGCCGGAAACGATTACGGCGGTGACAGTCAATCAGGTTTGCGGATCGGGCATGCGCGCGGCGATGAACGCCGACAACAACATTCGCCTCGGCGAAGCGACGACGATCCTGACGGGCGGCATTGAGAGCATGTCGAACGCGCCGTATTACGTGCGTGGCACGCGGACCGGCGCGGTGAAGTTCGGGCACATGTCGATGGAAGACGGCATGGTGTCCGACGGCCTGACCTGCCCGTTTGAGAAGTGGGGCATGGGGAACGCGGCCGAATACACGGCGCGGAAATACGGCGTCAGCCGCGACGATCAGGACGCGTTCTCGCTGGAGAGCCATCGCCGCGCGGCGGCTGCTGCCAAGGCGGGTCACTTCAAGCGAACGATCGCCGCGATTGAGGTTCCGGGTCGCAAGGGGCCGACGGTGCTGGCCGAAGATGAGTCGATCCGGCCGGAGGTGACGCTCGACGATCTTAAGAAGCTCAAGCCCGCATTCGAGAAAGACGGAACGATCACGGCGGGCAATTCGTCGCAACTGACCGATGGAGCGGCGATGGCGCTGATCACGTCGGAGGCCGAAGCGAGCAAGCGCGGCTGGCCGGTGCGGGCGCGAATCGTGGCGCACACGACGTTCGGCGTGGCGCCGAAAGAGCTGTTCATCGCGCCGGTGGGGGCGGTTCGCGGGGCGGTGGAGAAGGCCGGCTGGAAGATGAAGGACGTTGATTTGTTCGAGATCAACGAGGCATTCGCGGCGCAGATGCTGGCGTGCATGCGGCAGTTGGAGATTCCGCACGAGAAAGTCAACGTACTGGGTGGGGCGATCGCGCTGGGGCACCCGATCGGCTGCAGCGGGACGCGGGTGATCGTGACGCTGATCAACGCGCTGGAAGTGCTGGGGCTGAAGCGCGGCGTTGCGTCACTTTGCCTAGGCGGCGGGAACGCGGTGGCGATGGCCATCGAGGTGCCGTAATCACGGCACCCTCTTTGCCGCCTCATTGCGACGGCCTGATTCGCCGGTCACGACGTGCAGGCTGGGATCGTCCAGCGGTCGTGCGAATCGGAAGCTTAGTTCCGTTATCTGGTTTTCCTTCACCCCGGTGATTTCCACCGTGAATTCGGGCAGATCGAACCGCGCGCCGATCCGCGGCGACCAGCCCGCGCCGAGCATCCGCGCGGCCAGGGCGGCGTCGAGCAGCGACGGGCGTGGCATCCAATATCGATAGAGCCAGGAGCTTTCGTTCCAGGCTCGGTCGGTCGCGTCCTGATCGAGCGCGACGCGCAGGGTGTGGGCATCGACGCGGTCGATCTTCGATCGCGCGTCGGCGGCGTGCAGGAAATGCAGCGCGACGCTGCGCCGGCCGGTGAGGAATTGCAGGCGATCTCCGGCGGCGAGCCACTCCAGGTCGATCTGCGGCGCGGGGACGATCAGTGTGTCGCCGTCGCGCAGGGGAGACGCGAGCGAGGCGACGCGTGTCTGGATATGCGATTGGGCCTGCCGCTCGGCGTGCATGGAGACGACAACAATGCCGACGGCCGCTGCCATGCCGATGCCGCCGTTGGAGAAGAGCAGATGGTGGCGAAGCATGAGGGAGGGCGGGCGCGGCCCGTTTGACGCGGCGGATTCCTTCGGCAGGAGCAGATGCGCGAGGAAGTAGGCCCAGCCCGGGGTGGCGAGGCAAAGGGCGCGGGCCTCGGGGGCGGTGAGCAGGGCGATCGCGCCGAAGGCGACAGCCCAGCAAAGGAAGAACCGGGCGGCCGGGTCCGCGGCGAGCATGCAGCGGACGTGCGGCGCGATGAGGTAAAGAGTGATGACGCATCCGGCGGTGAGAGGGAGGATGGTATCCCACCCGCGATCGGTGAGGAGGTTGATCGGGGCGCCGAGCATCCAGAGTGACAGATAAAAGACACTACTGCGGGGCGCAGCGGCGAACAGGGCGGTCCGTGAACCGGCCCCGGCGCGTGTGCTGACGTAGTAAGCCATGTACGCGACGAGAAGGGCCAGCGTCAGTGCGAGCATTCCCGCGAGCAGGCGGGGCTGCGGGGTCTGGTCGCGGCGAGTTCGCCGCCAGAGATCGAACAGGACGATCGTGCCCGCCCAGCCGATGGCGATCTCCTTGCTAAGCAGCGCGGCGGAGAAGCCGAGGCCGGCTGCGAAGATCGCCCACCCCGTGCGAGCGGGCTTTCGCGCGGCCGACGGCGCGATCAGGGGTGCGAAGGCGTGCGCGGCGATGCATGCGCCGATGAGCACGAACAGATCGCTGCGGTTGCTGATGAATGTGGCGGGTTGGGCGGCGGCCTGCGAGACGCCGAACATCATCGTTGCGAGGCCGGCGCGCAGGGGATCGACGCCCATTCGCAGAAATAGTCGATGCAACAGGACCAACGCGGCGACGAACACGGCGAGGCTCATGAGGCGGTGCGCCCAGGGCCTGCGTCCAAATAGCTTCATGTCGAGATAGAACGCGTCTTCGGCGAGCGGGCGGAAGAAATCGGCGCGCCCGTCGGCCGGTGACCACCACGGATACGATCCGGCGCGCCGGAGCTGTTGCCAATCGTCTGTATTGGAGGCGAACCGGAACAAAGCGGGGTCGCTCGACTCACCGGCGAGGTAGCGCTCGGCCTTGAGCACGATGTTCAGGTCGTCGAAGCAGAACGGCCCGGTGAGCGACCAGACGTGCAGCAGCAGGGGCAGGCCGATCCAAGCGAGGGGGCGGGCGGCATGCCGCCGCAGGTTGTCGAACTGTTTTTCAAGCAGGGCTGCGTTCGTAGGAGGTCCCTCGCCAGGTGATGCGCGCGCCGCGCAGGAGATGCACGGCTGCTCGCAGGCAAATGTATGTCATCATCAGGGTTCCCAGCGGGTGCAGCCACACGGCCGCGCCGCCGGTTCCGGCCGTGCGATGGACGACGCGAATGAGCGCGGTGGAGACGATCAGATGCAGCCCGGCGATGCCGGCGAGCAGGCCGCCGTGCGGGATGGTCGCCCCGCGCGCCGCGGCGATGCCGACCGCCCCCAGCAGGAGAATCGGCAGCACCGAGACGAAGAACATGGAATTGATGGTGATGAGAATGCGCGGGATGGACTTCAATCCGCCCACGAGCGTTCGCGTGATGCCGTGAATGGTGCGCTTGAGCGTGCCGTAGTGTCGCTGGCTGAACAGTTCGGGCACCATGACGAAGCTGACGCGCTGGCCGGCGCGCTTGGCGATGCGGATCAGCTCGCTGTCTTCGTCGTAGATGTTGATGACCGCGCGATGGCCACCGATGGCGTGGTAAGCCGACGCGCGGCAGACCATGAGTGCCGAGCCGACGGCATTGGGCCATTTCGGATCGCTGATCTTGCGCGGGTCGTACCAGGCGAACGTGATCGCGCCGAGCAGCGGCACGAGCAGCTTCTCCCAGAAGCGCGAAATCTCCGGGCGGCCCATCGTGGCGACCCAGTCGAGATTGTGCTGCAGCAGGTGATGCGTCAGCGTGCGCAGGCAGTGCGGCTCAAGATGCAGATCGCTGTCAACAAACGCCAGCACGTCGCCGCGAAGCTGCGGGGCAAGCGCGTGCAGCGCGTGCGGCTTGCCGTACAGGCCTTCGGGCAATTCGCGAATGTCCAGCCGCTGCACGTGCGGGTGCGCGTCCTGCACGGCCTGCACCGCGGCGGCGGTGTCGTCAGTCGAGCGATCGTTCACGACGAGCAGTCGCGGCCGGCCGTCGGGGGGCGTGTCGGCGGAGGATGGCGCGCCGACAGGAGTCGCGCGATAGTCCTGCTGAAGGACGGATTGGAGGCAGGCGGCGATCGTGGCGGCTTCATCCTTCACGGGGACGAGCACGTCCATAGTGGGCCAGTCGCGCCCGTTGCGAGGTGCGGCGGCGATCTGCTGCTGGTTGCGAAGGAGGAAGATCGTGCTGAAGAGGCTGTAGGTGAGCCACAGCACGCCGCCGAGGTAGAGGAGGATCAGGATGAAGAGGGCATCGTCCAAGTGCGGGTCTGCCTCGGTCTGGCTCGTTCGGCGGCGGTAACCATCTACCAGCAACGTGCCGCCAACCCGCAGTGCGTCCCAGCGAGCAGACGGGTCGGCGCAGCGGCATCGACCGCCGGGCATGTTTGCGGCGAGCTAGGCTATGAATCACAGGGGCAGATGTCAACGCGACAAGGGCGGGGGAAGTCCGCATTCGGTGATCTGGGCAAGACAACGGCGCCAGGGGCTTGCGAGAGGTTTCCTTGCTCGGGGCGTTGTTTCGATTAACATGGACGCAGCTACGGGGCGTAGCTCAGCCTGGTCTAGAGCGGTCGCCGCGGCGACAGGTCGCTGGGTGAGGCGCATTGATTCATCCCGCGCGTATGCCTTCGCAATACCATGTCTATGTGTTACGCAGCGCCGTGACGGGGCGTTTCTACACGGGTTTGACGAGCGACTTAAGTGATCGGCTTATGCGTCACAACGCGGGTCGGTCAGCTGCCACGCGGCACGGAATCCCGTGGACGCTGGTGTATCACGAGAGGTATTCGACACGGGCGAAAGCGATCCACCGCGAGCGTTATTTCAAAAGCGGCAAGGGTCGAGACGAATTGAGCAGGCTGCTGGCCGCCCAAGCCGAGCCGGATTCCGCGAACTTGCCCCAGCCCGCCAATTGATTATGATATTCGCTCGCTACGGGGCGTAGCTCAGCCTGGTCTAGAGCGTCTGCATGGGGTGCAGAAGGTCGCTAGTTCGAATCTAGTCGCCCCGAGTATGGCTTGGAATCAGCCCTTCGGCGAGTACGTCGAAGGGCTTTCTCACTTCGTAGCAAAGAGTTACGTCGTCGAGTTTGAAGTTCAAAAACACGATTTCGAGCAGTTGACGCTTGGCGGAGTAATCGGCGACAAGCCACTTGTCGATAAGGGCTTGCGAGAGTTCAAAAACCTTTTCCGCCAATTCCGCCTGTTCGCCGCGATCACGGTCGGCGGCTTCCAGTTGCAGACTCACTTGGGCAATCCGGTCGCGTAATTCCGTGGCCTTGCCGGCAAACGTGTCGGCGTCGATTTCTTCCAAGAGCCGTAGATTGAGCAACCGGTCCTGCTGCTTGCGTAGTTCAGTGATTTCCTTTTGCAGATGCTGGGCGCGATGCTGCGATTCGCCGCGTTCGTGCTTGGACCATTCCCGCAGCGCTTTGGCGAACCAGTCGCGCACGGTCTCCGGCTGGCGGATGGACTTGAAGACCGCCAGCACTTGCTCGTCCAGTTCCGCCTCCGTCATGCGTACCTTGGGATGACCGGGGATGGCGTTGTACATCGTGCAGCGGTAATAGATGTACCGCTTGCCGGTGTTCTTCTTGATGATCTGTTCGCCGGTGATGAGATTGCCGCAGTGGCCGCAGCGGATGAGTCCGCCAGCGTAGGTCAATTCCAGCGTCTTGTACGTCTTACCGCCCAGCAGCACTTGCACGCGCTCCCAAGTGGCCCGGTCGATGATCGGCTCATGTTTGCCGGGATGCCATTGTCCGCTGTATTCGACTTCGCCGATGTACGCGCGGTCCTTGAGCATGGCATAGACCTGGCTACGCGGGAAGCGCGGCGACGAATTGCGATATGATACACCCTCTTCGGCCAACCGCTGGACGAGTTGATCGACCGTGAGCGGCTCGTAGGCGTAGAGTTGGAACATCCGCCGCACGTTGGCGGCTCGGTCAGCATCGACTTCGATGAGGCCGCGACCTTCTTTGCGGATGTTGCGGTATCCATAAGGGGCCGCGCCGACGAACCATCCCTCCTGCACGCGGCGAGCGTGTCCTTCACGAACATCGACCGATTGCTGCTCGGTGTAGAAGCTCGCCATGTTGGCGAGCGTCCGCCGCATCATACGGCCGGCGGGATTGTTCTCGGTGGGCTGCGAGACGGAGATGAAGGCGATGCCGTGTTCGCTCTCCAGCCGTTCGAGTTCGACGTAATCGAACAGGTTGCGGGCCGCGCGATCCACTTTGTAGAACAGCAGCGCATCCAGCTTGTCGGCGTTCTTTCTGGCGAAGGCGACCAGTTCCTTGAACGTCTTGCGTTCATCCCGCTTGCTGGCAGTCTCGGCGATCCGAAAGAGCCGGACGATCTCGCCGCCGGTCGAAGCGGCGTAGCGCTTGAGCGCATCTTCCTGGACGGCTAATGAGAATCCTTCCCGTTCTTGTTCCCTACTCGATACCCGCGCCAAGGCGACGTAGCGTTTCATGGCATTAACCCCGTGACAAGATGCCGAACAACCTCCCCAAGTCCCGGAGCATTGTAGACGCCTCGGCCACGGTCAGCCGGGATTTATAAAAAGGCTGCCAAGTCTCGATGGTTGCCGCAATTAGGGCCGGCGTAATCCATGCGGGGGTGTCGGGCGGCACGGCAATGTCCGTGGCTTCGTCGCGTGGTTCCAGTTTCTTAAGCTGCTTGCCCGGCATGGCGTCGCACCAGAGTGAACAGGGAAAAGAAAGGGCGGAGCGACTTGTCGTAGCCGCTCCGCCCTCCGATGGCCTTCAGCGGCTCATCATCTTCGTGAGGCGGTCCTTGGCCGCCATCATCATCTTGCGGCCCTCTTCAGGGTGTTTTCGCATGTACCAGCGAATGCACCAGACCGTCGTCACCGCCTGGAACAACGTCATCATCATGAAAGTTCCGAACGTCATCGCACTACTCCTTCTCAAAGGTTCGTGAGTCCCGCCCGTGATCATCACGGGCTTCCGCTTGCCGCAGTCGTGCGGCAAGAATCGATCCGCGTTCTTCATCCATGTCGCGCCCGTAGAGGTCACGACTGTCGATTTTCCGGGCCTCGGCCACTTCGCCCGGCGTTCGTGTTCCATAGAGTCCGTACTGCGGCGGCTGGGCGACGTTGGAGCCGGGAAAGACCGCCGCCCTCAATTCCGCCAATCCTTGCCGCCACATGGCGCCGGCGTGGCCGCTGCCGATCTTGGGTTTCGGGTCATCGCGCGCACGATTCACGGTCGTTCTCCTTTCAGTTCAGGAAACGATCGCCGCGCATGGTGCGGAACCGCTCCGACACATGGCGTTGATCGATGAGGGCATCGTTCATGTCCGTGGCCCGCGTCCGCTCGAAGTGGAGATTGCTCTGCACCGAGACGAACAGACCGAAGGACGCGAGCATCAGGTACTTGCCGAGTGGCTCGTTGGCATCGCAGACCATCGCGCCGCAGAGGAACACCAGCACCGGCTCAAAGATTCGCTTGAGGGTGATTTCGTGGGTTCGGCGGAAGAGCCGCATTAAGAGCGGCCGGCCGGTGTAGCGGCTGTGTCCGGGCGCGACGCCGTGTGCCAGGCGCTTCAGAGCATCCATGCGCTGGGCGAAGCAGAAGAGCAGGAAGAGCGCGAAGTAGGCCAGCATCGGACCCACGTCGTGGCCCGGCCAGAATCCGCCCGAGAAGAAGAGGATGGCTGCGCCGGCCAAGGCTTGCAGGCCCAGGTAGCGCGACCCCATGCCCTTGTGCAGGAACACTTCAAGGGTCACCGCCAGGCTGTTGCAGATGAACAGGAACCAGCCGAAGGCTCCCCTGGCTCGTTCCATGAATCCGGGCTGCTGATGTTGCGATGGTTGAGGGTTCATTGTCTTCTCCTTCGCGCTGAGCGCGCGGAATCTCCGTCTGCGGCATGGCCGCTGTTCGTTCACTCAAGACGGTTCAGTTCAAAGCTGCTGCTTGAACGTCACCGGTAGCCAGGGCCGGCCGGTCCCGTGGAACAATCTCCCGTTCTGAAAGACGATTGCGTCGATCAGGTACTTGTCTTTCACTCCGCCCGTGCGGAGTTGCGTCCAGTAGTTGGGCTGTAACTCGTACTCCATCGACTCACTGAAGCCGGCCGACGTGTGGCCCGCCGGGGCCATGCCCATCATCGAAGACAGGTAGTCATCCGACGTGTAGCTGTTATTGCCGTTGGCAAAGAACTGGCGCGTCCGGCCGATCAGACTGGCCGCCCATTCGTTGGTCACCGGGTCGGCCTGGGTGTGGAAGATTTTCGTATTCAAGTTGGCGAAGAGCGAAGTCGCTTCGGCTTTGCCCTTCTCGTTGCCGCCCAAGGCGGCGTAGAAGTTGCTGACGTTCTGGCTGAGATAGACCGCGGCCACGCGCGAGGCCCTTGCCGTCGTCTGGAACTGCATGTCGTAAGAGGTGACGAAGTATTGACTTTCGTCGGCGAACAGAAAACACGGACGCGGACTCCGGGTGATGTCACGGCGCTCGATGCTGCGTTGGAAGGCGTGTTTCCAGAGAACCTGGGCGAACTGGCCGACCTCGGAATACGCCTTGACCGGCATGTCGATCAGTATGATCGCCCCGTCTTGCACCGCGTCCGGCGTGATGTTCGTCTCCGACGAGAACAGGTCGCGCAGGATGCCGCGCAGGAATAAATCCGCCATGCTGGTGAAGGTGCTGACGATCACCGAGCGGGTTTTTTCCGAGAGGCCGGGGAACTCCAGCAGGAAGTAGTCCGCGACAATGGCGAAGTCGCGTCGCTGCGTCGCTGTCAACGCTCGGCGGTCCGCTGCCTGCATGCACTGGAAGCAGAAGGACTCCTTCTGCCAGTGCGCGTTGTTGACCTGGCTGTGAAAGCTCGGCGCGGAGATGACCAATTTGTATAAGTCGGGCACCGAGATGCGGCCCATCGCCAGCGACAGCAGATCGACGGCGTTGCGGAGAAGCTGGCGGTTGGCCCGTCGCCAGTAATTCTCATCCTCCCTCCCCGCGCCAGAACCTGAACCCCGCTCGGCCACTTCCAGAATCGTGGAAAACAGATTGACGATGTTCTCCGTCAAGCCGGCACCGGCACCAGCGCGATTCAATTCGTAGTCCAGGAAGTTGAATCGGTAGGGATTACTTGGACCGAAGACTATCAAGTCGGAAGACCGTTTCGTCTCATGGCAATAGGACTCCCAGACCTCGCGTTCACCGGGCTTCGCCGTCAACACTAGTCCGCCGAATCCGGCCCGTAACATCGCCAGGGCGATGGCGCGGCCGCTGCCCGTGGTCTTGCCGCTGCCCGTTGCGCCGAGACAGAGCGTCCCCTCGCAGGCCGCGCCAATCGTCCACACGTCATCATCCGACCAGTGCAGCAGTGGTTGGGACAGCGGCCACGGATCCCGTGATCGTTTGGTTCGTCGAAGTCGTTTCAATAGCGACGTAAACATCGGATGCTCCGTTCGGCTTTGCCGTCAATCACGCGCTCGCCTTTTGTCGTTCGTCCGTCGAGATCGCTCTGAACACGTCCGCTAGCGAAAGCCCGCTGAACTCGGTGGCCTTGAGCCGCTCAATCAGGCTCATCAAGCCGGCAAGGAGTCCCTCTAAAGTCAGACCTTCAACCGGCACAGCAACCGAACCGCTGCCACAAAGCGGAATCACAATCCGCTCGCGCTTGCTGCTCGATTGTTTGCGAGTTGATGTGCGGCGCTTACGCGCCTTGGCCCGCGCGGCGACCTCCTCGCGCGTCAATCCACCGCGAACGGCGTCGGATGCCAGTTGCGATTGAGCGGCCGGATCGGGCGCTTGCGCGATGGCATAGGCAGCGCTAATCCCAATCGCGCCTGTGGCAATCTGTTCCTGCACCGCCGCCGGCAGTTCCAGCACCTTGAGCAGCTTCGAGACCATGCTGGGCGAGATGCCCAGCTTGACTGCCGTCTCGGCTGCGCTCCAATTCATCGCCTTCATCAGTTGCTGCACGGCTCGCGCTTTGTCCAATACCGGTAGGTCCTCGCGCTGGCAGTTGGTCACGAACTGGCGAAGCAGGGCTTCCGCTTCCGACAATTCCCGGTCATCAATCACGACCGGGACATGCGACAAGCCCGCCATTTGGGCCGCGCGCAATCGGCGATGGCCCTCGATGACGATGAACTCCGACCCCTCGCGACGAACGAGTATGGGTTGAAGTATCCCCGACTCCTTGATGGACTGCGCTAAGCCGGCTAGCGATTCCTCGTCCATCCACTCCCGAATTTGCGGCTTGCAGGTCAGCCGCTTGATCGGCGCATTTTGAATGACTTTGTGTGACATGATCTTGCTCCCTTTGGAATGCCATTGACGCACGAGGCGTCAGGTGGCTTTGGGTGATTTTTTCGTCAGTAATGAACGAATCGTGAGCGCAATCGCCCCGAGGTCATCCAACTGGCCGCCGGGAATGAAATCCGGCACCAGGTCGATCGGAGACAGGACGTACAGCAAACAACCGAGGATCAGTGCGAACTTTTTCATGGAGTGATTCTCCTTTTGAATTGACCGTGGGTTAGTTGAGACGCTCAAACACGCGTCCACATTTCAAACAACGAGCAGCGAAGTCGGCGACCGCGCACCGCGCATTCGTGCAACCGCACGACCATTTCTTCAACTTGGAATCGCCCTTCACCTTTTCCTTGGGCAGCGGCATTTCAAAGAAAGGCACGTCAACGTCGAAGCGCCGCAACAAATCCTTGAACGGGCTTTCAGCCGCGTAGCCGGTCACGCCGCGTTTGTCGATGAGCAAGCCCAGGCTCTTTGCCTTCTCGCAGAATTCCCGATTGTGGTAATTGTTCTTTCCGGGCTTGCCATGCGCTTGCTGCCACGCATGAAGTAGCTCATGAAGCAGGGTGCCCAGCACTTCCCAGCTTTCGCGCTGCCCGAACAGGTAGCGCACGTTCAGGGCGATTTCGCCCTTGAGGCCGAATCCGTTGTGCCCGTATCGAAAGTGGCCGTACCTGTCGCACCGCAGGTGATCGATGGCCAGGGATACTTCAGGAATTTCCAGATTAAACTCAACGATGAACCGATCCGCCCAAAGTCGGAGCGTTTCCATCATCGGACGACCGAACCACGTTTCAGTCACTTGGTGATCCGCCAAGCCTTGGTAGATACCGGAGCTTGCCAAGTCAGGTGATTCAACGGCGGCTTTGTCGTTTGTAGTCATGACATTCTCCATCGGTACAATGATATTGTACCAGCTCAAGCGAGAAAGTCAAATTTGTCCTAGCTCAAGTTCGAAGCGTGGTCGTGATTTCTAACGCCGATGGCCGGAGCGTTCGGCGTAGTTCGCCCGTGCAAGGTCATTGACCATGGGCTCAAGGTGGGGGAGAGTCGTTGAAGTCACGGTACGGTGCTTTCCGCCTTCTGAATCAGTATATTCGAGGTGAAACCGCCCGATACTCGGATCATGGCCGGCGTTTGCCAAGAGCAAACATGATTCCCCGGTCTTCGGACATTTGATGGTCAGCCCCAGCTCTCGCAGTTGGGCATTGACCCACTTGGCAAGTTTTTTTTTGTCCTCATAGGTGTCTTGGGGGAGCGATGCGGCTTTCTCGTTCAGCGCCGATTCAAAGGATCGGCCGATTACCGAGCGGACATGATCGTGCAAGCGAAGCAACGACGTTCGGCGTGAGGCAAAGTCAGTCGGCAGCGAAACGACGAGCTTGTCGATCGCTTCGTTTAGCTTATTGTAGGAATCACTTGACTCTTTCTGCAAAACCCGTCGTGCCGGCGGCTTTTTCGGCGCGCCGTGCTCCTCTACCCACTCCTTGGCTGTAACAGAGTCACCGAAGAGGCGCAAATGAATAATATGCGAGTCAAGCGCCAAGGAGGCTGTGGCCTCCGAATTCGAATCGTTCAAGGCTGTTGTGAGCAATTGCGTGATTTGCGATATCATCGCATCTTCAAGCGCTTCGATTTGCCGCGTGTCGCGATTCGCGATGGAGCCTGCTACCGCTACGAAACGCCGCACTGAAGGGGTTGTCAACCGGCCTAATGCAGCCAGCACGCATCCGGTCACGACCGCCGTCGCATGATTGACCCCAAGGCGAGGCCCCATCAGTTGTCGCCGGGACAATTCAAACACAACCCCGAATTGGGTCGCGGAACGCCCGGTGGGCCCAGAACGGAGCTTCCGCGCTCGCTTGTGCTTGATACTGGCCATTTGTTCTAGGATAACTAGAAGGGCTCGTATCGGCCAGACGTGAGCAATTCTTGGATGATCCAATGATTGGCTTGATCGCTTCGGAATAAGTAGTCCGTTGAATAGCGCACCGAACGGAGGTCGATGACCTCACCCACAAAGGGCCGCAAGCAAATGCACCGGCACAAGATTCGTTGCCGATCATCGGCAAAGCGGCAAAGGGTCACCATTGGGGCCGTGCGTAGGCGCGTTAATTCGTCTCTATACAGCTCCAAGCTCGGATTATTGCCATCCACTACCTGAGTCGTTTCTTTTGGATCAGGTGACGCAAGAAAGAACCAGTGCTCGCGCGTGGACCGAAAGGGACCAAGCCCGTCTCCTTCCAACGATCGATGAACGATGAGTTCGTGGAGCTTGAGGCTTCGGTCCGGAAGGTTGTAATGATGAAAGAAACGAGACCCTCGCAGCGGAATAGCCTGTCCATTGAGCATGATTCGGGACCGCTTGGCCCATGCGATGGGAATGACTCGATTCTCAAGCTGGAATGCGTTGGACACGCGGGCGTTGGCAGCCTGCATGCGCTGGGGAAACGAATGGCGCGTCGCGATGACCGTCATCCATGCCGGCGCGCTTGAGTTCGCAAAAAAACTCGCAAAAAGTAGCCTGAAAAACTCGGCTTGGCTGCGGACGGTCATCGGGTCCAGCCGCAGCGCCTCCGAAACCGCTGATAGGACTGCCGCAATCCCCTCAGTGTGGTGAAAGTGCCTTTCTTCGCCGAGAATTGCCAGGTTGTCTCGACATACATGCAAATCGGACGGCACACCGACGGATTCCCATCGAATAATGCGCGGGCGTTCAATACCGGCGAATCGGGACAGATCCGCCCAAACCCACTCTCTTGAATCTTCAGGTATCGCTTGCATGTTGCTTTATTATATGAAGGCGCAGATTCAAAAAACCGATAATCCTACCAATCAATTGATTCAATCAGCGGTTCACTTTCACCTGCCGACAACTGTTCCGATTCGCTGGCTTCGCGCAGCCACGGAGCCTTGTGCCGGCAGATGACCTCGAAGAGCTTGACGTTCGGCTTCGCCTCGGCGTTGAGGTTGCGGCCCTTGATTTTGATCTTCCGGTCGGCGAAGTGAAGCGTGATGCCTTCGGACGGGTCGAACTCCACTTCAAACATCCCGTAGCAGACCGCCAGGACGTGGCCATCCCGCTTGCGAAGCTCCAGCATCGTCGCCCGCTCGCGCGAGCCGCGCAGGAAGCCGAACACGCCCAGGTCATCGATTTCACTCTCCGATGCCTCGTTGTTCTCATTCGCCGTCTCGGCGTGAACCCGGTGCAGGAATTTGTCGAGTAGCTTATGGTCTGTCATACGTCCCCCTTTCGTGACTGCGGTTGCCCGCGTGCGCCGGCATCGGCAGTTCCGCGAACTGCCGGTTCAATCGTTGCAGCACCAGGGCACGTTGTTGCCGCTGCCGCTGTGCGACCAACTCCGTCGCGCTGATTCGGTCATCGCTGCGGTTGATGGCTTCAGCCAGCGCCCGCTTGTTATCGGTGTAAATCGTGGCCCGTTCCCGGCCCCTGGAGACCGAGACGTAGAACTGCTCACGCGAAGCCGCCGCAAACGACCGCGCGGATTCGCCGATGAACACCCGATCTACCGTCTTGCCCTGGCTGGCGTGGCTCGTGGCGACATAGCCGTAGGCCAGATGCCCGAAGTCCTTGGCGATGCGCCAGCCATTGGAGAGGACGAGATTGCCCTTGGCATCAAACTCTTTCACCGTGAAAGTCTCGCTGTTGTTCAGCCGGTGGCCGCCATCCATCGTCGTCGCATTGCGCGTGATGCGAACAAGGTCGCCCGGCGCAATCGAGAGGAAGTCCGGCCGATAGACCTGGAACTTTTTGGCCTCGGCCAGCGGCAGCGGCTTGCTGCCGGCAACCAGCCGCTCGCCCTTGCGATGCCCCTTGGCATTCTGATGAAAGAAAAGAACGTCGCCGGGTTCGTAGTTCACGGCATCCATCCGCTCGGCCTCGGTGAGATTGAGGTTGTGCAGCGTCAGTACCGACCGCTCCGTCGTTCCCAGCCTGCCGCATTGCTTCAGGCGGCTGCGGATGGCACCGGTGATGTACTCCGCCTCACGATGCGTCGGTGAGACGACCAACGCCGTCTTGCCTTCGGCCAGCGCGGACACATAGTCCTGTGCCATCACCGCGTATCGGTCGGTTACATTGACCTCGCGCACCCAGCTGAGCTTGTCCAGTTGGCGGAATCCCGCCTCCGTGCGGCCTTCGCTTAGTGCCTTGACCGCCTGTTTGTATTCACCGTGCTGGCGCTGGATTGCATGGATTTCGGCGGGGACTAAACCGGCCTCTTGCTCCAGCAGCCGCAGCGCTGCGCCGCGCTCGACGCTGCCATGCTGCTTGCGGTCACCAGAGAGTATCACCCGCGCCTTGAGCCGCTCGGCCAGGTCGAACACCTGTCCCATTTGCCGGGTGCCCAGGAGCCCGGCTTCGTCAATCCAAATCACCTGCCCGCGAATTTCTGCCTGCATCCGTTCATCTCTCAGGAGCCGCGCGACCGTGTCGGCATTCTCGAATCCATCCTGCCGCAACACGCCGCGGCTGGCATCAGCCGACGGCGCGAACATGAAGACCCGCTTACCGCCCGCCTCGATGGCTTCAACCGCTTCCCGGGCCATGGCCGTCTTACCGGTACCCGCCGCGCCGCGAATCAACATGACGCGATCATAGGAAGTCAGCAGATGCTTCACCGCCCGGCGCTGGCCATCGTTAAGCCAATCCCGCTTGATAGCGTACAAGGCATCACCCAGCGCCGGGCAGGCGCCGCGTCCATCGCGGGCGAAGTCGATCATCCGTTGCTCTTCATTGAGCACCTCGCGCGTTGTGACCAGACGTCGTCCTTCCCGCTCGCCGGTGATCAGGTTCATTGCGCTGACCTTACGCGTAATGGTTGCCGGCGAGGCAGCGCCGACCGAACGACGCAGCGCTTCGGTGAGTAGCTTTCGCTCCGGCACCACGGAACTCCGCTCCAGGCAATGCTCGACTGCCCGCGATGCGGCCTGCGCTGCAACGAGCAGGTCTTCGCCGATGGCAGGTTCGCCGATACGCCTTGCTACTGCGTTCACCGCGTTGCTCTCATCCACCGTCAGGCGAGAGCGCCAGTATTCCCGCAGTTCATCGAAGGCGATTTCCTTTTGTTTCTTTTCGCGGGTCTTCGCCCCAAGTTGGTCCTTCTCGGCGGCGGAGGTCAATCCACGCTCTTTCGCCTCTTGTTCGATGAGCGCCGTCCGCCGCGAGAACTTCTCGATCACCGACTTGGGGATGTCACGAAGCTCCCAACCCTTTTTCTTGCGCTCGATCGGCAGGCCCAGCTCTTCCAGCCGCCGCGCGAACCGCGAATAGAACACCGCCTCAAAGTATGGCGCATCGCGCTTCAAATCGGCGAACTGCCCGGCCTTCCAGCGCTGTTCTTTCTCATCCCATGTCGTATTGAAAACGAAGGCGTGAGCGTGCAGGTGCGGATCGGGCAATCCGTCCACCGGCCTTGCCGTCGTATGGATGAACTCACCCCACACCATGTTGCCGGTCATCCGATCTTCGTTCTTACCCGCTGTTCGCACGCGGGTCTTCATCTCCGCTTCCATGTCCTGCATGGTTGCGTTCACCGACTCCCGGAACGCCTCCAGTATCCGCTCGTCCTTTGTCAGTCCGTACACGATGGAGATGCTCTTCGGAACGTGGAAGTTGAAGTCGTAGCCGACGCGGCGGTTCTGCTTTTGGCGCGCTGTCAGCACCGTACCCGTCGCCGGATTACGATTGTCGCACAGCGCGTCCCAGTCCTTGCGCTGCACCACGCCCGATAGCCCCAGCCGCTTCGCGCCTTCGCCACGCCACCGGCCTTCCAGTTCCTGGCCCTCGGAGTAGTAGTCCGCCGTGCTGTAGTAGCTCTTGGCACCAGCCGCGTTGGTCTGTTGGATGATCCGCAGCATGACTCATTGTACCACGTTCGTTAACATCGGTTAATAAATATGTATAATTATTCGCCTTTCGCGTGTGCCGCCTTGAGACGCGGGCGCGACGCCACGGTTCGCGTTGCTTTCTTCTCTCTGTTGCGAATTGGGACAGGTTGTCTTTCAGCGGCGGCGCTGGACGTGTGATGGCCCCCGTCGTGCCCCGATCCGGCGCTGCGGGATAGCCGTAACTCTGCCTGCGATTCGGACTAGGCTTGTGGCGAGCGCCTTCACTCGACGCGGCGTGTTGGTTCCTGTCTTCGCCGCTCCGTTCTATTCCCTTCCCGGACGCCGTCCTGCCCACTTGCGGCCTTGTTCGATGGCAACTTAAGCCGCCGCCGGTCCCGTCAAGTCAAAAAATCGGTTCCCCCTGAAGGTCGCCCCCAATTTTCAGACTGGACTGGGGCGCTCACTTCGTTCGCTCCGGCTGTTTGCGGCTTTTTTTCGTGCCATCAGGCCGCGATGGGCGCGGCCGGACAACCCAAGAAGGAGAACTTCACAATGGCAAAGACCACCAACACTCAACCCGCGTCGAAGGCCCCCAGCCACGTCGCCTACCACGTCCGTGACCGCGAAGGCGGCAACGGCTTCTGGACCCGCATCGGCGCAGCCTGGGCTCACGCCGACGGCAAGGGCTTCAACGTCCAGCTCGAAGTCGCGCCGCTGGATGGACGCATCGTCCTCCGCGTCGCCACCGAGAAGAAGGACTGACCACGCAAACCGGGGCGGGCACTCGCGCCCGCCCCGACGCACAACCCGAAAGGAGACATTTATTATGCCATTCACCAACAAGAACCGTGCCGCACGCTGCGCCAAAGTGCTGGCTCGCTACCGGACCGGCGATACCAAGACCGACTGCCTCGTGGACTTCCTCGCCGATGCCCGTCACTGGTGCGACCGCAACGGCCAGGACTACGCCAGGCTCGACCGGCTGGCCTACGACCACTATCTCGCCGAGATCAGCGAAGAGCGCGGAGGTGCGCGATGACCGCGATTACACACGTCAACCCGTTCTACGCAGCCCGCCAATCGCGGCGGGCTGCACCGATACAGCGCCCGGTGAACGACACGCTTCCCATCGAGAAGCGCATCATCGGGAATGCCACGCTGTACCGGGCTGATTGCTTCGACGTGCTGCCGACGCTCTCCGGCATCGGGGCGGTCGTCACCGACCCGCCTTACGGCATCGGCTTCGCCTACCGCAGTTACGACGACGCGCCGGGCAAGTATGACGCCATGATGCGTCGGCTTGTCCCAGAACTCATCCGCGTCACCGACAACGGGCCGTGCTTCGTCTGGCAGAGCCCGCTCAAGGCAAACAAGTGGCATGAGTATTTCCCGGAGAAATACCGCATCATCGCCGCGTGCAAAATCTATCCCGACCGCCCCGGAAAAAGCGCCTGCCTGAGTTGGGACCCCATCATCTTCTGGAGCGGACGGTCGCGCATCCACGACGAATTGCCCCGCGACTGGCACGTGGCCGACCTGAAGCCCTATGACGGCTACGCGGGCGGCAACCCCGTTCCATGCCCGCGCCCATTGGCTCAGGTTCGCTATGTCTGCGACTCCGTCGCAGCCGACAGCATCCTCGACCCGTTCATGGGATCAGGTACGACCGGCGTTGCCGCCGTCATGGCGGGCAAGCGATTCGTCGGCATCGAACGCGACCCGGTGTATTTTGAGTATGCCTGCCGACGCATTGCTGACGCCTATACTGCTGCCAAAGCACCCGCGTGATGGTGCAGATTCTAATTTACATTTATCGCTAAATAAGCCATCTTTGCTTATTAAATTAGGAGGCACTATGACCGCATCGATTTATGAACTGGACGTTTCCCAACTATCCATCGCACAGCGAATTCAGATCGCTCAGGATTTGCTCGACAGCGTGCTTCTCGAAACCCAAGGCGAATTCTTCACGCCCGAGCAGTTGGCAGAGATTGACCGCCGCGTAGCGGCGTCGGATGCAGGCAAGGTCGTTGGTGAGCCGTGGGAAACCGTGTACGCCCAACTGTCCAAGCAATAATGCGCCTGCCCATACTGATTCTGCCGCCAGCAAAGAATGACATTGGCTTGTCTGCGCAGCGACTTGCCGATGCCCGACCAGGCTTAGACCGGGCTTTTGTTCAGCAGATTAACACCACGCTCTTACACATCCAAGAATTTCCGCAGAGCTGCCAGAAATTCAGAGGTGATTGCCGACGCGCCATCTTGCATCGCTTCAAACACGCACTCGTTTATCGCTGCCTTCCCGACAGGATTGAAGTCGTCGGCGTCATGGATGATCGCAGAAATCCAGACGGCTGGGACCAGCGAACGGGAAAGGCCAACTCGTGAATCCGCCCTCACTTATACACTTGGATCAATTGATAGAGACGTGCTGCCAGATAGGTACTCGATGACTAATGGATTGTTCCTGAAAAACAAAGATAGCGCCGCTGACCAATGATCAATACCGACCTTTCCATCAATCCGAAACAGCTTTGGTTTGTTAGCTGCCCTTGGCGTGCTCGGCAATACGCAATTGATTTCCCGCCTTTTGATAGCATCATCTTCCGAATAGATCATCAGAGCTCCATCCAAATGGCGGAATTTCTTCTGAGCAAGATCATATTCAGCATGGACATACCGGCCGTTACCAAAGCCCGCGTCAAGGACTTCTTCTGCCTCAAAGGTCTTAATTACTTCTTTGTACTTCCAGAAAAATTCAGTCCGCTTAATTCCGCCGAGGGTACACCCGGTCCAGATTCCCGGAGCCGTAGCTGCGTCTGGCGCGGCATACACCGTCGCACCCGTAGCATAGGGATCGTCTAGGTCGTCTCTGCCATAAGGTCTGCCCCGCCAAAAATCTTCATAAATCCGAAACCCCCGATTCTGCTTCGTAATGTAGCATCTGGATTCTATCGCGACAGCTACCTTCATGTCAGTCCGTTTTGCCAGTTGACAAAGCAGCGCCAATAGGTCTGCGTCAGGATCATCAGATCGACTGAATCCCAAAGCCGAGTGAAAGCGTATTAGATTTCCATCCAAGCGTATTCCGTCGCGATCAAAACTCAATCCATTTTCCAGCCGAATAAGACCCTCATCAGTAATCAATGATTCTAATTCAGGAAATGCTTGTATGACTCGGCTTCCAATGACTGGTGCCCACGAACTCAATTCGCCGGTTCTCATATTTTCTAAGACGAGATGCGCGAGCCAACACACCGCCATGCGCTCAAGCGCCTGGTTCTCGCCAGCCACGCTGGCATTTGCATCGAAGAAATCAGAGTAAATATTTGGCATCGAAACCGCGATTTCAGTGACAGCTTCTGTGCCGCAAGTACACAAGTACGCATGCAGACTCGCTAAGCATTCGCGGAAGGTTTCCCCCAAATTGCCGCTTCCGTTCACAGGCTCGCTCAATAGCGCAGCTTGGCTAGTGCCTGTTTCCAACATTTGCAGAGTCAACGACTTCAGTTGCGCTTGGCTGATAATCTCGTTTGGGTGTTCAAAGTCCACTTTGGCCATTTCTCCCCATCAAGTTTCTTGTGAATCCCGCCGGGCATGGCGGGCTTCGATTAGTGCGATCAACACCCCCGCCTTGCAAATCAGAACACCCTCATTTTAGCGACCGTGCTCGCCGTCAAGGTACTACTCCAAAGGAGTCCTCTTCTCCGACGGTTCCACCTGTGACCGCTGCGCGCGGTCGCTGGGGCTTGCCACCTATCGGTTGCAAGGCGGGCGTGTGCGTCGTTCGCACACAGCCGCCGAAAGCCATAACCGACTGGAGGATTCACCCATGCAATTCGACATCTATCAGAACGTCACCGACCAGATTATCGCCATGCTGGAGAAGGGCGTCGTTCCCTGGCGTTCTCCCATTCTCGGCAGGCAGTCCGCCGGTATGCCGAAGAATCTGGAGAGCGGCAAAGACTATCGGGGCGTCAACGTGTTCTTGCTGGCGTTCACCGCCTGGGCGAACGGCTACGAGTCGTCCTACTGGCTCACGTTCAATCAAGCGAAGCAGAAGAAGGGCAGCGTCAAGAAGGGCGAGAAATCGTCATTCGTCATCTTCTGGAAGCAGTACGAGACGACCGACAGGGAGACTGGCGAGCCGACGAATGTCCCCGTCCTGCGATACTATCGCGTGTTCAACATCTCGCAGTGCGAAGGCATAACCGCACCCGATGCCGTGACCTTTACGCCGACCGACTTCCAGCCCATCGAAACTGCCGAGAGCATCGTCAAAGCCTACGCCGATGCACCGGTCATCGAACACGGCGGGACGCGAGCATTCTATCGCCCGTCAACCGACGTTGTACGCTTGCCGGAGCCGACGCGGTTTGCGTCCTGCGAGGAATACTATTCGACGCTCTTCCATGAACTCGCCCACTCGACCGGCCACAGCAAGCGTCTTGACCGCAAACTCGACACCGAGCCGCAGCCGTTCGGCTCGCCCGACTACGGCAAGGAAGAACTCGTCGCCGAAATGGCCGCCGCGTTCCTGTCCGCCCATGTTGGAATCCAGCCTGTGACCATCGAGAACCAAGCCGCCTACCTGCAAGGTTGGCTAAAGCAGCTTCGCGGCGATAAGAAACTCGTCATCGCCGCCGCCGGAGCCGCTCAGAAGGCGTCCGACTGGATTCGTGGTGAACGAAAGCCGATCGAATGACCGGCACGTCGTAGCCGATTGCGTAGCCGATAAGAGCCGATAAAATCGCGGCATCGCTGGGCGATTCCAGTGAATAACTGTGTTGGTGTTTCCCACCGAATATTACGGCAGATTGACAACAACTTGGTCTGCGGGAGAGTCGCTGCAAATATTGCATAGCTCTTGAGGGCCCCGGATTTATTTCGACTCGGGCTTGCGCAATCATACTCGCGACAGGAAATGTCACGACTTGCTCGGCTGTATCAGGCGGCTATCTACGGGAGGAGATCGCAATGATTGAGATTATCAAAGGCATTGTGTTGCAAGGGCGTTTTGTCGTAGGGGAGGCTTTTGAACACGAGGGCATGTCCGATGTCTTTAAAGGCCATGACGAGCAGCTTAATGTGCCGGTTGTCATTAAGTTTCTGCCTAGATTCGCCTCGAAAAAAAAGACCCATCTCTTCCAACGAGAGGGGCGTTTACTTGCTACGCTAAAAGGACATCGCAATATCGTTGACATCGTTGCGATTGGTCTCTACGAGCAGGAGTCCCGACAACTTCCCTATATCGTTTGCGAGTATCTTAGCCGCGGCGACCTTCGACAATTAATACCACTAGGCGCTGATATTGACCGCTTTCTTTGCATTGGAATTGATCTCGCATCTGGTATGTCAGCGATGCATGCGGAACAAATTGGTGTTGCACATCGCGACATTAAACCATCCAATCTTTTTCTTTCAAGGGACGGCACACTGAAGATTGGAGATTTCGGGATAAGTAAACGGGTAAGGGAGCGCCGCTCTAGATATTCAGCCGATCGTGGCGGCACTCTGGGTTACAGGGCTCCAGAAGCGATCAACGGTGATGCAGATCCCAAGCTCTTAGATATCTTCTCTGCAGGCGTGACATTCTATGAACTGCTCGCAGGGCATCTTCCTTATGGTCAGATTCGTTGGGACGAACGCCAAAAGACGAGCGTAATTGACCCGGCGGAACCGCTAGCGCAAGTGGTTCTTGGCGTTTCAAATGAATTAAGTGACCTTATTATGCGAATGATCGATCTTGATCCCGCCCGTAGGCCACAGAGTTTTGAGGCAATTGAGCGCGCCTTGGCGGCCGAACGTACGCGTAGGGCTTATGAGAATAATCCAGATCAGGACATCGTCGTGCGCACACCGGCATTACAGCGAATTAGGTGTCTACTTCGGGACAAGATCGAAAAAACTATCCGATTTTTTGGCAGGTCTCTCTTGGTTCCAAATATTATCGAGAAGCCCGACTGGTATGCAGACGTATTTCTCAGGCCCGCTGAGAGTCTTGGTGAAGACTCGACTGGCTTGGCCGATGTTTTCCAACCAGTCTACTCGGCCCATTACATACAGGAAAAAATTGCTCACTCGGTTGATTGGGTAAAGCGACCATCTCTGATTACTTCACCGCACCCGATTGATCGATGTTGTGCCGGGCTCCCTATCAGAATGCATGAAATGCAATTCGAAGAAAAGCAAGCATTTTTATCTGCTGATTGGTTCAAGACAAAGGTCAACAGTCGCAACCAAATCGAATACGTGATAATTCGGCGCGTTTCTTGGCTGTGCTCCGATGATGGACCACCGGATAACATTATCAAGCGGTGTTATGCTGTTGACTACCCGCGCGCAGATTGGAAAAATGGCTTTAATCTCTTTTTTCAGGATGAATCTGGAGAGCACCATCCAATGAGTCGAGATATTTCGACCGAGATTGTCATCCCACTTTATGACCCGCTGTTAACTAGGCAAGCCTCAGCTCAAGATGTACTTGGCGTACTCAACTTCGAGTGGGACCAACAGCTCGGCCTAGATCGGGAGAAGGAAATCTGTGCCCAGATTCAAAAATGGCTCTATGTTGAGCAACGTTTCCCTTTGTCGACCTTCATAGCACAAGTGCTGCGGCTTTCTACAGGACTTGGATGAATGCTGTCGGCGTTAACGGAATTGTAACGAATCTCATCCATAATGTGATTAAGACCGTCGCGTAAGAAGGCGAGTTAGCTAGATCGAGGTCACAAAGGAGAAGATGGGCAGATTTCAGGAGTCGAGAGTAGGCAGGTGGCACATATATACTAGATATGTGAGTATTTGTGGCTTATTAGTTACTGTAGAGGCTAGTTGTCTTAGAAACGAGAATTCAAAGGTACAATTGCGACTCATCGCAGATACTCAACGCGACAATCTCGAATTCTCCCCCGATGTTACTCTTTGCGGGGATGAAGAAGACGATGGAAAAGTGCAAAGGGCAGCGTCGCTGCTCGGCGAGTTGTCATCAGTGTTTCGGCGTGAATATGGATCTGACGTGCATGTGTCGAGCAGAGGGGATGTAGTGCGACTCGCGCTACCCATGAATGGCAACCCGATCGACGTGCTTAACCGCGTCGGAAAACTAATGGACAAACTCGAATCCGACACAAAAAGCGAACTGAGTGGCGTCGCCGAACCGCGATCTACCGATCCCCAATCGAGAGCAAATTCACCAGAGAGCAGATTCACGAATATGGCAATCGCAATTGCGGCCGCTTTGGTTGATTGCTTTCCGTCATCTACAAGTGAACAGCGCCGATTGGCCCTGAAGCACGTTTTAGACCTAATTAGGTCAACTAATACTTCGATGCGCCGAAGTAGCTTCGACCGCTTCTGAGTCCTAGCAAGGTATAGCGGTGAGCGTCAGGCACAGATTATTCGGGTCATGTGCGTCCAATTCCGGGAGTGAATCCTTTAAGTGAAAT